>CAZKEZ010000004.1:33722-55208 GCA_964551905.1 uncultured Nocardioides sp. | reverse complement strand
CTTGCCGAGGATCGGGGCCGGACCATCGAGACCGTCTCCGGCGACATCCGGGTGAGCGTTCCCCTGGTGGGTCGCAAGGTGGAGGAAATGGTCGCCCGAGTCTTCACCTACGCGTTGGAGGCGGAGTACGCCGTCGGTGAGCGCTGGCTAACGGGGGCCTGACTCGTCGGGAGGTCGCTGGTCCGGCGCTCGCCCCGCGGGATCCGGGTCGTTGGCGTCCTGGCGGCGACGTACCGCGATCACGACCCCCAGAACCACGAACGGCCCGAATGCAAGGACGATGGCCAGCCACCGTTCGTAGGGGTGCAGGCTTCCGAAGTGCAGCACCTCGAACAGAAGGGCGGTACCTGATCCAGTGTCGAGGGACATCCCGGCTCAGGCCATGTGGGGGTAGCGGTAGTCCTTCGGCGCGTTGAACGTCTCCTTGATGGAGCGGGTGGAGGTCCAGCGCAGCAGGTTCTGCGGCGCCCCCGCCTTGTCGTTCGTGCCTGAGGCCCGGGCCCCACCGAACGGCTGCTGACCGACGACCGCGCCGGTCGGCTTGTCGTTGATGTAGAAGTTCCCCGCCGCGAACCGCAGGGTCTCGCGAGCCCAGTCCACGGTTCGCCGGTCGCGCGCGATGATCGAGCCGGTCAGCGCGTACGGCGCGAAGCTCTCCATCTGGTGGACGACCTTCTCGAAGTCCCGGTCCTCGAAGACGTAGACGGAAAGCAGCGGACCGAAGTACTCCGTCGAGAACATCTGGTCGGTCGGGTCGTCGGAGAGCACCACCGTGGGCCGCACGAAGTAGCCGACGCTGTCGTCGCACCGGCCACCGGCGGCGACGGTCAGCTTCGGGCTGCGCTTGGCACGCGCGATGGCCTTGCGCTGGGTGTCGAAGGATCGGTCGTCGATCACGGCACCCATGAAGTTGGAAAAGTCGGTGACATCGCCCATCGACAGGGAGTCGACCTCCGCGAGGAACTGCTCGCCCATCTTCTTCCACACCGACCGGGACACGTACGCCCGCGAGGCCGCAGAGCACTTCTGCCCCTGGTACTCGAACGCCCCGCGGATCAGCGCCACCCTGGTCACGTCGGGGTCAGCCGAGGCGTGCGCGACGACGAAGTCCTTGCCGCCGGTCTCGCCCACGAGGCGCGGGTAGGTCTTGTAGCTGGCGATGTTGGCGCCCACCTGGCCCCAGAGCCGTTGGAAGAGCCCGGTGGACCCGGTGAAGTGGATGCCGGCCAGGTCGGGGTGGGCGAGCGCCACCTCCGACACCTCCACGCCGTGTCCGGGAAGCATGTTGATCACGCCCGGCGGCATCCCGGCCTCTTCCAGGAGCTCCATGAGGTAGTGAGCGGCCAGGGTCTGCGATGCGGACGGCTTCCAGATCACCGTGTTGCCCATGAGCGCGGGCGCGGTCGGCAGGTTTCCGGCGATCGCCGTGAAGTTGAACGGGGTGATGGCGTAGACGAAGCCCTCGAGTGGCCGGTGGTCCATCCGGTTCCACACCCCCGAGGAGTTGGCCATCGGCTGCTCGGAGACGATCTGCTTGGCGAAGTGGACGTTGAACCGCCAGAAGTCGATGAGCTCGCAGGCGGAGTCGATCTCGGCCTGCCAGGCGGTCTTGGACTGCCCGAGCATGGTGGCCGCGTTCAGCTTGGCGCGCCAAGGTCCGGCGAGCAGGTCCGCCGCACGCAGCAGCACCGCAGCCCGCTCGTCCAGCGACAGCGCCCGCCAGCCGGGGGCGGCCTCCCCGGCGGCCTTGATCGCGGCACGCGCGTTGGCCTGGGTGCTGCTCCGGATCACTCCCAGCACATGCCCGTGGTCGTGGGGCTGCACGACCGGGACCTCCGGGCCGGTCCCCGCCACCTTGCGTCCGCCAATGGTTGCCTTGAAGGTCAGCTGGAGCCGCTCCTGCCGGGCCAGCTCTGCCTCCAGCGTCTTACGCTCGACACTCCCGGGCGCGTAGTCGAGGTTCGGTTCGTTGACCGGGGCGGGAACACGGGTGATGGCTTCCATGAGCCGATCGTGTCAGACGGCCGGGAGCCACTCAATGCGGGCCATGGCCGGTCAGATCCCCAGCCGCGTCATGGCTCCCATGACGTCCTGTTCCCGTCGGTCGAGCGGCAGCGTCGGGTCCAGCCGGACCTCGTCGGAGATCACGCCGTCGGCGAGGAAGAGCACCCTGGTGGCCTGGGCAGCGACCCGAGCGTCGTGGGTCACGATCACCATGGTCATCCCTTGGGCGTTGAAGTGGTGCAGCAGCGCGATGATCTCCTCAGACGTCGTGGAGTTCAGCGAACCCGTCGGCTCGTCGCCGAACAGCAGGTCCGGACCGTGCAGCAGGGCCCGGCACAGGCTCACCCGTTGCCGCTGCCCACCCGAGATCTCGTTGACTCCCCGTTCCTCCAGCCCGTCGATCCCCGTCGCCACCATCAGCTCCCGGGCACGGGTCACGAGGTCGTCCGCGGGGATGTGGCCGGCCAAGGAGGCGGCGACCAGGATGTTGTCCAGCGTGTTGAGCGACGCGAGCAGGTTGGGGTCCTGGAAGACGAACCCCATGCGCTCTCCGCGGAGCACGGTGCGCTCGTCGTCGGTCAGGCCGCTGACCTCGGTGTCACGGAGCCACACCTCGCCAGCGGTCACGGTGTCCAGCCCACTGACGCAGTAGAGCAGGGTCGACTTGCCCGAGCCGGAGGGGCCCATGATGGCCACGAACTCGCCCTCGTCGATCGACAGCGACACCCCGTGCAGGACGGTGTTCTGGTCCTCACCTGTGCCGAAGCGCTTGACCACGTCAGTGGCTCGCAGCAGTTCCGTCACGTCGTCTCCTAGCCTCGGAGGCGCTCGACGAGCGCCCGGTTGAAGGTGGGTCTGGTGTGCAGCATCGTGACCACCCACGCGCTGATCAGCACCAGAGCGCCACCGAGCACGGTGGCCAGCACATTGAACTTCAGGGACAGCCCACTCACTCCGACCACGGAGAAGATGGTGTTCCCGACCAGGACGCCGACCGGGGTGGCCAAGGCGACTCCGAGCAGCACGCCGAGCGCCGTCATCGTCAGGATGCGCGCGAGGTACTGGCTGCGCAGGTTGGCGGTGGTGAACCCGAGCGCCCCCTTGATCGCGTCCTCCTTGCGTTCGGTCACCTGCATCAGCCGGATCGCCAGGCCTGCCATCAGAGCCGAGATGGCCAAAGCCACGAACGAGAAGACCCAGGCGATCGTGTCCATCACGTCCACGAACCCCCCGAGCACCTGCTGCACGAACGACTCGGTGCCGATCACCTGCGCATCGGGGCTGACCTCGTGGACGGCCTCGATCACCGAGTCGACCGAGCTGCCGGGCGCGACGGCCAGGGCGAGCATCACGCCCGGTCGGCCGGCATCGGCGGACGGACCCGGGAGGGCCTTCGCCGTCTTGCCGCCGTTGGTGACGTCTTGGTAGGTGCCGGTGACGGTGAAGGTGACCGGTCCGTCGGGAGCCTCCACCGTGACCGGGTCTCCGAGGTCAGCGCCGAGTCGCTCGGCGTTGACCTGGGACAGACCGATCTCATCGGTGGCTTCCGGTGCCCGACCGGATGCGTAGCGCAGCGGGAACGCCGCAGGGTCGCCGTAGTCGATCCGCAACGACGTCGGCTCCCCGGCCGAGGTGACGGTGGTCTCGACCTCCAGGCGGTACACCTCCATGGCGGCCACGCGGGGGTCGTCCTCGAGTGCGCCGGTGATCCGGTCGGCTTGTTCGAGGGCGTCATCGCTGTTGAGGAGGTCGACGCGAACGTCGTACTGCCCGATCCCCATGTACGTCACGAAGTCGGCGGCCCGCATCGTGGCACCCAGCCGGAACGGCAGCATCAGGGCAAGGGTGACGAGACAGGCGACCGCGAGGATCGTCAGGTGCTGGGAACGGGTGCGCTTGACGCTCGCCCAGGCCAGTCGGGCGTTGACCCGCCAGCCGGTGGCCGGCGCCAGGACGGGGCGGGGACGCCGGCGCCTGGGCGTCAGGGCGGCCCGTCCTTGCAGGGCGTCGAGCGGGGTGACCCGGCGCAGGCGTCGCAGCACGCGGCGGACGTAGAGCATCGACAACCCGTACAACGCCCAGGCGCCGAGGAGCCCTGCCGCGAGACCCAGCAGGCGGTTGTTCACCTGGCCCATCTGCTGCTGGACGTTGGTCAGGATCGGCCCCCGAGCCGCCAGTGACAGCAGGAAGCCGAGGACCGCGCCCCCGCCGAGCAGGATCCGGAACTTGCCGAGGTAGATCGACCGGACCTGGTCCGTGCGCACCCCGAGTGCCCGCATCACCCCGATCTCGCGCATGTCCTCCTCGATCGTGGTGAGCAGGGTGTAGCGGATGCACAGGAACGCGATCAGCAGCACGATCCCCGACATGACGATGAGAAGAAGCACCGTGACGAGGTCGTTGATGCTGTTGACGATGCGGTAGAACGATCAGTTCAGCGACGGTCCCTCGGACTCCAGCTGGGCGGTGGAGTAGGCGGCCTCGAAGGAGCTCACGTCGGCGGTGCTGTTCAGCCGGAAGCTGATGAGGTACTCGGGGCGGGTGCCGGTGCGTTCCACCAGGTCGGCATAGTCGGCGTCGCTGATGAGCAGGCGCTTGGAGGACGCCAGCGTGGAGTTCATCTGGGAGTCACGGAACTCGCCGGCGACGGTGAAGCCCATCTCACCCTGCGGCGTCTGCAGGGTGATGTCGTCACCGGCGATGAGGTCGTACTTCTCGGCGTAGAAGCCGGGCACGTAGACCTGGCCGGCGTCCGGGCGGACGACCTCTCCTTCGGGCGACAGCAGGAGGTCCAGGTGCTCGGGCTGGGTGACGAATCCGTTCTGCTGGATCTCCGTGTCCAGGGACTGGCCGCCGAAGGTGAGCTGGGAGTTCTCCACGTTGAGGAACTCGATCGCCTCCCAGGCGACCACGTCGTCACGGTCGTCGACGAACTGCTCCATGCGCTGCACATCCAGCGGCCCCTGGTGCATCTGCATGAAGTGCGGGGTCCTGGCGGTCTCCATGAAGCCGTCGACCGTGCCCAGAACGCCCAGCGTCAGGATCAGGGCGCTGGACAGCAGCGCGGTCGAGAGGAGCAGGAAGCCACCCAGGAACCCGGACACGAGGGGGTTGTGCCTCAGGCTGCTCCTGATGAGCTTCCCGCTCATCCCGCTCCACTGGCCCGGACGGTGCCCCACCTCCCTCACTGTATGAGGGCCGGTCACCGACCCGTCAGTGAGGGTGCCCTTGGCGCAGGATGCCGACGCGGCCTCAGAACTGGATCGGGTCCCGGCTGATCGGACAGGTCATGCAGTGCCCGCCGCCCCGGCCCCGACCGAGCTCTGCGCCGACGATCGTGATCACCTCGATGCCGGCCTTGCGCAGCAGCGTGTTGGTCATGGTGTTGCGGTCGTAGGTGAACACGACGCCCGGCTCGATGGCGACCGCGTTGTTGCCGCTGTCCCACTGCTGGCGCTCGGACTGGTAGACGTCCCCTCCGGTCTCGATGACCCGCAGCTCCGAGAGGCCGAGCGAGCGTGCCACCACGTCGACGAACGGGGTGGTGCCCTCGTCGATCACCTCCAGACCGGGCGCCCGGTCGGTCGGGACGAGAGTGAAGGCGTGGATCGAGTCGACGATGGTGGGGAAGACCGTCACCAGATCCCGGTCGGCGAAGGTGAAGACGGTGTCCAGGTGCATCGCCGCCCGCAGCTTGGGCATGCCCGCGACGACGACCCTCTCAGCCGCCCCCCGCTCGAACAGGGCCGCCGCTACCTGGGTGATCGCCTGGCGCGAGGTGCGCTCGCTCATGCCCATCAGGACCACGCCGTTGCCGACGGGCATGATGTCGCCGCCCTCGAAGGTGGCCTGGCTCCAGTCCTGCTCGGGATCGCCCCACCAGACCGTCGACCCCACGAAGTCGGGGTGGTGGTCGTAGATCGCCTTGTACAGCAGCGTCTCGTCCTTGCGGGCCGGCCAGAACAGCGGGTTCATGGTGAGGCCGCCGTAGAGCCAGCACGTGGTGTCTCGCGTGTAGAGCGTGTTGGGCAGCGGCGGCATGAGGTACTCGCGCACGCCGGTGGACTCCCGCACCAGGGCCACGTAGTCCGGGCGGAAGTCCTCCGGGAGGTCGTTGGTCGCCAGGCCACCGATGAGGACCTCGGCGAGGGGTCGAGGCTCCAGTGACTCCAGGTACGCCCGGGTCGCGTCGACCAGGCCCAGCCCGACCTGGTTGGCCGTGATCTTCCGGTCGAGCAGCCAGTCCTTCGCCTCGGGGATCGCGAGGGTCTGGGCGAGGAGGTCATGGAGCTCGACGACCTCGACGCCGCGCTGGGTCATCTTGTTGACGAAGTCGGCGTGGTCGCGCTGGGCGTTCTCGACCCACAGCACGTCGTCGAACAGCAGGTCGTCGTTGTTGCTGGGGGTCAGCCGCCGGTGCGCGAGACCGGGTGCGCACACCAACACCTTGTTGAGCTTGCCCACCTCGGAGTGGACGCCGTACGACGCGACCTTGGGGTTGGCGGAGTCGGTCATGGTTTCCCTTTCTCGATTCGGTCGGTCGGGAGAACGAGGCTCAGACGGTGATCCGGCCCGTGACCAGCCCGGCGACGCCCACGATGCCACTCACCACGATGATCGCGCACAGCACCATCTCCGTGGGGCTGAAGATCCGGCGCCCGCACTCACTGCGGGCCTTCACATACAGCAGCGTGGCCGGGGCCAGGACCACCGTGGACAGCAGCAGGAACTTGAGGCCCGCAGCGTCGAACAGGAAGATCGTGTACGCCGTCGCGATGCCGGCGAAGATCGTCTCCTTGCGTCGCGTCAGGGCGCCGACGTCCTCATAGGACTCGCCCGTGAGTCCCAGCTTGAGCGCGTAGGCGGAGGCGAGGAAGTAGGGGACCAGGGCCAGGCTGGTGCACAGGTCGAGCATGAAGTTCAGCGCGTCGGTGAGGAACATCGTCGCCGCCAGCAGCCCCTGCACCGCGAGGGAGCTCACCACCAGCGCGACGATCGGTGTGCCGTTCTCGTTCTCCTTCCCCAACAGCTGGGGCATGTCCTCGCTGCGGGCCGGGATGTACATGACCTCGGCGGCCATCAGCGTCCAGGCCAGGTAGGCGCCGAGCACGGACACGATCACCGCGACGCTGATGAACACCTCGCCCCAGTCGCCGACGACGTACTCGAACAGGCCGACCATCGACGGCTGGCGAGTGTCCGCGATGTCCGGTTGCGGCATGACGGAGTAGCTGCTCAAGGTGACCAGCGAGAAGATCGCAAGGACGCTCAGGAACCCCAGCACGGTGGCCCTTCCGACGTCCTCCCGCTTGTTCGCGTAGCGGGAGTAGACGCTGGCACCCTCGATGCCGATGAACACGAACGTGGTGATGATCATCGTGTTGCGGACCTGCTCGTTGAGGCTGCCCAGCTCGCCGTACCCGTAGGCGGTCCAGTTGTCCGCGAAGACCCCGGCGTCGAACGCGACGAGCAGCACGACGATGAACACCAGGATCGGGATCACCTTGAACACGGTGACGATGCGGTTGACGATGGCCGCGTCCCGCACGCCCTTGGCGACCAGGTAGTGGAAGAACCAGACGCCGACCGTCGACAGCGCTACGGCCAGCACCGTGTCACCGTCACCGAAGCCCTCGAAGAAGGCCCCCAGGGTGGCGGTGATGAAGACCCAGTAGAACGTGTTGCCGGCGATGGCACTGGCCCAGAACCCGATCGCGGAGTTGAAGCCGACGTAGTCGCCGAACCCGGCCTTGGCGTAGATGAAGACTCCGGACTCGAGCTCGGGCTTGCGGATCGCCAGGCTCTGGAACACGAACGCCAGCATCAGCATCCCCGCACCGGCCACCGCCCAGGCGATCAGCGAGCCCAGAATCCCGGTCGCGACCCCGAACCGAGCCGGCAGCGAGAACACCCCCGCTCCCACCATGCTCCCGACCACCATCGCGGTGAGGGTCGGCAGACTCATCTTGGCGGTGCTCGAGGGGGCGGCCTGCTCCGTGGTGCTCATGGCGATGCTCCTTCGGGAGGTACGGGATCGGTCTTCTCGATCTTGAACCCGGTCGCTCCGTACAGCACGCTGAGAGCCGGGCTCACGTAGCAGAAGATCGCGTACGGCAGGTACAACAGAGTAGACACCCCGAGCGTGGCGGCCATGAAGGCACCGCACGAGTTCCACGGCACCAGCGGCGAGGTGACGGTCCCGCTGTCGGCGGCCAACCGGGAGAGGTTGGTCGCAGCGAGCCCCCGGCGCGCGAACTCCACCCGGAAGATCCGGGCCGGCAGCACCAGGGCGATGTACTGATCGCCGGCCACGACGTTGAGGCCGAAGGCGCAGGCGAAGACGGTGAGGAAGAGCCGGCCGGTGCCCTCGGCCGCGGCGACTCCGGCTGGGTGAAGGCCGCCATGATGCCGGCGAACAGCGCCGACGCGAGCAGGGCCAGCGACGCCGGCGCCTTGCGGACGGACAGGACGGCCAGCAGCACCAGCGGGAGCAGATTGATCGGGTGGATCCAGAAGTACTCGTTGAGCGCATTCAGATCCGTTTCCGTCACCAGCTCGGCGCCGGGGCTCGGGCGATGCACCCATCCGAGGACGAGGAACACCGCCATGGCAACGCCGAACGCGGGGACCGAGGTCCAGACCTGACGTTTGATGTGCTCGTGGGGTGGGACACCGACCATCTGGGCGGTCAGGATGGTGGTCTCCGACAGTGGAGAGGTCTTGTCGCCCAGGTAGGCCCCCGAGATGACCGCACCCGCGGTGATCGCTGGTGAGACCCCCAGCATGGTGGCGATCCCGACGAGGCCGACGCCGAGCGTGGCGGCGGTGGTCCAGGAGCTGCCGATGCTCAGTGCGACGACCCCGCAGATCAACCCGGCGGCGGCGTAGTACCAGCCCGGCGACAGCACCTGGAGCCCGTAGTAGACCAAGGTCGGGATCGTGCCGGAGAGGTTCCACGTGCCGATCAACGCCCCGACTGCGAGCAGGATGAACACGGCGCTGGTGACCGACGCCATCGCCGTCTGCCCGGCCCGCTGGACCTCCTCCCAGGGATGGCCGTTCTTGAGCACGACCAGGGCGGCGATCGCGGCACACACCACGAGCGCAACCTGGATCGGCCCATCCAGGGCGGCCAGGCCGAACAGCGCCATGCTGCCGCCGATGAGGACGGCGAGTGCGATCAGAGGGATCAGCGCGTCGACGAGCGATGGCTCACGGATCGGGCGCGCGGTCCCACTACTTGTCATGCTGGGTCCCCTCAGCCTCCTTTGCGTCCCGCTTGGCTCGACCCCTCGGCGCCCGAGCCCGAGCCCGCGCACCGGACACCGTGTCCTTCAGCTCCTCCAGAGCCTCGGTCAGGCACTGTCCGATGACGTCCGCGTCCGGAATCGCGTCGCGGTCCGCGGTGACCCCGTAGTACACGCCCCCGTCATAGGACGTCACGCCGATGGCCAACGCATGCCCTGGAAGCAGCGGATGGACGGGATAGGTCTCGACCATGCGCGCTCCCGCGGCGTACAGCGGGAACTGGGGGCCCGGGACGTTGGTCACCGAGAGATGGAAGCCGCGGCGCAGCTCGGCTGCGGCCACCCGCGAGCCCAGGGCGTGGAAGGTGGTGGGCGCGAAGCCCGCGATGCCGGCCAACCGGTTGGCAGCCACTGCGCGACCTGTCCCCTGATGTGCCTCGAAGGAGTACGACACCTGGTGCAGGCGCACCACCGGGCTGGCTTCACCGATCGGCAGCTCGACCAGGTGTGGGGCGATCTGGGTGCCGAGCGAGGTGGCTTCGAGGTCGTCGTCGATCACCGACATCGGGACCACGGCCTTGAGCACCCGCAGTCCACCGAGCGACTCGGCCCGCGTCATCAGCCAGGTGCGCAACGCGCCGGTCACGGTGGCCAGGATGACGTCGTTGACAGTACCTCCGTGCATCTGGCGGATGGCCCGGTAGTCGGCCAGGTCGGTGCGCACCGCGACGAACCGCCGCTGCTGGGAGAGCGGGACCGTGATCGGCGTGTCGGAGACCGGTCGGCGGTTCGTCAGCGCTCCGGCTGCGGTTCCCGCCCGAGCCATCGCCGACCCGGTCGAGCGGACCGCCGCGTCGAGGTTGCCGCGAATCGTGCGGAGCAGGGTCGTCGGGTGATGGACCGAGTCGTGCACGGCCCCGGCCAGCAGCCCCGCCGGGGTGGGTCGGCGGGAGGGCATCCAATCGTCGTGGGCGAGCACCTTCGGCTCCCGGCCGACGTCGAGCAGCACCTGGCCCAGGTCCACCGTCTCGACGCCGTCCACGAGGATCTGGTGCGACTTCGAGAGCAGGGCGACCCGACCGCGGGTGAGCCCCTCCACGAAGTACATCTCCCACAGCGGCCGGCTGCGGTCCAGGGGCCGCGAGATGATGCGGGCGACGAGCTCGCGGAGCTGGTCGAGGTTGCCCGGCCGCGGCAGCGCGGAACGGCGCACATGGTAGGCGAGCTCGAAGTCCGGGTCGTCGACCCAGACCGGGTTCGCCAGCCGGCCGGGGACCGCCTGCAGCCGCTGCCGGTAGCGCGGAACGAACGCGATGCGGTCCGCGATCAGCTCCACGAGGCTCTGGTAGTCGAACTCGGACTTGCCCGGGTCGAAGACCTCCACAGTCGCGTTGTGCATGGGAGACGACGGGGACTCGCTGGCCAGCAGCGCCAGATCCCGAGGCCGCAACCGCTCACTCACTGGGTCTCTGCCCCTCCTCCCGGCCCCGTTGGGCGCCCATGAGATTCTGGCAGAGCCGGTCACCGCATTGGCCGATGCCCAAGCGGAACACAGCCACTGAGAGAGGAAACACATGCGCCTGCGCAGGTTGGCCACAGTCGTCCCGGCCGTTGCCCTCATGCTTGCCCCACTTGCCGGATGCGGTGGGGCCGACCCCGATCCCGTCGCGGCATCACCATCGGCGTCCCCGTCGCCGACCCCGTCGCCCTCCGATCAATCCCCGTCCGCTGAGTCACCCTCGGCCGACGACGCCGTGGTCGTGGCGGTGACCTTCGCCGACGGCCAGGTCTCACCCAACGGTGAGCGGGTCCGTGTCGACGTGGGCGAGACCGTGCAGCTCGACATCACGGCGGACCAGCCGGGCGAGCTCCACGTGCACTCCTCGCCGGAGCAGGAGATCGCGTACAAGAAGGGCAGCGGGAGCTATGAGCTGACGATCGACCGGCCGGGGCTGGTCGATGTCGAGTCCCACGACCTCGGGGTGGTCGTCATCCAGCTCCAGGTCGGCTGAGCCCGACTCGCGGTCCCCGTGGACACGATCACGCTGGCGCACGGGATCGGCGGTGCCCAGGACCTGCCCATCCCGCCCGCGCTGACGATCGCGGGCGCGGTCGCGGCACTCACCGTGTCCTTCACGGTGCTGGCCCTGGCGTGGCGGACGCCGCGCTACGACGCCGCCAGCGATGGCCGGCCTGCTCCGGCCTGGCTGGCCGGGGTGGTGGATGCCCGTGGGTTCCGCCTGGCCCTCCGCGGACTCGGGCTGGCGCTCTTCGGCTACACGTTGTGGGCCCTCCTGTTCGGTGCGGACTCGCTGATCAACCCCGTCTTCGGCATGTTCTACGTGCTGCTCTGGGTCGGTTTGGTGCCCGCATCCCTGCTGCTCGGGCCGGTCTGGAAGGCAATCTCCCCGTTCCGGGCCCTGACCACCGCGGTGGCCCGGCTGTCGCGGACCGACCCGGCGACCGGGCTCTATCGCTACCCGCGACGACTCGGCTACTGGCCGGCGGCTCTCGGGCTCTACGGGTTCGTGTGGCTGGAGCTGGTGCATCCCGGCTCGGCCGAGCTCGGAGCGATCCGCGTGTGGATCGCGGTGTACGCCGCCGTGATGCTGCTCGGGGGGTCGCTGTTCGGGCACGAGTTCCACGAGAAGGCCGACCCGTTCGAGGTCTTCTCGTCGCTCGCCGCGCGACTGTCCATGTGGGGCCGGCGCGACGGAGTGCTCGTGGTGAGAACCCCCCTCGCCAACCTGAACACGACACCGGTGGGGCCGGGCCTGGTGGCCGTCGTAGCCGTCCTGTTCGGTAGCACGGCGTACGACTCCTTCCACGCCTCGACGACCTGGCTGAAAGCCACGCAGGCCGCGACCAACCCGCTGCTGCTCGACAACATCGCCCTGCTGGGATTCTGCGTGACCGTGGGCGTCGTGTTCACGGCCGCGACCATGGCCACCGGTGTCGGTCCCGAGATTCGGCGAGCCGACCTGCCCGCGTTGTTCGCACACTCCATGGTGCCGATCGTCTGCGGCTACGTGATCGCCCACTACCTCAGCTATCTGGTGATCACCGGCCAGACGACGATCATCCAGATGAGCGATCCGCTGTCCGACGGCCGCAACCTGCTCGGCACCGCCGACTGGTCGGTCAGCTACTGGATCATCGAGCACCCGACGCTGCTCGCCACGACGAAGGTGCTGGCCGTGGTGGCCGGCCACGTGCTCGGGGTCGTCGCGGCACATGACCGCGCCATCGCACTGCTGCCGCGTCGACACCAGCTGACCGGCCAGCTGCCGCTGCTCTTCGCGATGATCCTGTTCACCGTCGGCGGGCTCTACCTGCTCTTCTCCGCGTGACGCGGCGCCGGCGCGCCGTCCCGCCGGCGGTAGGGAGCGCCGGCGCCACCGCGTCGACGAGCCCGGTCACCGCCACCGCGAGCGACGAGTCGGGTTGCCCTGCGACGGTCTGCCCCGTCACCACGGCCCGGTCGACCGCCGGCCGATCCTCGGGGAGGAAGTGCACGCCGCGCACCCGGGCGTATCCCTCGACCATGCCGGTGATCTCCCCGGCCGACCAGCCCAGGGACGCCCGGAACCGGTTGACCCCCACCTGGATCGGCGTCTCGCCCGCGATGTCGGTCACGGTCACCAGCGCTCGGGCCAGCCTCGCCAGCCCGACCGGCTCGGCCGAGCCGACGACCACGATCTCGTCCGCAGCCCCCAGCGCACCGATCGTGAGCGCCGCGCGTCCCAGCCGACCATCCGCCGCGACGTCTCGCTCGAGCCCGGATCCCGCGTCCACGACCACGTCCCCGTCTCCCGCGGCCAGCTCGAGCAGGTGCTCGACGACTCCGTCGCGGACCTCCACCCAGCGGTCGGGCCGCGGCAGACCGGTCACCAGCCGGAGGTGGCTCCCCAACGAGCGGGCGGCCGTCTCGATCCGGTCGGCCAGCATCCCGGCTGCTGCCAGCCGCGCGGCGACCAGAAGCCCGGACGCCTCATCGGTCACACCCAGCTGCTGAGCCACGCACCCACCGTGCGGATCCGCGTCGACCAGCCACGTCGTCCGCTCCCGCGCAGCGAGCACCGCGGCCATGGTGATCGCCACGGTGGTCACGCCGGGTGCGCCCCGTGGCCCCCACACCACGATCACCCGACCCGGCCCTGATCGGGCGCCGGTCCCCGCCTCGCGCGTCGGCGGTGGCGGTGCGTCGTCCGACGTACTGGCAGGGACTGGTTCGCCCACCGGTTCGCCCGCCGGTTCGCACAGCAGGGTCGGCAGTCGATCCAGCGCGGCCTCCGCGAGCACGACCCGGAGCCCCGATCTGCTCGCCCGCATCCGCGCCGCGTCCGCCGCCCCCTCACCGGACCCGTCTCGTACGGCGATCACCCGGACCCGGTGCCGAGCCAGATGCTCCACCGCGGCGGCGTCGAGCCCGGGTGCCTCGAGGGCGACGAGGGCGGCGTCGACCTGGCCGGTCGAGGCCGTGGCCAGCAGGTCGTCCACGTCCACGCAGCGCTTCAGCACCACGACGTCGCGAGTCGCCTCCAGCACCGCGAGTGCCCGGGGCTCCCACGTCGCCCCCGCCGCCATCACCAGGACGCAGAGCATGCCGGCCTCAGTCTCGGCCGACGATCGTGATGGTCGCCTCACCCACCGCGGCCAGGGTCTGCCCCAGCTGGCGGGTCTGTGACTCGTCCACGCCGAGGACCAGCTGCCGGTCGCCGGTCACGCCGAAGGCGTCTGCGCTCACGGGAGCGGCCACGACGACCACGTCGGTCAGCAACGGCCGCGACACGACCCGGCCGGTCGCCGTCTCGACCTGCACCCAGACATCCACCCGGGCGCCGGCGTCCACGTCCGGTGGCACTGCGAGGGCCGGGAGGGCCAGCGGGACCGTCAGCAGCCCGGAGTCCTGCTCAGCCCCGAGCGCGGATCGCGGCAGCAGCTCGCCCGCCGCCACGTCCCTGGTGAGGACCGCATCCTGGGGAGGCGGCTCGGCCGCCGACAGGTACCGCTCCTCGTCGGCCACGTCGAGGAACCGGACCTGCGTGGCCACCAGGTCGGCGGACCCCACGGGAGCACCCGCAACGAGATCGCGCCGTGCCGTCCACACCGACACCGACTCGTCGGCTCGCGCCAGCATCCTGGCTCCGACCAGCACCGAGGTCGCCACGATGAGGAGTCCCACCCACAGTCGCGGATCCCGCCAGGTGGGTCCCGACGCACGCGTCGCCGCGCGCGGAGCCGTCGTCCCGAGACTGGTCACAATGCCATCATGGAGCACCCGGCCGGATCCGCACACCTGCTCCTCCACAGGCCCGTCCTCCACAGCACCGTGGTGTGTCACCCGTGGGGCCGCCGCGGGTGACACGATGGTCACCATGGCCGAGAACCCACGCTTCCTGACGCTGACGGACGTGGCCGAGATCCTCAACACCTCGCACGCTCAGGTGTACGCGCTCGTGCGTCGCGGAGAGCTGCCCGCCATCAGGCTCGGCGGTCGTGGCCAGTGGCGGGTGGAGGCGGAACGACTCGAGGAGTGGATCGGGCGGCAGTACGCCGAGGCCGACACCTACATCGACCAGCACCCGTTCGCCCCGGCCGAGGGCGCCCCCGAGGTCAGCCCACCTTCGAGTCGAGAGTGATCTCCAGGGTCTGCTCCTCACCCTCTCGTCGCACCGTCAGCTGAACGGTGTCTCCGGGTTGGTGGGTGCGGATGGCCACGATCAGGGCGATGCCGTCGACCACCCGCTCCCCGTTGATCTCGGTGATCAGGTCCCCGCTTCTCAGCCCGGCGGTGGCGGCGGGGGTGCCGGAGGGCACCCCATCGATCCGGGCCCCGACGTCGTCACTGGGACGCATCGAGACCGTGGCCCCGATGACGGGATACCGGGCCTCGCCGTCACGCAGGATCTGGTCGGCCGTGACCCGGACCTGCTCGATGGGGATCGCGAAGCCGACGCCGATGTTGCCGGCCTGGCCCGACGCACCCTGCCCAGTGGTCGCGATCGCCGAGTTCACTCCGACCACCTGACCAGCGAGGTTGACCAGTGGGCCGCCCGAGTTGCCGGGGTTGATGGCGGCATCGGTCTGGACCGCATTGATGTACGACGCCTCGTCCGTGCCGTCACCTGTCGTCACCGGTCGGTTCACGGCGCTCACGATGCCCGCGGTGACCGTTGAGGTCAGACCGAGCGGAGACCCGAAGGCCACCACCTCCTCCCCGACCCGCAGCTGGCGCGAGGCTCCCAGCGCGGCGGCACGCAACTGCCGGGCCTCGCGCACGAACAGGACGGCCAGGTCATACACCGGGCTGCGCCCCACCAGGCGCGCGCGGTGGTGGTTGCCCTCATGGTCCACGATCTCGATGCGGCCGTCCTCGCCCGTGGCACCGGCAACGACGTGGTTGTTCGTCACGATGTGTCCCCGCCGGTCCAGGACGAAGCCGGAGCCGGTCGCGCTGTTGGCAGCGGAGGGCGCAACCGCCAGCACCTGCACCGTGCTCGGCAACAGCTCCGCGGCCACCGCCGCCACCGAGTTGTTGTCCGCCGGGAGAGGCGCGCCGGTGACGGTCTCCTCGAGCCCACTTCCGGAGCCGAGCTCGTCGAGCCACTGGGCGGAGACCAGGCCGCCGATCGCGCCCGAGAGCAGTCCGATGCCGAGAGCCAGTCCGCACACCAGGGGCCACACCCACGCGGAGACCCGGCCCGGCGGCGGGGCCGGCGCCGACAGCCGGTGCTGGGGGTACCCGGGGGGGACCGTCGGCGGCGCCCAGCGCGCCTCGGGCGCGGCGTACTGCTGGGCGGACGCGTCACCGGAGGTCCCGAAGGCCTCCGGAGGATTCTGGCTCACCAGGGAATTGTGACCCCTGCCGCCCCCAGTCGCGTCATCTCTGGCCGATCGGTGCCGACCCGGCGGTCCGCGGACGGCGCGACCCGGGGTGTCTCCGCGGGTCGCACCAGGCTGGTGACGGGCGCGCGACGGTCCATCGCCGGCGCCGATGCGGGCGCCGCTCCCAGCGCGAGGACACCGACGACCGCGACGCCGAGGGCCCCACCCCCCAGCGCGACCATGCTGCGCGGGCGCGGCCGACCCACGACCAGGAAGGCGTCCCCGGGACACAGCACGTCGGGGGCCAGGAGCGACCCCTTCAGACGTGCCGGGGCCGCGTCGAAGCGCCAGGTCAGCCCGGCCAGCTCGGTCTTGATCCAACCCTCCCGCTCCACCTGGTCACGGCACTCGTGACACCCATGGACGTGCTGCCAGGCCCGCTCCTCCTCCACGACCGACATCTGGCCGTCGAGAAGTGCGCTGACCTGGGTGCCGAGATGTCCGATCACGTCCGGCTCCCCACGGCCGGTGCCTGGCTCTCGTGGTCGCTGGATCCGGCATAGCGCACGCGGCCGTTCTGCGGCGCACGATGCGCGAGAGCGCGCCGCAGCAGCGCGCGGCCGCGGTGGATCCGGGACCTGACGGTGCCCAACTTGGCGTCCATGACCTCCGCGATCTCCTCATAGGAGAGGCCCTCCACGTCGCACAGCACGACTGCGGCTCGGAACTCCGGTGGGAGCGAGGCCAGCGCTCGCTCGACGTCGTCGTCGAACGTGCCGTCGGCGTACGCCGCGTCGGGGCCCGGCGCACCGCTGGCGAGCCGGCCTGCGCGCGCGTCGGAGAGCGCGTCGAAGCGGATCCGCTGGCGCCGGCGCGCCTGGTCGAGGAACACGTTCGTGGTGATCCGGTGCAGCCAACCCTCGAACGTGCCCGGCGTGTAGGTGTGCAGGCTGCGGAACACCCGAACGAAGACCTCCTGGGTGAGGTCCTCGGCGTCGGGCCGGTTGCCGGTCAGCCGGTAGGCGAGCCGGTACACCCGGTCCGAGTGACGCTCGACGATGCCCGCCCAGTCGGCAGGCGCCGCTGCGGGGTCGTCCACCTGAACCTGGCCCACGACGGGAGCGTTCGGGTCGGCGGTGTCGCTCACCGGTACCTCCTCGGCTGGTGTTGGTCTGACGCTAGGCGCCGGGCCTGAGAACAACCTGTGAAGAGGCCACGGACATCCCCGTGACACCGCGGCACACTTGCCGACAACGAACGGCGGGCGCGCGGTGTTCCCGCGATAGGGTCGACGCATCGCTTGCCGGTCGACCGAGGAGGCCATCATCACCGCTCCCCTTGCTCCAGCCAGCTGGAACCACTCCGAGCAGTTCGTGGCCGAGGACGACGTGCTCCTCGCCGCGCGAGCCCGCGCCGAGGAGGTCGGCGTGGCGCCGATCAGCAACGGGTCCGGGGCAGCACTCTGCTTCCTGGCGTCGGTGCTGGATGCGCGGGCCGTGGTCGAGATCGGCACCGGCACCGGGGTCTCCGGCGTCTGGCTGCTGCGCGGGATGCGGTCGGACGGGATCCTCACGACCGTCGACATCGAGGCCGAGCACCAGCGGCTCGCGAAGCAGTCGTTCAGCGAGGCGGGCGTCACCCACCAGCGCGCCCGGACCATCGCCGGCGCGGCCCTCGAGGTGCTGCCCCGGCTCACCGACGGCCACTACGACCTGGTGTTCTGCGACGGCGACAAGCGGGAGTACTCCGCCTATCTCAAGGAGGCGCTCCGGCTGCTGCGGCCCGGCGGTGTGGTGGCGTTCGACAACGCGCTCTGGCATGACCGCGTCGCCGACCCGGCCCAACGTGACGACGAGACGGTGGCGATCCGTGAGCTCGGACGGCAGGTCGCCGAGCACGACGACCTGGTCGCCGTACTGCTTCCGGTCGGCGACGGCCTGCTGCTGGCCAAGAAGGAGTGGGCGCCCGAGCCCGAGTGAGTCCCCGCGTTGCCGCGGGATCACCTCACTTGCGTCGGACGCGCTTCGGCCGCTCGATCCCGGCGAGGGGATCTTCTTGTCCGAGCCAGTGAAGCAGCGCGCGGGCGCCGAAGCCGGTCGGTCCCTCGCTCCACTCGAAGCTCTCCGTCGGTGAGTCACCGACCGACGCCACGTCGAGGTGCGCCCACGGGACGCCGCCCACGAAGTGCTGCAGGAAGAGCGCGGCGATGATGGCACCCGGGCCGCCACCCTGGTTGTCGGAGTCAGCGATCTTGGAGCTGAGCTTGTCCTCGTACTCAACGTGGAGCGGGAACCGCCACAGCGGCTCCCCGGCCGCCGCTGCCGCCGCGGTCAGTGCCTCCGCTAGCACGTCGTCGTTGGCGAAGATGCCACCCACCCGCTGTCCAAGGGCCACCTTCATCGCGCCGGTCAGGGTGGCCACATCGACGATCACATCGGGGGCGAGCTCGGCGGCGGCGTACGCGAGCGCGTCTGCCAGCACCAGCCGGCCCTCCGCGTCGGTGTTGGTGACCTCGGTGGTGCGTCCGCCGTAGTGCGTGATCACGTCGCCGGGTCGCAACGCAGACCCGGAGACGGAGTTCTCCGCCGCCGCAACCAGCCCGATCACCCGGACCGGGCACCGCACCTGGGCCAGCGCCTCCATCACGCCGATGACCACGGCCCCGCCGGTCATGTCTCTCTTCATGGTCGTCATCGACTCGGCCGACTTGATCGAGAGCCCACCGGTGTCGAAGGTGATGCCCTTGCCCACCAGCACCACGGTGGGGGTACGCCGCCCGGCGCTGGCCGGAGCGTAGTCAAGACGGATCAGCCGCGGTGGGCTGGCGGAGGCCTGACCCACGCCGAGCAGGCCACCCATCCCCCGGTCGGCGAGCTCGGTGTCGTCCCACACGGTGACGTCCAGGCCGGCGCCCGCCGCGACCTGGCGGGCCTGCTCGGCCAGCCACTCGGGGTTCTTCAGGTTGGAGGGGACCGTGGCCAGGGTTCGCGCCCGCCAGGTGGCACCGCCCAGTGCCAGTGCCCGGAGCAGCTCCGGGCTGCGTTCCTCGGGGTCGATCAGACCGGCCAGTGCCACCCGTTCCACCGGGCGATGCCGAGGCCCGTCCGAACGCCAGTGGAAGCCGAACGAACCCAGCATCATGCCGACCACGAAGGCCTCGAGCCCACCCGGTGGCGCGGTGGCAGGGATGCTGGTGGCCACGCTCGCCCGGTCCTGGGTCGCCCTGGCCAGTGCGGCACCCGCACGTCGGAGGTCCTGACGATCCTGAGCGCCGACCCCCACCAGGTGGACGCTCTGGAGCACGCCTTGGCGATGCACCGGGAAGGACGTCACCTCTCCGGCCTTGCCGGTCGCCCCAGCCTGCTCGAGGACCGCGAACAGGTCGATAGCCACCTGCTCGCCGAGCAGCTCGGCGTCCGGCGCGAGCAGCACGGCCGCGTCTCCAGCCCCGCTCCGGTCGCCGGTGCCCCCGGCGACCCCACGGGTCCGGGACTTCGGCGCTTCACCGGGGAACACGGCGTACGCCAGCGCGCTCACGCCACGCAGGGCCCCCGGGTCAAGAGCGCTGAGCGCGAACTCGGGCGGAGAGACCTGGGGCGGAAGGACGGTGTCGTCGGGCGATACCACCACCGCTAGCCGACGACGGCTTTGAGCGCGTCACCGAGTGAGCCGGCCTCCTCGGCGTTCAGCTCGACCACCAGCCGGCCACCACCTTCGAGGGGCACGCGCATCACGATGCCGCGACCTTCCTTGGTGACCTCCAGCGGACCGTCGCCCGTCCGGGGCTTCATCGCCGCCATCCGCGCACCTCTTCCTGTTCCTGATCGCCCGTTAGGGCGGCGTTCTTGCGCCCGCGAGGCGGGGTACCTGGTCATTATCCCCCATGCGGCACGTGACGCGGGCCACAGGTCTGGTCAGTCCTCCATCGGGCAGACTGCCGGGCATGACCCAGGCACCCGTACTCCTCGACCGCGCCGGCGCTGTCGCCACGATCTCCTTCAACCGACCCGAGGCGATGAACGGACTCGACGTCGCCACCAAAACCGCACTCCTCGACGCCGTACGCACTGTCGCGGAGGACCCCGGCGTCCGCTGCGTGGTGCTGGCCGGCTCGGGTCGCGCCTTCTGCGTGGGCCAGGACCTGAAGGAGCACGTCGAGATCCTGCACAGCGACTCCTCCGACGAGCTGTTCCGGACCGTCGAGGAGCACTACAACCCGATCGTCACCGCACTCGCGCTCATGCCGAAGCCGGTCATCGCAGCGGTCAACGGGGTGGCGGCCGGAGCCGGGGCCAGCCTGGCCTTCGCCTGCGACTTCCGGATCCTCGCGGAGAACGCCGGCTTCAACCTGGCCTTCGCCGGGGTGGCACTGTCGTGCGACACCGGGTCGAGCTGGACCCTCCCCCGCATCGTCGGCAGGGCGAAGGCGCTCGAGCTCTTGTACTTCCCGCAGACGCTGGACTCCGCAACCTCGCTGGAGATGGGCCTGGCGACCCGGGTGGTGTCGGCCGACCGGCTCGCGGACGAGGTCGCCGAGCTCGCCCAGCGGCTCGCGGCCGGCCCCACCGTTGCGTACGGCTCGATCCGCCAGTCCGTGGCCTTCTCCGCCGGCCACGGCCTTGAGGAGTCCCTCGCGGTGGAGAGCCAGATGATGCAGCGCACCGGGGCCACGGAGGACCACCGGAACGCGGTCGACGCGTTCCTGACCAAGCAGCCCCCCACGTTCCACGGCCGCTGAGCCCGCCGGTCGAGCTTGCCGAGACCCGCCCCGCTGGTTGAGGAGGTCGCGCAGCGACCTCGCTGGTTGAGGAGCGAGCTTGCGAGCGTCTCGAAACCCCCCCCGCTCGCCTACGGCGCGAACCTCCGCCACTCCCCCTCGGAGATCACCTCGACCGAGCCTTCGACGACCTTGATGGCGGTCTGCTCGTCGATGGCATAGGCCGGAAGGCTGAGCTCGGCAGCCCACCGCTCTGCGTCGGCCATGGTGTTCGTCGGGAACAGGTTCAGGTGCGGGAAGATGGAGAAGTCGACGACGCCGAGGGTGCGGTCGTCCGGCGCTGACGGCCACTCGACGAAGTAGTCGCCGATCCGGGGCGACATCACCATGCTTCCTGCACTCACGCCGACCCAGACCGTGTCGGGCAGCGACGGCAGCAGATCGGCCAACCCGGACGTACGCATCCAGTGGCACAGGTACGTCGCCTCGCCACCGTCGACCAGGAGCACGTCAGCCTCCCGCACCCAGGGCACCCATCGCTCCGCGGCAATGGTCGGCAGTGCGGCGAGCTCGAGGACTCCGAGCGACGCCCAGCCGAGGCCGGTGAGGTGCCGCCAGGTCGGCTCGGCGGCGACGAGGCCCCGCACCGACGCCGGTCCACACTTCGGGTGACCCCACTGTGCGGTGGGG
>CAZKEZ010000004.1:15999-33712 GCA_964551905.1 uncultured Nocardioides sp. | reverse complement strand
GGGGACGATCAGGGCGTGGCACTCGTCGATCGGCTTGCCCAGGAGCTGCACGAGCGCCGAGCGGATGCTCGGATTCGTGACGCCGCCTGACGTCAGCAAGAGCTTCATGGTTCCCTACCTGTCGCGCACGACGTGGATGTGTGGGCGATCAGCGTGTGAAATTCGGCGGTATGTGCCGGAGATCCCACGCTGTCCGGGCGACTCCTCAGCCGCGGGTGCCGCCGAGGACCCGGACGACCTGTCGCGGAGCGGTGACCCGCATCTGCTTCCGGCCGGGATGGGGTCCGTACTCGACGGTGAGGGCGGCGCCGGAGAAGCGGTGGTTGTACCACATGGTCATCGTCCCGTGGCAGACACCGCCACAGCTGAAGCGCTTGCGCGGGAGCTTGAGCGCGCGCGCCACCTTGCGGGCGAAGGCGGGTCGCTTGGTGTCGGTGTCCACCCCGCGCAGCGGCTGGTGGAAGCTCAGGATCCGGCGCGGCTTGATCTGCCGCAGGAACTTCATCATCGCCCTGGTCTCAGGCTCCGACCGCGGCCGCGGGCCGGACTCGTAGGAACCGTTCAGCGGGGCCCACCGGTAGGGGAAGTTGCGGTTGAGATCCACGCCCCGGGCGTTCTTGCGGGAGTGGCGTGCGTAGCCGTCGGGGTTGTACGTCGGCACCACCCACAGGTCGATGCCGGTGATCGGTGGCCCCTGGACCAGGGACCGCAGGATGTGCCGGGTCGCCCGCTCGTTGCCGTGCATCGTGGAGATCAGCAGCATCACCGGCTTGTCGGGCTCGCCCAGCCGGAAGGCCCGGA
The DNA here is from genome assembly GCA_964551905.1 of uncultured Nocardioides sp. Taxonomy (GTDB): domain Bacteria; phylum Actinomycetota; class Actinomycetes; order Propionibacteriales; family Nocardioidaceae; genus Nocardioides. The sequence goes on along the minus strand of CAZKEZ010000004.1, from coordinate 32,911 downwards.
TCGGGCGGTCCTTGACCGAGCGGCCGATGATCCGCTTCTCGACCACGGCTCCATCGCGCGCGGACGCGGAGCTGCTGTGCGCGGATGCCACGGCGCCCGAGGTGGCGGGCGTCGCCAGGAAGAGACCCGCCACGACGGCCACCGCCGTACCCGCCACCAGGACCCGGCCAACGCCGCGTCGGAGCCGGAATCCTCGCTCGGCCGGCCTCACAGGGACCCGAGCATGTAGCCGATGGTGAAGATGCACACCCCGACGAACATACCGACGTGGGCCAGCACGGACAGCCCGGGCCCGTCACTCCAGCTGTCCTCGCCGACCGCGTCGGCGTGCCGGCCGCGAGTGGGCAGCCAGCGCAGAAGGATCAACAAGCCGGTCAGCCCGACGACCCACAGGAAGCCCAGAGCCACGATCCCGACGACCGCTGAGCCGGCGGAACTGTCCTCGGGCGCGACCAGGTAGGTCACCCACGCGCCCAGCCCGATCAGCCCACATCCGGTGTGGAGGTTGAGCAGCGAGGCCGGCACTCGGGCGCGGCCGGCGGCGTCCTGCTTGCGGAGTCTGATCCTCGTGAGCACGACGACCACGAGGCCGAGGCCGGCCAGGATATAGGCGATCGTCTCGATGGACACGAGCGAAGTCTGCCTCAGCCGGGTGGGCGAGGGCCATCACCACCGGGACCGGAGTGTTCCCGTTCCGCGGCCAACCGGTCCAGCAGATGGTCCACATCGGCCATCCGATAGCCGCGGAAGGCCAGCGGGAACCGCACCCGCCGCAGGTCCTCAGCGCCGACGGGACCCTGATCGGAGATCCCGGAGGGGGGCAGGTCGCGGTCCGCGTCCCGCAGCGGGGCACCGTGCCCGGCCGCGAGCGCGGCCACCCCTCCCATCGCCAGCACGACGAGGATGGCGAGGAACCAGGTCATTCCGTTCCTCCCGGAGGGTCGCGATGGTGCCGGCGGGCCTCGACCATGAGACGGACCGCCAGATCGACGTCATCGGTGACCGTCAGCAGCTCGAGGTCGCGCGGGCCGATCCTGCCCTGCGCCTGCACCGTGCCCCGCAGCCAGTCGACCAGCCCGGTCCAGTAGTCCACCCCCACCAGGACCACAGGGAACGAGGTCACCTTCTGCGTCTGCACAAGCGTGAGGGCCTCGAACAGCTCGTCGAAGGTCCCGAGCCCGCCGGGTAGCGCGATGAAGCCTTCGGCGTACTTGACGAACATCATCTTGCGGGCGAAGAAGTACCGGAAGTTGATGCCGATGTCGACCCACTGGTTCAGCCCGGCCTCGAAGGGAAGCTCGATGCCCAGGCCCACGCTGACGCCGCCGGCCTCGGAGGCCCCCTTGTTGGCCCCCTCCATCGCACCCGGCCCCCCGCCGGTGATGACGGCGAAGCCGGCCTGGACGAGCTTGCGGCCGACCTCCTCAGCGACCTCGTAGGCAGCCTCATCGCGGCCGGTGCGAGCGGAGCCGAAGACGCTGACCGCGGGCCCGAGCTCGGCCAGCGCCCCGAAGCCCTCGATGAACTCTGCCTGGATCCGCATCACCCGCCAGGGATCCGTGTGCACCCAGTCACCGGGGCCGCGGGAATCCAGGAGCCGTTGGTCGGTGGTGCCCTCGTCGACCTGGTCGCGGCGCATGAGGACCGGCCCCTTGTACTTGAACCGGTCCGGGCCCTCCTGATCAACGCTCACTCGGCCCCCAACCAGGTCCGCAGCGTCTGTTCGCAGGAGACGATCTGTTCGATGGGCACGTGCTCCTCCTGCTTGTGCGCGAACATCGGGTCGCCCGGGCCGAAGTTGACCGCAGGAACGCCTAGCGCGGAGAACTGCGCGACGTCGGTCCACCCGAACTTCGGGTTCACCGGACCGCCCACCGCCTCCACGAAGGCCCGCGCCGCCGGGACCGACAGCCCGGGCAGAGCACCGGGGGCGGAGTCGGTGACCCGGACGTCGTACCCCTCGAAGACCGATCGGACGAACTCGACGGCGTCGGCCTCCGACCGGTCCGGCGCAAACCGGTAGTTGACCTCGACCACGCACTCGTCCGGGAGCACGTTGCCCGCGACGCCCCCTCGGACGCCGACCGCGTTCAAGCCCTCGTGATAGGTGAGTCCATCGATCTCCGGCCGACGCGGCTCGTACGCGACCAGCCGGTTCAACACCTCGGCGGCTGCGTGGATGGCGTTGACACCCCGCCAGGCACGGGCGGAGTGCGCCCGCTCCCCCACGGTCCTGACCTCGGCCCGGAGGGTGCCCTGACAGCCCGCCTCCACCACCGCGTTCGACGGCTCCATCAAGATGGCGAAGTCGGCCCGAACCAGCTCGGGGTCACTCCGCGTGAGCAGCCGGAGGCCGTTGCGCTCCGACTCGACCTCCTCGGCCTCGTAGAGGACGAACGTGATGTCTCTGTTCGGCTCCACCACGTGCCGTGCCAACCGCAGGATCACCGCGTCGCCGGACTTCATGTCGCAGGTGCCGAGCCCGTGCAGCAGGGAGCCGTCCCGGCGGGCCGGCAGGTTGTCGTTCACCGGGACCGTGTCCAGGTGTCCGGCGATCACCACCCGCTGGGCGTGCCCGAGCTCCGTGCGCGCCACCACCGTGTGTCCCCGGCGGGTCGTGGTCAGGTGCGGGACCTCGCCCAGCGCCTGCTCGACGGCATCCGCGATGGCCCGCTCGTTGCCGCTGACCGACTCGATGTTGACCAGCTGCTCGGTGAGCGTGACGACGTCGGCGTCCAGGTCCAGTTCCACGGGCCCATCAAACCACTCGGAGCGGCGGAGGCGGCCCACACTGGCCGGCTGCGGACACCCTGCACCGGGAGGACGTCAGGCGGGGCTGACGCTGATCTCCGGCGCTCGCTCGTCGCCTCCGGTCACCTCAGTGAGAGCTACCGTCGTGGCCAGCGTCTCCGCGGCGATCAGCTCCTGGTGGTCGCGGGCGGCCGCGATGGTGTCGGAGCCGCTGCTGATCTTGAGGGCGATCCTGTCCGACACCTCCAGCCCGGCGTCCTTCCGGGCCTGCTGCACCGCTCGGACCAGGTCTCGGGCGACCCCCTCGGCGGCCAGCGCCGGCGTCACCTCGGTGTCCAGCACCACGAACCCGCCATGCGGAAGCATCGCGGTGGCACTGTGGCCGTCGCTGTCCGCAGCGACCGTCTCCAGGGTGTACTCGCCCTCGAGCAGATCGATCCCTCCGGCAGTGACCGTGCCCTCCGGCGCCACCGACCAGTCGCCGGACTTGGACCCCTTGATCGCGGTCTGGACGTCCCTGCCCAGGCGCGGCCCAGCGGCCCTGGCGTTGACCGTGAGGCGCTGCTCGACGTCGTACGTCGCAGCCTCGTCGGTGTCGGCACCGAGGAGGCGGACCTCCTTGAGGTTGAGCTCGTCGGAGATGACCGCCTCGAAGCCCAGGAGCCGCTGCGGCTCCGGCACCACGACGGTCAGCGACGAGAGGGGAAGCCGAGTGCGAAGTCCGGCGGCCTTGCGCAGCGCCGACCCGGTGGAGCACACGTCGCGCACCTCGTCCATGGCCGCGAGCAGCGCGTCGTCGGCCGGCAGCTCCGCGACCTCGGGCCAGTCGGCCAGGTGCACCGACCGCTCGCCGGTGAGCCCCCGCCAGACCTCCTCCGTGGTGAGCGGCAGCAGCGGTGCGGCCACGCGAGCCACGACCTCGAGCACCGTGAACAGCGTGTCGAACGCATCCGTGTCGAGGTCGTCACCGGTCGACCAGAACCGCGGTCGGGACCGTCGGATGTACCAGTTCGTGAGTACGTCGAGGAACCGCTGGGTGCCGTCGCAGGCTCCCGCGATGTCGTAGCCGTCGAGCTGGGTGGTCGCCTCCGCGACGTACTCCCGGAGCTTGGCGAGGATGTAGCGGTCCATGGCGTGCGTCGAGTCCGTCCGCCACCGCGCGGAGTAGCCGTCGTCCCCCGCGGCGTTGGCGTAGAGGGCGAAGAAGTACCAGCTGTTCCACAGTGGGATCATCACCTGCCGCACCGAGTCGCGGATGCCCTGCTCGGTGACGACGAGGTTGCCGCCGCGCAGGATCGGCGAGCTCATGAGGAACCAGCGCATGGCGTCGGCACCGTCGCGGTCGAAGACCTCGGAGACGTCGGGGTAATTGCGCAGCGACTTGCTCATCTTGTTGCCGTCGCTGCCCAGCACGATCCCGTGGCTCAGGCAGGCCGAGAAGGCCGGCCGGTCGAATAGGGCACTCGCCAGGATGTGCAGCGTGTAGAACCAGCCGCGCGTCTGGCCGATGTACTCGACGATGAAGTCACCGGGGAAGTGGTGCTCGAACCAGTCGGCGTTCTCGAACGGGTAGTGCACCTGCGCGAAGCTCATCGATCCCGAGTCGAACCAGACGTCCAGCACATCCTCGACCCGGCGCATGGTCGAGTTGCCCGAGGGATCGTCGGGGTTGGGCCGGGTCAGGTGGTCGATCATGGGTCGGTGCAGGTCGTCCACCGGCACGCCGAAGTCCCGCTCCAGCTCCGCGAAGGACCCGTAGACATCGATCCGAGGGAACTGGGGGTTGTCGGACCGCCACACGGGGATCGGGCTGCCCCAGAAGCGGTTGCGGGAGATCGACCAGTCGCGGGCGTTCGCCAGCCACTTTCCGAACTGACCGTCCTTGATGTGCTCGGGAACCCACTGGATCTCCTGGTTGAGCTCCAGCATCCGGTCCTTGAACGCGGTGACCTGCACGAACCACGACGACACGGCCATGTAGATCAGCGGCTGCCGGCACCGCCAGCAGTGCGGGTACGGGTGCTCGTAGGTCTCCCGGCGCAGCAGCACCGTCCCCTCGGTCGTCGCCCCCAGCTCCCCCTCCCCGCGGGTGGCTGCGAGCAGGTGGCCGATCACCAGGTGGTTCGAGTCGAAGACGTGCAGACCCTCGTAGTCGGTGACTGGGAACAGGAACCTGCCGTCGGCTCCGACCGGGACCACCGTCTCCACGCCGGCGGCGTCCAGCGCCGCCTTGTCCTCTTCACCGAACCCGGGTGACATGTGCACGATGCCGGTGCCGTCCTCGGTGGTCACGAAGTCACCGCCCAGCACCCGATGCGCACGAGGATGCCCCGCGTAGTAGGAGAACGGCGGCGTGTAGCTCCGGCCGACGAGGTCGCTGCCTCGCAGCGTCTCGACGACGCGCGGCTCGTCCTCCCCCTCGTCGGTCAGTTCCGCGCGGTACGCCGCCAGCCGGGCCGCGCCGAGCAGGTACCTCTCCGGCCGACCGGTGAAGGACGACTCGACCACGACGTACTCGACGTCGGGTGCCACCGCGATGCCCATGTTGGAGGGCAGCGTCCACGGCGTCGTGGTCCAGATCAGCGCCAGCTCTCCGGTCTCCAGCCGGAACCCGACGGTGATCGCCGGGTCCTGCCGGCTCTGGTACACGTCGTCGTCCATCCGCAGCTCGTGGTTCGAGAGCGGGGTCTGGTCGTTCCAGCAGTAGGGAAGGATCCGGAAGCCCTCGTAGACCAGCCCCTTGTCGTAGAGCTGCTTGAACGCCCAGATGACGCTCTCCATGTACTCCGGGTTGAGCGTCCGGTAGTCGTTGTCGAAGTCGACCCAGCGCGCCTGGCGGGTGACGTACTCCCGCCACTCGCTGGTGTACTTCATGACGGACTCGCGGCACTTGGCGTTGAACGTGCCGATGCCGAGCTCGAGGATCTCCTCCTTGGTCTTGATCCCCAGCTGGTTCATCGCCTCCAGTTCGGCGGGCAGACCATGGGTGTCCCAGCCGAATCGGCGCTCCACCCGGTGACCGCGCATGGTCTGGTAGCGCGGCACGACGTCCTTGACGTAGCCGGTCAGCAGGTGCCCGTAGTGCGGCAGCCCGTTGGCGAACGGCGGCCCGTCGTAGAACACGAACTCGTTCTCGCCGTTCTCACCCGCCGGGCGCTGGTCCACACTCGCCTGGAAGGTGTCGTCGTCCGCCCAGTACTCGAGGACCGCCTCCTCGATCTGGGGGAAGCGTGGGCTCGACGGGACGCCGGTCGCACCGGTGTGGGAGACCTTCGGGTAGGCCATCGGGGTTCTCCTGCGGGTCGTCTCTCGGATCTGTTTGTCCACGAGGACGACGTACGCCGACGCCGGCGCACTCCGCGGTACCACCTCGCTTGCCCACCAGGCTCCGGTCTCGACAAACTCGACCGGCGCCGGGAGGACCGCTTCGTTGCGGGCTGTGACGGGCCCCACCCGTCCGGGTCTAGTGAGCCGGCTGACCCGCTCGATGATCGAGCTTGCCGAGATCCGGCCGTTCTTCCGGAGGCTCGCCGCTGATGACGGCTCGAACGCCTGTGCAGCACAGGGTACGGCGCCGCCCGCCGCACGACCAACTGGAAAGCGTCCCCGCGTGGTGCGGTTCCGTAGAGTGACCCGGTGACATCTGCGCAGTCGGCCTGGGGGTTCGGCCTGGCGACCCTGGACGCCGGGGGTGCGATCCTCGACGTCTGGTTCCCGGCTCCGGCGTTGGGCGCGCGCCCCGCGGACGCCACCGAGCCCCCCGCACTGGCAGCGCTCGCCGTCCCAGACGAGGCGCGCGACGTGACCCGCAAGGTGCTGCTCGTCCAGATCGCCGACCTCGCCGCTGCGCCGGTGTCGACCGAGGAGGTCTGGCTGCGGCTGCACCTGCTCTCGACGCGCCTGGTGGCGCCCCATGGGCTTTCGATGGACGGCGTCTTCGGCCTGCTCACCAACGTGGTGTGGACCTCGGCTGGACCCTGCGCCGTCGACGGTTTCGAGTCCGTCCGCGCCCGGATGCGGGCCGCGGGGCAGCACGTGTCCGTGCACGGGATCGACAAGTTCCCCCGGATGACCGATTACGTGGTGCCGACCGGCGTGCGCATCGCGGACGCCGACCGGGTGCGGCTCGGCGCCCATCTGGCGGTCGGGACCACCGTGATGCACGAGGGGTTCGTGAACTTCAACGCGGGCACGCTGGGCACCTCGATGGTGGAGGGCCGGATCTCCGGGGGCGTGGTGGTCGGGGACGGTTCCGACATCGGCGGCGGCGCCTCGATCATGGGCACCCTTTCCGGTGGCGGCACCGAGATCATCTCGGTGGGTGAGCGGTGTCTCCTCGGGGCCAACTCGGGTCTGGGCATCTCCCTGGGGAACGACTGTGTGGTTGAGGCCGGCCTCTACGTCACTGCAGGGACGAAGGTCAGCGTCGCCGACGACGGCGGCACCCGGATCGTCAAGGCGCGTGAGCTCTCGGGCGCGGACAACGTGCTGTTCCGCCGCAACTCGGTCACCGGCGCGGTCGAGGCCGTCCCGTGGCGTGGTCAGGGCATCGCACTCAACACGGCCCTGCACGCCAACGACTGAGCGCCCAGTGTCCGGTCGCGGGGCAGGACCTCGATGAGTCGCGCAGGTCGGGCCGTGCTGGCCGCCGGCGTCGTCACCGGGCTGGTCGTGGCCGTGGGAGTCGCCGTCTATCACGGCGTCGGACCGTTGCTGGGCGCCGAGGGCTGCACCGCGACGGTGCAGGGACACACGGTGAGCCTCGACATCGAGCAGGCCGAGAACGCCGCGCTGATCGCAGCGATCTCCGTGCGCCGCGGACTCCCGCCCCGGGCCGCCTCGATCGCCATCGCGACCGCGATCCAGGAGTCGAAGCTGCGCAACCTCGAGCACGGGGACCGCGACTCCCTGGGCCTGTTCCAGCAGCGTCCGTCACAGGGCTGGGGGACGGAGGAGCAGATCCTCGACCCCAGCTACGCGACGAACGCGTTCTACGACGTACTGATCGAGGTGGAGGGCTACCAGGACCTGCCCATCACCGAGGCCGCCCAGCGGGTGCAGCGCTCGGCGTTCCCGAACGCGTACGCCGACCACGAGGCGGACGGGCGGGCGCTGGCCTCCGCCCTGACCGGGGAGACCACGGGTGGGGCCTTCAGCTGTGTGGTCCGCGACGACGCGGAGGAGGTCTCCCCCCGGCTCAACTCCCGCGGTCTGACCCGGCGGGCCGAGCAGGTGCGCCGGGAGGCGGCAGCGGTCTTCGGAGACGTCCCGATGGGCGGCTTCGCCCCCGGCGGGGTGAGCGATGGGCACATGCCCGGCTCCGCCCACTACGACGGGCGGGCCGTGGACATCTTCGTTCGGCCCGTGAACGAGCAGAACCGGGCCAAGGGATGGGCGATCGCGCAGTACTTCGTGGCCCAGGCTGAGCGGCTTGCGATCCGGACGGTCATCTTCGACGACCGGATCTGGAAGGCGGGGAGCCGCTCGGAGGACGGCTGGCGGAACTACGACGTACCGTCCGGGGTCTCCGGCGACCGGGACATCCTCGAGCACCGGGACCACGTCCACGTGGACGTCGCTCCCTGACCCGTAGCGGGACGCGGGTGGTCCGGACCAGTGGCGGATTTGACCGGTGATGTGTCGGGAATCCACCGGTCCCCGTGGTGGAATGGCGTCCTCTCGGGAAGCCATGTGAACCGGGGGGATTCATGAGTTCGACCATCTACACGATCGGCACGGCGCTGCGCCGGGCCCAGGACTCGGGGCTTCCCGTGCGCGTCCTCGTCGAGGGGCACTGGTTCGACGGACAGGTCGCCGGGGTGGACGGCGACGGTCTCGTCCTCGTCTCGGACAACGAGCAGGCGGTCGTCAGGATGACCGCGATCTCCGTCGTTCGGGTCCAGTCCGGCCTGTCCGATCCGGTCACGCCGTCGACTTCCGAGCCAGGTGTGTACGAGGCCGGGCCGGTGTCTGCCTTCGACGACACGATGGAGGATCTGGTTTACGACGCGGCAGTGGTCACGCCGCGCCGCGAGCACGTGGGTGCCGTCGAGGCACAGCGCCGGATGCTGGCGGTGCTGTCGGACCGCTGACCAGGTTGGTCGGTCGGTGCCTCAGCCGGCCAGCCGGTCACACGCGGCGTCGACCCGTTCGTCTGTGGCCGTGAACGCGACCCGCACGTGGGCGCCTCCGCCACGCCCGTAGAACGTGCCCGGCGCGACCAGGATCCCGCGCTCGGCGAACCACGCCACGGTGTTCCAGCTGTCCTCGTCGCGGGTCACCCACAGGTAGAGCGAGGCCTCGGAGTGGTCGATGCGAAACCCGGCGCCGGTCAGCGCATCGACCAGCCAGCGCCGGCGCTGGGCATAGACCGCATGCTGCCGCTTCACGTGCTCGTCGTCGTCCAGAGCCGCCGCCATGGCGACCTGCTGCGGCCCCGGCATCATCAGCCCCAGGTTCCGTCGCACCGCCAGCAGCTCCGCGACCACCGCTGGATCGCCCGCGACGAACGCACACCGGTAGCCGGCCAGGTTGGAGCGCTTCGACAGCGAGTGCACGGTGAGGATCCCCTCGTGACTGCCACCGCAGACATCGGGGTGCAGGACGCTGACCGGCGGGGCCGAAGGATCCCAGGCGCACTCCAGGTAGCACTCGTCCGAGACCAGCAGGGTGCCCCGGTGCCGACACCAGTCCACCACCTTGCGCAGGTGCTCGGACGGCAGCACCTTCCCCGTCGGGTTCGAGGGTGAGTTCAGGTAGAGCAGCGCCGGTACCCGTGGCCCCAGGCTGGTCAGCGAGTCCGCGGCCAGCGGCTCTGCGCCGGCGAGGACGGCTCCCACCTCGTAGGTGGGGTAGGCCAGCGCCGGATGCACGACCAGGTCACCCCGGCCCAGCCCCAGGTGCAGCGGAAGGGACGCGATCAGCTCCTTCGACCCGATGACGGGCAGCACGCCCTCGGGCGGCAGGCCGCTCACGCCGAAGCGCCGGGCCAGCCAGGCCGCAGCGGCCCGGCGAGTCTCCTCCCGCCCGATGGTCATCGGGTAGCCGGGCGCATCGGCCGCCGCGCGGAGCGCCTCCTGCACGACCTCGGGGGTCGGGTCGACCGGCGTACCCACCGACAGGTCGACGATGCCGCCCGGATGGGCGCGCGCCACGGCGGCGTACGACGTCAGCTGGTCCCACGGGAAGTCGGGCAGCCGGGAGGAGACGTGCCCCTCCCCCACGCGTGCGCTCGAGGATCCGGCGGTGATCAGTGGTCCTGGCTCTGCGGGGGCAGCGCCTCGATGAGCGGATGGTCCTTGTCGATCACGCCCATCTTGGCGGCGCCGCCCGGCGACCCGAGGTCGTCGAAGAACTCCACGTTGGCGGTGTAGTACTCCTTCCACTCCTCGGGCGTGTCGTCCTCGTAGAAGATCGCCTCCACGGGGCAGACGGGCTCGCAGGCTCCGCAGTCGACGCACTCGTCGGGGTGGATGTAGAGCATGCGGTTGCCCTCGTAGATGCAGTCGACCGGGCACTCATCGACGCACGCACGGTCCTTGAGGTCGACACACGGCTGGGCGATGACGTAGGTCACCATTCCTCCTTGAGGCTCTCGCGAGGGCGCGGATGCCCACAGCCTAGTATCCGAAGGGTCGGGAGGAGGGCAGCGTTCCATGGGACACCTCCTGGGCCCGCACGTGGTGGGGCGGCGGATCGTGGTCCGCCGGGTTCTCCCCGGCGAGCGTGGCCCCACCGGCGGGCCGGCAATGACCGATGTCCTGGGTGTGTGTACGGCGTGGGACGGGCGCATCGCCGCCCTGCGCCGGGAGGACGGCACCCAGGTGGTGATCAGGATCGCCGACATCGTGTCCGGGAAGCCGGTGCCCCCGAGACCGTCGGTGCGCCACCGGGTCGCCCCGCGCGACGCCCAGCTCCGGGCGCTGAGCCTGTGGCCCGGCATCCGGACCGAGCCGCTGGGCTCCTGGGTGCTCCGCTGGTCGGACGCCCACGGTGCGCGCCGAGCCAACTCCGTGCTCGCGATGGGTCCGCCCGAGCCAGGCGGGGTCGACCTGGTGACCCGGCACTACCGGGACCTCGACCGACGGCCGATCGCCGCGGTGCTGCCGGACTCCGCCGAGGAGGGACTGTTCCGCGCCGCGGGCTGGGTGCCCGAGAGCGCCGACGCGGACTCGCTGTTCCTGCTGGGCGGGGTCGCTGCGGCCCGGCGCCGGCTGGTCGAGCGACCCGCCTACGGCGTGGACCTGGAGGTGGAGGAGGGGTCGGTCGTAGCCCGCATCGGTGGTGAGGCCAGCGGTGTCGCGGCGCTCGACGGCGACTGGCTGGGCCTGCGGTCGCTGACGGTACGGTCCGACCGGCGGCGCAGGGGACTCGGGCTGGCGCTCGTGGCGTCGCTCCTCGACTGGGGCGCGGAGCAGGGCGCTACGACGACGCATCTGCAGGTCATCTCGGACAACCTGCCGGCCCTCGGCCTCTATGAGCGACTCGGCTTCACGGCGCACCACGCTTACCGCTACCTCGCCGCTTGCTGACCGCTACTTGCAGATGACGGTGTCCGAGGGGATGTACGTCGTGTGCATCTTCTCGGTGCGCACGAGTGCGGACTCCCCGTGGCGACGAAAGTAGCGCCACACGTCGACGTCGAAACCGCCGTACCCGGTGTTCGGGTAGCAGTCCGCCGTCGTCAGGGTCCGGGTCCCCGGCGACGTGAAGTTGTAGCGGTCGCCGGTCTTGGTGGTGATGTCCCAGTACTTCGTCGACCACATCGACACCGTCACGACGCCCTGGCTGGAGCCCGTGGCCGGGGTGACGCCGGCCTGGATTAGCACGCCGTACGGTGTGTCGTTGCGGAACCGCAGGTCCACGGAGCCCCAGGCGACCGTCGCCTCGCGACCTTCCGGGTACCGGTCGATGTAGAAGGAGTGCGGCTTGTGCTCGACGTCCTCCAGGCCGGCGAAGAACATCGCGTTGAAGGTGGTGGTCGCCATCTGTGACACGCCGCCGCCGAGGTCCTCCTTGAAGATCCCGTTGCTGATGATGAAGCCCTCGGTGAATCCGTTCTCGCGGGTCCGTTCCCCCACGGTGTCGTTCAGGCTGAAGGTCTCGCCGGGCTTGAGCACGGTCCCGTTGACCAGCTCTGCGGCCCGCCCGATGTTGACGTTGCGGTACTCCGCGTAGGGGTAGTACGTCGTGAACGTCGAGACCTTCTCCCGGATCCGGAGCTTGCGGGCGTCGGCGGTGGTGAACTCCGGCTCCGTGACCGTCGAGGGCACCTCCATCCGACGTTCCCCGGATGGTCGCGTCACCAGGTCGAGGAACGACTCGCTCACGTCGGCCCGGCGGTAGGTGACCCCGGGTTTCGCCGGTACCACCCTGGGTCGGCCGTCGACCAGGGCCACCGTGGCGTCCTCGGGTGCCCCCTCGGAGATCCCGTCGTCCACGAGCGCGGCCAGCTTCCGGGCGTTCACCCGTGGCTCGAGCCGATCGTCGACCGGCTCGAGGCTCAGCGCCCGGGTGAAGTCCCCCGGCGCCAGCGTGACCGGCGAGCGGCCGAAGACCAGAGTCACCGGTCCCGAGACCGCCGGGTTGGCGAAGTCGTCGACCGCGGCGCGGACGGCGTCCGCACCGATCTGAGGTTCCAGCGGAACCACCGGGAGCTCGACCGGCGTGCCGTCCTCAGCCAGGTACGCCGCCTCCAGCGCCCGGGAGCCCTCGTCGACGTCGACCCCACGGCCGGTGGCCGGCTCGCGCACCACGACTCGCGTGCCGCGGAACCCGACCGCACCATCGCGGGCCGGCTCGCCGTACTCCTGGGTGAGCCGGTCCAGCTCCTGGGCCAGTGCGGACCGGTCCACCTCGAGCACCGGGGCCACCTCGTCACCGCCGGTGAAGTACTCCCAGAGCCGCACCGGCGACCAGCTCCGACCCCCACCGGCAGCCTCGGCGGAGGCCTCGAAGTCGACGCTGAGCCCGGCCTCGGTCGGATCCACCGAGGTCTCCGCGCCGTCCACGGACACGGGGATCGGTTCCTCGTCCCGATCGTCCAGCTCGGTGCGCAGCGTCTCCGCGGCCTCGGGTGCGGTCTGCCCGCCCACATCGACGCCGGCGACGGTGGTGCCGCGCGGGATCCGGTCGTCAGCCACCAGGTAGGCCGTGAGGTACAGGCCCGCGAAGAGGACCGCCAGTCCCAGCAGCAACAGGGCCACGACCTTGCCGCCCGCCTTCTCCTTGGGGGCGGCGCCGGGATGACTCACGCCGGACATCCTAGGCGGGTGGCGGGCACAGGCCCGCACCGGAGCCGCCCGCCCGGAGGAACGTTTCAACCCGCCCGGAGGCACGTCTCAACCCGCCCCAAGGCACGTCTCAACCCGCCCGGGGGCACGTTTCAACGGGGGGTGGGGCGGAGGGTGAGCAGGGAGAGGAGCACGAGGGCGAAGGTGCCGACAAGGAGGGCGTAGCCGGGGAGGTCGGAGGCGACGGCGTAGTCACCCTCGGGGCGAGGGACGCTCAGGTAGCCGACCATCGCCGCCCAGCCGCCCGCGTAGCACGGCCGGCACCACCACCGCGCCGGCAGCGCGAGGACCACGGCCACCCCGGCCCCGAGGCCCAGCGCCAGGCCCCACCAGTGCGGGTGGACGGCCACCACCGCCACGGCGGTGACCGCCCCGGCCACGGCGAGGCCGAGGGCGAGAACGATCCGGGTCAGGGTCCTGACAAGGCGCGGCACCGGGTCACAGACCGGCGAACAGGTCGGTCTCGAGACCTTCCGGGCCGACCGGCCCCGGGCTCCCCTTGGCCAGCCGGAAGAACTCGGTGGCCCACACCTGCGCACCCAGGTTGTTCGACAGCGCGAAGAACGGACCGTCGACGGTGATCTGCGTGGCGTGGGCTCGCAACGCGTCCAACTTCGCCTCGGCGTACGGCGCGGCCTCGACCACCGCCGCCAGATCCTCGTCCTTGACCACGAACCGGGGCAGGTCCCCGTCGGGGTCCATCCCCTCGAACGTCGTCGTGTCGCCCGCGTCGCGTAGCGCCCGGAGGCCGGCCCGCATCCGGCTCTCCGACATCGCCCCCCAGTAGATCTTGGCGATGTCCCACGCCGGGCCGAGATCGCGCCGGAAGGATGGGACCGCGGCCAGCTGGGCGCCGTACATCGCTACCCGGTGCGCCTGGATGTGGTCCGGGTGGCCATAGCCGCCGAACTCGTCGTACGTGACGAGAACCTGCGGGCGGACCTCGCGGATGACCTCGACCAGCAGGCTGGCGGCCTCGGTGAGGTCGGCATGCCAGAAGGCGTTCTCGTGCACGTCGTCGGCCGGCGCCGCGTGGCCGTCCTCATGCCACTTCATGCCCGAGTCTCGGTAGCGGCCGAAGCCGCCGAGGTACCGGTAGTCGGTGACGCCGAGAGCGGCCATCGCTGCGGCCAGCTCCTCGCGGCGATGGACGCCGAGCATGTCGGTCTGGTCTGCGGCCAGATGCTCCAGGCCGGGCACCAGGATCTCGCCCATCTCTCCCGCGGTGCAGGTGACCAGAGTGACCCCGCGACCCTCGGCGGCGTACTTCGCCATCGTGGCGCCCTGCCCGATCGACTCGTCGTCGGGGTGCGCGTGGACAAGCAGCAGTCGATGCTCCGGCACCTGCTCCGGCGTTGTGGTCATGGGGGACAGAGTAGAGCTCCCGCACACCACGCGAGACGGGTCACTCCGCGTCCAGCCAGCCGTCGTACTGCTCGACCAGCAGCTCGAGCCGGACCTCGGGAGCGTCGGTCAGCACCGCCCACGGGTGGTCGAGGTCATGGTCCTCGCCGGCGGGCCGCTCCCGGACCAGGCTGACCGCGAAGCCCTCGCCCTCGAGCTGTCGAACCACCGCTCGGGCGTCCGCCTCCTCGTAGAAGATCCCGCGCACGACCCCATGATCGCCGACCGCCACTGGCGGTGACAGGATCGAGGGGTGCGGGGCGTGGTGCGCTGGCTGATCGTGGCACTGATCGTCATCCACGCCCTGATCCACCTGATCGGCGTCGGCCGCAATCCGTGGTGGGTGGTGCCGGCGCTCCTGCTCGCGGGAGCAGCGCTCGCGCTCGCGTTGCGCCGGCGCTGGTGGTGGCTGGTACTGCTGGCGGCGGTCCTTGTCTCGCAGGTGGCGGTGACGACGGAGTGGCGGGACGCCCGCGCCGGCACCGTGATCAACCTCGCCCTGCTGCTGGCCGTTGCCTACGGCTTCGCCTCGCGCGGTCCGGTCAGCGCCCGGGCAGAGCTGCGCCGTCGGGCGCGTCGCGCGCTGCGAGAGGTGCCGCGGGTCGAGCCGGGCGACGTGGTGACCGACTCGGACCTCGAGGCGCTGCCAGCTCCGGTGGCCGAGTACCTCCGCCACACGGGCGCTGTCGGGCAGCCCCGGGTCGTCGCGTTCCGGGCCCGGGTCCACGGGCGGATCAGGGCCGGCGCCGACCAGCCCTGGATGACCTTCCGCGGGGAGCAGGTCAACACCTACGGCTCGCAGCCGAACCGGCTCTTCTACCTCAACGCCACGATGAAGGGGCTGCCCGTCGACGTCCTGCACGTGTACGCCGACGGGCGGGCCACGATGCGGGTGCGGCTGTGCTCCATGCTGCCGATGGTCCGCGCGTCCGGGCCGGAGCTGACCCAGGCGGAGACCGTGACGCTGTTCAACGAACTCTGCGTGATGGCACCCGCGGCGATCATCGACGCTCCCGTGGCCTGGGAGCCGCTGGACGAGCATCGAGCCGGCGGCACCTTCACCCACGCCGGCCACTCGGTCCGGGCCGAACTGGTCACCGACGAGGTCGGTCAGCTGGTGGACTTCGTCAGCGACGACCGGCTGCGCGCCTCGGCCAACGGCCGCACCTTCCTTCCTCAGCGTTGGTCCACGCCGCTGACGGGGTACCGCGAGCTGGGCGGACGACGTCTTGCCTCTCTCGGTGCGGCGCGCTGGCACGCACCGGAGCCCGAGGGGGAGTTCTGCTACCTCGAGTTCGTGATCGACAAGCTGGTGGTGAACCCGGGCCCCGATGACGTGACCACGCGCTGACCGAGCCGTACCCCGGTGTCGACGCCCGGGGGTACGGTGACGCCGTGTCGGGAGTGCACCTGGACCGCACCCAGGAGAACGTCGACGAGATCGACGCCCTGGCGGCGCTCCTCGGCGGGCGCATGGGGCTGGACGACCTGCTGGCCGACCTCGGCCGCCAAGGTCGTCGCTCCTTCGGGTACTTCGGTCGCGCCGTCGAGACGGCCTGGACGTGGGACCGCGAGGACCGCCGTACCCGAGAGTGGTGGCCGCAGGGGATCACCACCTCCGACGCGGCGCCGACCGCGCGACGCGTCCTGGTCGTGACCTGGTACGCCAAGCCGGTCGGCGGGGTCAGCCAGGGGTCCCGGCTCACCTTCATCGACCTCGACACCCTGCGCTACCGGCACGTCCTGCTGGTGGTTCCCGCGTTGACGGACGGCCGGCTGCAGCTGCGACCGCTCCGGGTGCACGCCGGCGGGCTGGCGTGGTGCGGCCCGTACCTGCACGTCGCCGCGACCGGACGTGGGTTCGTGACCTGTCGGGTCGACGACCTGCTGCGGATCCCAGACCCCCTCGGCCACCGTGGGCTGCGGCACCTCGGCGTGGGCGGGGACGGCGTGGTCAGCGACGGGGTGGCGTCGTTCGGCTACCGGTACCTGCTGCCGGTGCGCTTCTCCTACCGCGCCCACACAGCCGAGGGTGGCACCGGGCTCCGCTACTCGTTCCTGTCCCTCGACCGGTCGGCCGATCCCGCCCTGATCGCCGGGGAGTACGGGCGCGGAGACCAGACCACCCGCATCGCGCGGTTCCCCATCGACGAGTCCTCCGGGCTGCTGGCGACCGGAGAGGACGGGCACTCCCACCCGCTGGACCTCGCCGACGCCGGCATCACCCGGATGCAGGGGGCAGTGGCCGTCGACGGCCGGTGGTACCTGTCCATCTCCAACGGCCCGTGGCTCCCCGGATCGACGTACGTCGGCAGCCTCGACCGTCCGCGTCGGCGATGGTTCACGACGCCGATGGGCCCTGAGGACCTGTCCTACTCAGCGGGTGACGACCGGCTTTGGTCGGTCAGCGAGCACCCGCACCGACGGTGGATCTACCGGATGCGCCGCGACTGGTTCGACTGAGC
>CAZKEZ010000004.1:0-15899 GCA_964551905.1 uncultured Nocardioides sp. | reverse complement strand
CCCGCTCGAGGTGAGCCCGTAGGCGCCAAGCATGGCCCGCGACCGAGACCGCGACTCCTCCAGGTGATGCTGCTGCAACTCCTCGTGCGCGATCTGCCAACGCCGGAACACCTTCTGAATGCCAGTCATGACTGCCTCCCTTCGGCTCACTTGAATGAGCGAAGTCTAGCCGAGAACTGGACGTTCGTCCAAATGAATGTGGCGGCTGGGTTCACGTCGTACCAACCAAAATGGCTGTCACACCGCGCGGAAGTCAGCCATTTCGGTTGGTGCGTCGGGTCACAGCCGCGCGAGCACTCCCGCCAGTCCGGACTCGACCACGGAGGGACCGAGGTGGTCGAGTCCGGCGAGGACCTCCCACCAGGGTCCGAGGCGGTGCCAACGGTGGGCCCCGCGAACCAGCTCTTCATTGGCACCGTACGCAGCGGCGACCGCGTCGGCGAAGGGGGAGGGGGTGCCGTGGAGGGGCCAGGCGAGGTCGACGGCGGGGTCACCGACGACGGCATCGCTCCAGTCGATCACTCCCGTCAGGCCGGAGTCGTCCGCGAGAAGGTGCTCCGGCCCGAGGTCGCCGTGAACCAGGCATGGGTCGTACGGCGCTCCAGCCGCGGCCAGCAGGCCCTCGGCTGCCGGTCCGCGCCCCGCCGGCAGCAGCGGCAGCACCCGGCTCCGCATGTCGGCGAGGGTCTCCGCCAGGCTCGCGAGCGCGGTATCGGCGTCGGGGACGCCGGTGTCGGCATAGACGTCGGGCGGGGTCCGGTGCAGCGCGCGCAGGAACGCTCCGAGGCGGGCCCCGTCGACGGCGGACAGCGCCGCCGGCTCGCTGGGCCGACCGGGCACGACCGGGTGCCGCACGCGGAGCGGGTCGGCCTCCAGCACCACCGGCTCGGGGACGCGGATCCCCAGCTCCGGATCCAGCCGGGCGGTCAGCCGCGGCAGCAGCCGGGTCTCGGCGAGCAGCCGTTCAGCCACCTGGGGCCGGCGCGGCACCCGATCGACCCAGCGGCCCTCGACCAGCGTGGTCACGCTGTCCCACCCCTGATCTGGATGCGCGACATCGGCCAGCCGCCCGCTCAGCCAGCCGGCGAGCAGGGCAGCGGTGTCGGGCATGACCGGGACCTCCGGGTCGTCGATCAGGGCGGCGAGCCGCTCCAGGGTCACCCACTCCCCCGAGGCCACCTCCTCCGGCTGCCAGCGCACCGGTCCATCCCAGGTCGTCTCGTAGAGGAACGCGTGATACCGGGTGTGGTCGTCGGCATAGTCGCCCTCCCCCAGCCGGACCAGCGCGGAGGTGACGCCGAGCTCCTCCTCCGCCTCCCGGGCAGCAGCCACGTCCGGGTCCTCACCGGCCAGCAGGACGCCACCGGCGGCGAAGTCGTAGCACCCGGGATAGACGTCCTTGGTGTCGGTACGTCGATGCACATACACGCGACCCAGGGAGTCGCGGACCACCACCGCCGTCGCCGCGTGGCGCAGGTTCTCCGCCCGCATCCGGGAGCGCGGCGCCGAGCCGCACGGACGACCCTCCTCGTCGTACAACGCGACGATCTCCTCCACGGCCCCATCCTGCCCGAGGGCAGCCCAAGCACACCCGACTCAGGCGAACCCGTGGCGCACCATGCTGTCGCGCTCCTGCTGGCGGAACAGGCCGAAGCGGGGCAGGAACTTCTCCCAGTCGATGATGTGTGCGTCGATCTCCGGGCCGTCGATGCAGGCGTGCTTGCGCACCAAGGCCCCGTCGATCAGGACCGGGACCATGCAGGCCCCGCACATACCCGTCGCGTCCACCATGATCGAGTTCAGGCTGGCCACCGTGTGCACGCCGTACGGCCGGGTGAGCTCGGTGACCGCGCGCATCATCAGCGGCGGCCCGATCGCGACGACCTCGGCCACCTCCCGCCCCGCGCCGCGTCGGTTCGCCTCAAGGAGCTCCTCCAGGGGACCGGTGACGAAGCCCTCGACGCCGAAGCTGCCGTCGTTGCTGGTGTAGATGACGTCGAGCAGGTCCGGGTACTCCGCCTGCAGCCGCCCCACGCGCTCGTCGGCCTCGACCCAGAAGCGCAGGTCGGCGGTGCGGAACCCGGCGATCAGCGTCACATGGTTGCCGAGTCGCAGGTGCTCACGCGCGATCGGGTACGCCGGCGGGAGGCCGACCCCCCCGGCTGTGAACACCACCGTCCGGTCCGGTCCGTAGTGGTTCAGCTCGCTGGGCCGGCCGAGAGGGCCAGCGATCCCGGACATGCAGTCACCCACGGCCATCCGGTTGATCTCGATGCTGCTGGTACCCAGGCCCTGGATCACCAGGTCGATGGTCCCCGCGTCGGTGTCCCAGTCCGCGAGAGTCAGCGGAATGAGCTCCCCGTCCTCATGGGCGAGCACCCGCACGAACTGCCCGGCGCGAGCCGAGTCGGCCACCAGAGGCGCGTGCACCCGGAGCTCGACGATGCCGTCGGCCAGCTCGACGCGACGCACGATCCGGTTCGCCGCGACCCCCAGCTCGCTGTAGGCCCTCGCGGCGGCCACCCGCCGACGGATGTCGGCAGCATCAAGGTCGACCTGCCCGAGGATCTGCCGCGCCGCGGTCTGCCCGTCACCGGCTGCGTTGATCGCGGTGGAGCCGCCGCGGGCCGCGTCGCCCCCGGAGTACACGCCCGGCAGGGAGGTCTCCTGGGATCCCTCGCCGTCGACGTCGATGGTCCCCCACTTCGTGGTGGCGAGCCGCGGCTCGGAGTCCTTGAGGATCGGGTTGGGGGCGTTGCCCAGCGCCATGATCACCAGGTCCGCCGGCATCGTCTCCCGTGCCCCGGTCGGCACCGGACTGCGCCGGCCGGACTCATCGGGGCTACCGAGCTCCATCAGGTCCAGCAGAGCGGTGGTCACCCGGTGCTCCTCGTCGCCGACGAACTCGTACGGCGCGGCGAGCACCCGCAGGGCGATGCCCTCCTCCAGGGCGTGGTGGAGCTCCTCGACCCGGGCCGGCATCTCGGCCTGAGTACGGCGGTAGACGATCGTGACGTGGCCGCCGAGCCGGTACGCCGTGCGCGCGGCGTCCATGGCCGTGTTGCCGCCGCCGATCACCAGCACCTGCTTCCCCTCGGTGGCCGGCAGCGGCGTCTCGTAGTCGGGGCGCAGGCCCTGCATGAGGTTGACGCGGGCGAGGAACTCGTTGGCCGACATGACGTTGTTGAGGTGCTCGCCCGGCACGTTCATGAACCGCGGGAGACCGGCCCCGGTGCCGACGAAGATGCGCCAGAAACCGGCGTCGCGCAGGTCCTGGAGGGTCGCGGTCTTGCCGACCACGAAGTTCGGGACGAAGCGGCCGCCGAGCAGCTTGATCTTCGCGACGACGTCATCGACCAGGTCGTTGGGGAGCCGGAACTCGGGGATGCCGTAGCGCAGCACCCCGCCGAGGGCGTGGAAGGCCTCGAAGATCGTCACCGGGAAGCCCTCGGCGGCCAGCAGGTAGGCGTTGATGAGCCCGGCCGGCCCGGAGCCGATGATCGCCACCGGGGGCTTCACCGCGACCTCCCACGGGTCCGGCGTGCCGGCGTATCGCCGGGCCGGGCCGTCCGGGTCCAGCAGCCGGGCCCGCTGCGGGAGGAACCACTCGAGCTGACCCACCTGGATCGGCATCTTGGTGTGGATGCACACCCCCTGGCACTGCAGCTCCTGGGGGCACACCCGTCCGGTCACGTTGGGCAGCGGGTTGCTGGACTCGATGAGCTCCATCGCCTCGCGGAAGCGTCCGGTGCCGAGCAGCTCCATCATCACCGGGATGTGGATCTTCACGGGACATCCGCCGATGGGCTTCTTGTGCTCGGCCAGGAAGAGCCCGAGCTCGCACGGCTTGTCCGCGCACTGCTTGTCGCGCAGCGCCTCGAGCCAGACGAACAGGTCGACCTCGCGCTGGGTGTAGCCGAGGGTGAGGTAGCCGAGGAAGCCCTGGTTGACCAGGTCGAAGTCGTGGGAGCGCTCCTCCGCCGGACGCGTGTACGGCGGGATCGCGCTGCCGGCCGGCCAGTCGTCGGACAGCCCCGCGAACATCGGGTAGCGCTCACGCAGGTCCTGGTCGAGGGCGCGGATGAACTTCCGCTTCATCCCGAGTGGCAGGTTCCAGACGAAACGCATGAGCACCGCACTGGCGTCGTCGTCGCGGAGCAGGGCGTCCCACATGCGGTGGATGAAGGCCGCCCCCAGCTCAGGCCGCCGGAACTCGGCGGCCACGGCGCCCATGCCCTCGGTGATGAAGACGTCCCGGAAGGCTCGGGGGTCCGCGTCCAGCCGGCGCTGCAGCAGCGCGAGCCGCGGGTCGCTCCCTGTCTCGGCGAGGGTGTCGGTCGGACCGGGCCCCGCCTCAGTGCTCATGGATGATCTCCGCGTCGCAGTTCATTGCGACCCGGTGGATCCGGGCCCGGAGCTCGGGGGTGACCTCGGTCTTCTCCAGCGCACCGGGAATCAGCCGGGCCACGTCGCGGGCCTGCCCGTGGACCACGATCTTGGTCTTCTCGAACAGCTGCGGCAGGTCCTGGTAGCAGGTCTTGCAGTCGTTGCAGAGGAGCTGGTCCTCCTCCGCCAGCGTCACCACCGGCAGCCCGGCGGAGTCCGAGGCAACGGGGGCGGTCGCAGCCGTCGGCGCCGCCGCCGCCGACCCAGGCGTACCGCCGAGGACCGCCCCGGGGAGCGGCGCGGCGGTGCCGGAGGTGGCCAGCTCGGACAGCGCCGTGGCGATCTCGTCCAGCGACGTCTCCCGCTGGCGCTGGGCCTCGTCGTAGCGCGCGCGCAGCTCCTCCACGTCGTCGTGGTGGAGGGCGTTGAGCCGCGCCAGGTGGACGCCGGCCAGGAACTGCAGGATCTGCCAGTAGCGGCGCCGGTCCTCCACGAGAGCGACGATCGTGGCGTCCACCCGCACCTTGATCAGGTGCTTGTCGGCATCGGTCGCCCACACGAACGGCACGTGCTCGTCCCGCTCGCCCTCCGGCAGGTCCACGAACTCGTCGATCGGCACCGACGCCGGGACGTCGGCTTCGACGAGGCGGCGGAAGTGCTTCTTGAACCGCACCTCGCCGAGCGCGAAGTCGGCCGGGGTCAGCGGCGTCTCCAGGAGCTGCAGGTCGCCGGCCTCGTCGAGGTACTCGACCGTCGCGGTCGTCCAGGTCTGGTCCGGGTCCGGGTTCCCTTCGAGGGAGAACCAGTCGTGCAGCGTGGCGCCGCGCCGCGGGTCGTGCACGAACACCGGGTTCATCCGGCTCTCCACCGCCAGCCGGGCCCGCTGGGACGAAGCGTCGTCGGCGATCCCGTGCTCGGCACCGCAGGGGGTGTAGACGTCCATCACCGCGGGCGCCTCGGTGTAGTCGAGGAACTCCATCGCCGACCTGAGGAAGTGCCCCTGCAGCGCGGTGCTGGTCGCACACACGAAGACGTTGGGGTGGAACGAGGCGATCAGCGCCAGCTCCTTGCGGGTCTCGTGCTTCCCCCGCTGCGCCGACCCGAACCGGGCCAGGTCGGAGTCCTGCCCGGTGAAGCTCGACGTCGAGGCCTGACCGCCGGTGTTGGAGTAGACGCCGGTGTTTAGGACCATGACCTTGATCGGGGTCTCGCTGGCGAGCACCCGCGAGAGCGCCCCGAAGCCGATGTCGTACGTCGCGCCGTCGCCGCCGATCGTCAGGATCGTGGGCAGCAGCTCCAGCTCGGCGGTGGAGAACTGACCCCAGGTGAGCAGCCGCAGCTCGTCGTCGTGCCGCTCGGGGTCGTACGCGTCCGCCAGCTCGAGCCGGGCGATGCGCAGCGCCCGCACCTCAGCGACCGCCTGGGCCGAGATGCCCTCGAAGATCCCCTTGGCCAGCGGCTGGGCGTCCTGGAACAGGCTGTTGACCCAGGGGTCCTGGTAGGGGTTGTAGGGCATGGTCGAGGCATACACGCTGCTGCACCCGGTGGCGTTGGCGATCACCGTGGCCGACTGGCCCTTCCCCGTCGGCCCGCTCTCCAGGTGGTAGAGCCGCCGCTCCAGGATGTCGATGGCCGAGCGGATCCGAGCCGCCCGGTCGGAGGACCCGGGCTCCGCGTCGAGGGACCGGAGCTTGTCGCTCAACCCCACCAGGAGCTCGTCGAGCTCGCGCACGTGACCACGGCGCCGCTTGTCCCCCACCGCGTGGCTGGTCGACATGAGCAGCCGGATCGCGGTCACCTCGCCGCAGCCCCGGCAGCCACCGTGGCCACCGGTCGTGGCGTAGTAGTTGCTGCGGTCCAGGAACAGCCGCTTCAGGTCGCCGTCGGGGTCGGTGGCGTCCTCGTGGAAGTGACCGGCGGTGTTGGGGGTCCGGGACATGAACGCGAACCGCTCCTGCAGCTGGGTGAGCAGCTCGTCGTCCTGGTCGCGGGCGACCAGGGCGTCGGGTCCGCAGACGTCGACGCACTCCAGGCACCCGGTGCACTTCCAGGGGTCGATGGTGGCCGCGAAGAGCCCGCCGGTGCCGGGCTCGGTCCGCTCCAACGCGTCGAAGAACGGGCGGGTCCGAGCTACCGGGTAGGTGGCGAGCCTGGCCACGAGACGCTCGAGGTTGCGCGGCAGCGAGGTCTGGTCACTGGTGATGCCGGTCGCCGCCTCGGCGACCAGCTCGTGGAACGCCTGGGGGCCCTTGGTCTGCCGGTAGGCCTCCCGGACCCGCTCGGCGAGCGGGTAGACCTGCGCGCGCAGTGCGTCACGCTGCAGCTCCGGCAGCTCCAGCTCGTCGATGCCGGTGAGCAGGAGCTCGTGGATCTCGTGCACCGAGTTCGGGATCGCGGCGTCCGGGCAGGCGAGCGCGCACTCGAGGCACCCGGTGCAGAGGTCGGCGTGGAACTCCGGCACGGTGCGCCGGAACAGCCCCTTGTCCTTGGTGGCGGCGGTTCCGGCGGGCATGAACAGCCCGGTGCCGGGCAGCACCGGCGCCTCCCCGATGGTCCCCTCGCGGAACGGCTTCGCGACCATGTTCTCGTAGTACTCACGGTCGAAGATGCCCGTGGCTGCGCAGCCGGCGGCGTTCGCGCAGGCGCACTCGGCGGACAGGGCGGAGGTGTAGAGCGGCAGCGGCTCGGGGAGCCGGTCGATCTCGACGAGGACCGGGTCGTCGTAGTCGACCCGTTTCGTCGCCTCGCTGCCGGCGCGGACCACGGCCATGTTCCCCTCGACGACCGCTTCGCCCTTGCTGCCGAACTTCCTGGCGATCTGCTCGCGCACCTTCTCGAGGATCGCGGCCTCGGTGGCACCGGCCGTGATGGCGTCGACGTGCCCGGCGACCGCGCCGATGAACGCGATCCCCATCATCCGGGTCTCCAGCTCGACCTGGGGCGCGTGCCGCCGGGCCACCCCGAAAGCGTCGAGCACGAGGAGCCGGATCCGCCGTTCGCGGATCGTCCGCCGGGCCCGCTTCGGCAGGTCGCGCCACACGTCCTCGGGGGTGCGGTCCGACTGCATGACGAACGTGCCGCCCTCGGCGAGGCCACGCAGCGGGTCGGTGTGGTGAAACACCTTGTGGTCCGGCGAGATCACGATCTCGACGTCCTCGAGCTCGGCATTGGTGATCTTCACCGGCTCCGGGCTCAGCGTGATGTAGTAGTTCGTCGGCGCCCCGGACTTCTCCGAGCCGTACTTGGGTGCGGACTTCGAGTGCAGGCCGAGTGCACCCGCGAGGATGTCGGTAAGGAGCTTGCCGGTCGCGATGGTGCCGTAGCCGCCCACGGAGTGGAACCGGATCCGCACCGCCCCGTCCGGCAGCAGGTGCGGGTTGGGCTCGGTCTCCAGCGCCATCTGCTCGGTCTCGGGGTACGCCGCCCGCAGCCGGGCCTGCAGTTCCGCGGTCTCCGGCGACGGGTCCTTCTCGAAGAACTGCGAGCCGAGGTACACCAGCGGGGCCGGGTGTCCCTCGGCCATGGCCCGGAACGCAGCGACCAGGTGCCGCGGCTGGAGGTCGTGCCCGCCGAGCCCGAAGATCGCCGTGGTCACCCGGGGCAGCCGCTCGAGTGCCGGGATGCCGGGGTGCCGCACCCCGTCGACGTTCTCGTGGGCCTTGAACAGCGCCTGCGTGACCTGGGTCGTGAGGGCGGTCTGGTCGGACCGCTCGAGCACCGTCACCGCCTTCTTCCCGGTCAGCGCGGCGACCAGCTCGGCGTCGGGGAACGGCTGGAGCAGCTTCACCGCGACCAGGCCCACCTTGTGCCCCTGGGCGCGCAGGTACGGCAGCACCGCCTCGACGTCCTCGGTCACCGAGCCGAGCCCCACCATCACGTAGTCGGCGTCCTCGCAGCCGACCGTGTGGATCGGCTGGTAGCGGCGGCCGGTGAGGTCGCCGTACTCCTCCATCGCCTGCCGGACCAAGGCCGGCACGGCCGACGCGAAGTGCGTGCGGTGGTCCACCGCACCGGCCTGGAAGTCCGGCTGGTTCTGCACCGGGCCGGTCAGGCCGGGGTTGTTCACGTCCACGAGCGCCGGCACCAGCTGACGGGTGCCCTTCTCGAACGCGTTGCGCCACTGACGCCGCCACGGCGCCCACAGGTCCGCGGGCACCCAGGCCCGGGTCTCGGGCAGCAGCTCACCCTCGTTGTCGGCCTCGACCGCGTCCGCATGGGCCTGCATCCAGTCCGTCAGCGCCGCGACGTCCGCGTCGGCGAAGTCGACGGCGTTGCGGGTGAGGTACTCGTGCAGCTGATGCACCCGGCCGCGAGACCCGAAGAGCACCTCCTGCGCCAGCGTGGGCGAGACGATCCGGCCGGCGGGGTCCCCGAGGTACTCGCGCAGCAGCTCCGGCTCGGGCAGCCGGGCCTCGCTGAGCATGTGGCTGGTGGAGAACCCGTCCATCGCGTTGGCCACCGGGATCAGCGACAGCGCCGAGGTGCGGTAGGAGATGGCCGCCAGGTCGGCGGCCTCCTGGGGACTCGCGCCGAACAGGATCGTGTATCCCGACGACATCAGGCCGTAGATGTCGTCGTGACCGGCCATCACGTTGAGCGAGTGCTTGGACACGACCCGCGCGGCCACCTGCAGCACGAAGCCGCCGATCTTCTTGCCGACGGTGACGTAGTGCGACTCCATCGCGTAGAGGATCCCCTGGCTCGAGGACGCGTTGGAGATGTACTGCCCGCCGGTGAGCGCCGCGCCGAGGGCCCCGCTCTGGGCGGAGTGCTCCCCCTCGGGGCTGAAGAAGAACGGGTGCTTGCCCCACACGTTGACCGCACCCTCGGCCAGGGCCATCTCGAACATCTCGGAGATCTCGGTCGAGGGCGTGATGGGGTAGCCGATGACGCCGCCGCACACCTGGCTCATCACGTGCGCCACCGCGCCGTTGCCGTGGATGACGGTGGGGAGACCGGGGAAGCGCGCCGACAGGTCCGGCTGGGGTGTCTGGCGTCCCTGGGCTCCCGCTTCGGCGGTTGTGCGGTTCGCGCTCGCGTCGCGGTCCAGATCCTGCCCGACCATGATCATCGCCTACTGCTCGTGCCGGCTCGGCTGAAGTACTACCCAGAGTAGTCAGTAGTCAGGGGAGGTCAACGGCTCGATGGCCGAGGGGCTATGGAACTTCTCACACGGGGTGGTTCAGAGCCAGTCCACCTCGGCGTGCGACACGCCGCTGAGGCGCACGAATCCCGGCCCCCGATCGAAGAAGGCCGAGTCCGCGCGGTGTTCGGCGATCTCTGCTCGTCGCCGCCTGGTCGCCGCGTCGTCGTACCCGAGGTCGTCGCCGTCCAGCGAGCCGGTGAGCACGACTCCGTAGTCCGCCAGGGCGCCCTCGGGGGAGACCTTGTGCCACGCCACGTCGCGGACCACCGCGTCCGGCTCGCGTTCCAGCGGGTCGCCCCAGCCGCCGCCCCCGGTGGTGCGGATCCGGATCACCTCACCCGCGGACACCGGCTCCGCATCGGCCAGCGCATCCACGATGCGCTCGCGCGGGCCACCCGGGTCGATGACGACGTCGAAGGGTCGCCCGGCCCGGCCGCCGCGCACCCCCCAGCAGGCCAGGATGGAGCGGTCGGCGATCGACATGAAGTGGGCGTCCTTGAGCATCCGGATGTGCTTCTCGTAGCCGAGACCGCCGCGGTACCTGCCCGGGCCGCCGGAGTCGGTGGCCAGCGCGAGCCGCTCGACGACGAACGGGAACCGGCCCTCGGTGAACTCGGTAGGCAGGTTCCGGGAGTCGGGCACCACATGGATGGTGTCCTCACCGTCCGCGTAGGGCCGGCCACCGGAGCCGCCGCCGAGGACCTCCCGCATCAGGTAGGGCCTCCCCTGCAGGTCCGAGCCGTAGACCCCGGTGTAGCGGATGGTCTCCTGGTCGGCCGGCATCCGACCGTCCACGGCCTTGGCGAGCGCCCCGGCCAGCACGCCGAGGAGCCGCAGGATGACGAACGTGCGGGCGTTGGTGGGGGCGGGAAAGACCGGGGTGAGCAGCGTGCCGGGCGCCGGGAATCGCATCTCGATCAGCGGCACCACCCCTTCGTTGACGTCGAGCTCGGCCATCCGCTCGGGCGTCTCGGCGAGGTTGCGCAGGATCGGCGCCAGCCACTTCTTGAGGAAGACCCCATCGCTGTAGTCGCCGCAGTGGTTGATCGGGCCCTTCGCCTGAACGGAGGTCCCGGCGAAGTCGAGAATCAGCCGTTCCCCGTCGGGGTCGTCGGCGGCGGTGCGGGTCAGGGTGATCCGCTGCCGGTGCAGCCGTGGCTCGTCCACGCCGTCGTGCTCGGCGTAGTCCTCCCACACCCAGCTCCCGACAGGGATCTTGCCGAGGATCTCGCGGCGGAAGGTCTCGGTGGTGCGGTCGATGATCGCGTCGAAGCAGGCCTCCACCTGGGCCCGGCCGTACCGGTCGAACAGCTCGCCGAGCCGGCGCGCGCCCATTAGGCAGGCCGAGCACTCCGCGTCGAGGTCGGCGGCGAGCGACTCGGGCATCCGCGAGTTGCGCGTCATGATCGTCAGCGCCGCCCGGTTCGGTACGCCGGCGTCCCACAACCGGATCGGCGGGACCATCAGGCCCTCCACGAACACGCTGGTGGCCGTGCTGGGCATCGACCCCGGCACGCTGCCGCCGATGTCGTCGTGGTGGCCGAAGGCCTGCACGAACGCCACCACCGACCCCTCGTGGAACACCGGGACCGTCACGCACAGGTCGGGCAGGTGCCCGATCCCACCCTCGGAGCGGTACACGTCGTTGTGGAAGAACACGTCCCCCTCGCGCATCTGCGCGAGGGGGAAGTCCCTGGCCACCGGGTGCACCAGCGCGCTGTACGAGCGACCGGTGAGCTTGCGCAGCAGCCGGTCGTGGATGCCCGCCCGGAAGTCGTGGGCGTCGCGGATCATCGGGCTCCGCGAGGTGCGAGCGATCGCGGTCTCGACCTCCTTCTCGACGCTGGCGAGGGTGCCCTGGACGATCTCCGTCAGCACCGGGTCCGCGCCCCTGCCCGCATCGTCGGTCAGGTGGCCGAACGGGAACTGCGTCGGCGCCCGGCGCGAGACCGGCTCCCCCGGCCTGGACCCGGTCACGACTCCTCCTCGCGGGTGACGACGAGGTTGCCGAAACCGTCGACGCGCGCGGTGAACCCGGGGTGCACCGGCACGGTGGAGCCGAACTCCTCGATGACCGCCGGGCCACGAACCGTCGCCCCGGTCGGCAGGTCCGGCCGCCACAGTGTCGGCGTGTCGACGTACCCCTCGGCGGAGTCGAAGCAGACCGGCCGCCGTCGGTCCTCCCCGCGCTCGGTGGGCGCGGCGCCCGCACGCTCGATGATGTCCGGCCGGCGGATGGGGCCGATCCCGGAGACTCGAAGGTTCACCCACTCCACCTCCTGGGTGCCGTCCTGGGCGAAGTCGTAGCCGTACAGAGCCCGGTGCTCGCGGTGGAACGCCGCGGCCACCGACTCGATCCGCGCCGCGTCGAGGGGTCCGTCGGGCACGGGTACCCGCACCTCGAACGCCTGGCCGGCGTAGCGCAGGTCCGCGGAGCGGCCGAACCGGCGCTGGTCCGGAGCGAAGCCCTCCTTGGCCAGGGCAGCGTCGGCCTGGGTCCGAAGCTCGTCGTACCCGCGTTGCAGCTCAGCGACCGCGACCTGGTCGTGGCGGGCGACCTGTGTCCGGACGTAGTCGTTCCGCACGTCCACGGTGAGCAGGCCGAACGCCGAGACGTTGCCGGGGTCGGGCGGCACGAGCACGGCCGGGAGTCCCAGGATGTCGACGAGCCGGCACAGCAGCAGCGATCCGGATCCGCCGAACGTGGTGAGCGCGAAGTCGCGCACATCCAGACCGCGCTTGAGCGTGACCTGGCGCAGCGCGTTGGCCTGGTTCCAGGCGGAGACCTCGAGGATCCCGACGGCGCACTGCTCGAGGCTGAGACCGAGCGGGTCGGCGAGCCGGATCACCGCCGACCGGGCGGCTCCGACATCAAGTGGGATCTCGCCGCCGAGGAGGTGGGGCGGGATCCGGCCGAGCACCAGGTGGGCGTCGGTGACGGTGGCCAGGTCGCCACCGTGGGGGTAGCAGGCCGGACCGGGGTCCGCACCAGCGGAGTGGGGTCCGACCTTCAGCGTCCCCTCCGGGGACAGCCAGGCGACGGAACCGCCGCCGGCGCCGATCGTGACGACGTCGATCATCGGGATCTTGGACGGGTACGCCCCGACGCTGCCCTCCGTGGTGAGCATCGGCTCCCCGTCGATCACCACGGCTACGTCGGTGGACGTGCCGCCACCGTCGCAGGTCAGCACCCGGTCGAAGCCCGCCACCCCGGCGATCATCCCGGCGCCCAGGGCGCCGGCCGCGGGACCGGAGAGCACTGTGGTGATCGGCTGGTGGACCAGCTCGTCGGCCGACAGCACACCGCCGTTGGACTTCATCACGTAGAACGGGACCGGCGGATCGCCCTCGTCGGGTGAGGTGTAGTCGTCGAGCCGGCTCTTGATGTCGCCGATGTAGCGCGAGAGCTGCGGCTTGACCGCCGCGTCCACGAGGGTCGTCATGGCCCGCTCGTACTCGCGATACTCCCGCAGCACCACGCTCGAGATCGACACCACGGCGTCGGGATGCTCCTCGGCCAGCACCTGCCGCATCCGCTCCTCGTGCTCGGGGTTGGCGTACGAGTGGAGCAGGCAGACCGCGAGCGTGGTGATGCCCCGGGCCCGGAACCAGGCCGCGACCCGGCGCGCGCCGGGCTCGTCGAACGGGCGCAGCTCCTCCCCGGTGTGGCTGAGCCGACCACCCACCGACCGCACCAGGTGCCGCGGCACGATGCGCTCCGGCTTCACCCAGAAGTAGGAGTTGCCGTAGCCGTCGGGGACGCTCTGCCGGGCGATCTCCAGCAGGTCCTCGTACCCCTCGGTCGTGATGAACCCGAGGCCGCTCACCTTGCCCTCGAGCAGCAGGTTCGTGGCAACGGTGGTGCCGTGGCTCACCGCGGCGATCCGACGCCCCGCACTCGCGTCCGTGGGCAGCCCCAGGAGTCCGAGGGCCTTGTCCAGTCCGGCCAGGAAGCCATCGGCCGGGTTCTTCGGGGTCGACGGGGTCTTGGTGGTGACCCGCTCCCCGGTCGCCTCATCCAGCGCGACGACGTCGGTGAAGGTGCCGCCGGTGTCGATGCCGATCCGGATGGTGCGGGCCGGGCTCATCGCCGGCCAGACAGCCGGCCCAGCCAGACGCCCAGTGCCACCAGGCCGGCGCCCACGGCGATCCCCGCCAGGAACGAGCGCTCGCTCGGCGCGGTCCCGGGTCGCGGCGGCGCGACGTACACACCGGCCGGGGCAGCCTCACCTGGGCGGGCGGCCGTCGGGATCGCGGCGGCCGGAAGCGCGGCCCCCGACACCACGGCCTGCACGTTGCCGAAGAACTCGTCGGCCATCCGCTTGCTGACCGAGCCGAGCATGCGTTGCCCTACCCCGCCCAGCATGCCGCCGACGATGGCGTCGGCGTCGTAGGTGAGCCCGGTGGTCCCGTCGCCGCGGTCCTGGAACCGGACGGCGACGTCCGCGCCGATCGTCCCGGAGGCGCCCGAGCCCTGGACGGACAGGCGCAACGACTCGTGGGGCTGGAGGTCGCTCAGCGCGCAGCTGCCCGCATAGGTGCCGCGGATGGCCGCCACCCCGGCGGAGACGACGATGTCGTAGGCGTCGGGCCCGGTGGTCTCCAGCCGTTCGCAGCCGGGGATGGTGCGCACCAGCACGGCGGGATCCAGCAGCGCCGCCCAGACCTCGTCCACCGGCGCAGCCACCGTCGCGTCTCCAGTGATCTTCATCGGTCCTCCTCATCGTGACGGCGCCGAAGCTCGAAGAGCTCGGACGGGGACAGCGGCATCGAACGGATCGGCACCCCCACGGCATCTTCGATCGCCGACGCGAACACCGCGGCGGACGGGATCACGCCGGCCTCGCCGGCTCCCTTGATGCCGAGCGGGTTGAGCGGTGAGGGGGTCTCCAGGTGGTCGATGTCGATCGACTCCGGCACCTCGGTGACGTAGGGCATCAGGAAGTCCATGAAGGAGGCGTTGAGCAGTTGCCCGTACTCGTCGTACGCCATCCGCTCGTAAAGTGCGCCGCCGACGCCCTGGGCGACGCCGCCGTGGATCTGCCCCTCCACGATCAGCGGGTTGATCAGGGTCCCGCAGTCGTGCACGACGGCGTACTTCAGGATCGTGATCTCCGAGGTCTCCGGATCCACGTCGACCACCACGGCATGCATGCCGTTCGCGAACGTGGACCGCTCGGGCGAGTAGAAGTCCTTGCCCTCCAGCCCCGGCTCCTCGCCCTCCGCGACCGGCCTCTCGTCGGGGTTGCCGACCGAGAACTGGGTGGCGGCCTTGGACGCCTCGTCGAAGGCGTAGCGCAGCGGGTTCGACAGCACGGCGACGGTGCCGAGCTCGATCCGCGACATCGGCGCCCCCTTCACCTGCACCACCCCGTCGACGATCTCGAGGTCGGCCTCGTCGACCTCGAGCGCGTCGGCCGCGATGCGCAGCGCCTTGGCCCGGGCCCGCCGCGCCGCCAGCGCCACCGCCGAGCCGCTCATCACGGCCGCCCGGGAGGCGAAGGTGCCCACCGCATAGGGCATCCGGCGGGTGTCGCCGGTCGTGACCTCCACGTCCTCGAACGGCACGCCGAGCTCGTCGGCCACGATCTGCGCGAACGCGGTCTGGTGGCCCTGGCCCTGGCTGGTCAGACCGGTGGCGACGTTGACCCGGCCGGTGGTCTCGACGTGCACGTGCGCGCCCTCGTAGGGCCCGACTCCGGTGCCCTCGACGTAGCAGGCAAGTCCGATGCCGACCAGCCGACCCTCTTTCCGCGCGTCGCGGCGGACCCGCTCGAAGTCGTCCCAGCCGACCAGGTCCTTGAGCTTGGCGAGCGTGGCGGGGAAGTCCCCGGAGTCGTAGACCAGCGGTCGTCCGTCCTGGAACGTCAGCTGATGGTCGTAGGGGAACTCGTCGGGCTGGATGAAGTTCGCCTCCCGGACCGCGGTGCGGTCCTTGCCGAGGTACGTCGCGATCGCGTCGATGGTGCGCTCCATGACGAACACTCCCTGCGGCCGGCCGGCGCCCCGGTAGGGCGTCACGATCACGGTGTTGGTGTAGAGCGACTCGAACACCACGCGGTAAGCCGGCAGCCTGTAGGGCCCCAGGAGCTGGGTGGAGGTGATGATCGGGACGATCAGCCCGTACGGCGTGTAGGCCCCGTGGTCGTGCCAGAACTCGACCGAGAGGCCGAGCAGCCGCCCGTCGTCGTCGAACCCCACCTCGACCCGGTGCTCCTGGGCGCGCTCGTGCGCGGAGGACACGAAGTGCTCGCGGCGATCCTCAGTGAACCGGACCGGCCGGCCCAGCTTCTGCGCGGCCATCGCCACGACCAGCTCCTCGGGCCACGGGTGCACGATCTTGACGCCGAAGCCGCCGCCGACGTCG
>CAZKEZ010000003.1:0-63067 GCA_964551905.1 uncultured Nocardioides sp. | reverse complement strand
CGATGATCGACTTCGTCGACTCGATCGAGAAGCAGGGCTTCACGATCGACAACCCGAACGCTACCGGCTCGTGCGCGTGCGGGGACTCCTTCCACTGAGTCTCCAGTTCCACTGAGTCTCGAGCGGTACTGACCTGAGCTCAGTCCAGGTGCAGGTGCAGCGCGTTGGCCAGCCTGGCGGCCGCGTCGCTGACGGGGATCTCGCGCTTGCCGACCTCGCGCGGGTAGTCCTCGAAGCGGATGCTCGGCGCCGGGCGCACGGCGGCCCGGGCGGCCCGCTCGAGGCGGGGCAGGTTCCGGCCCACGGCGCGGCAGTCCTCCGACATCTCCTGCGGGCTGGCGAGCTCGTCGTAGGTGAGGTGGGAGGCGGGCGTCGATGACTCCATGTCCTCGACGCTAACGGCTACCGGCCGGTATCCCCAGCAGCGCCAACGGGTAGTCTTGCGCGCCATGCCACTGCTGATCGCCGGGTCGATTGCGACCGACCACCTGATGACGTTCGGCGGCCGGTTCGCCGACTCGCTGGTGGTCGAGCAGCTCGACAAGCTCTCGGTCTCCTTCCTGGTCGACCAGCTCGAGATCCGGCGCGGCGGTGTCGCCCCGAACATGTGCTTCGGCCTCGGGAAGCTCGGCCTTCGACCCGTGCTTGTAGGTGCCGCGGGAGAGGACTTCACCGACTACCGCTCGTGGCTGGAGCGCAACGGCGTCGACTGCGGCTCCGTGCGCATCTCCGAGGCCGCGCACACCGCGCGGTTCGTCTGCACCACCGACTCCTCGATGGCGCAGTTCGCGTCGTTCTACCCCGGCGCGATGAGTGAGGCCCGGCTGATCGAGCTGGCTCCCATCGCCGCGCGGGTCGGCACCCCGGACTACGTCCTGATCGCCGCCGACGACCCCGAGGCGATGCGCCGGCACACCCAGGAGTGCCGGCAGCGCGGGTACCGGTTCATCGCCGACCCGAGCCAGCAGCTCGCGTTCAGCGACGGCGAGCTCATCCGGGAGCTCATCGAGGGGGCGGCCCTGCTGTTCTCCAACGAGTACGAGTCGCACCTCATCGAGAGCAAGACCGGTTGGTCCGCCGACGAGCTCCTCGACCGGGTCGGCATCCAGGTCACCACGCTCGGCGCGCATGGCGTGCGGGTCACCGGGCGGGACCTGGCGACGATCGAGCTGCCCGCCGTCGCCGACGTGGAGGCCGTCGAGCCCACCGGCGTCGGGGACGCGTTCCGGGCGGGCTTCCTCGCCGCCCTGGCCTGGGGGCTCGGCCTCGAGCGCGCCGCCCAGCTGGGCTGCGTGCTGGCGGCGTACGTCGTGGAGACCGTCGGCACCCAGGAGTACTCCTTCACCTCCGAGGAGTTCCTCGCCCGGCTGGTCGATCAGTACGGCGCGGCCGCGGGCGCCGACGTGGCGCCCCACCTTCCCTGAACGGTGTCCGGCGCCAACCGCCGGACCGGGTCCCGGGCGCCAGATCCCACACACCGAACTTATCGGGTGCCCCGACGGCTCTCAGGGCCCCGGATTGGGTAGGCTCCCGGGTAGTCGCATCAGGTTGAGCATCGGGTTGGATCGAGAGAGAGGCTTCTTCGTGGGTGTGCAGCTCTCGAAGCGTCCCATGTGGCGTGGGGCGAAACTGGGACTGGCGACGCTGTTCGCGCTCGGGCTCCTGACCCTGACCGGGTGCTCCTCCCAGACGATGGACGAGTGGCAGCGAGCCGCGATGCCGGAGCCCGGCACCGACGAGGGCTGGCAGATCCTGGAGTTCTGGCAGTGGTCCTGGGTGGCTCTGCTGGCCACCGGCGTCCTGGTGTGGGGCCTGATGTTCTACTCCGCGTGGCGGTTCCGGCGTCGCGACGACGACGAGGTGCCGGTGCAGACCCGGTACAACCTGCCGCTCGAGATCTTCTACACCATCGCACCGATCATCATGGTCCTGGTGTTCTTCGCCTGGACCGTCGACCACCAGGCCGAGATCACCGCGATCCCCGACGACCCGGACCACACGGTCGTGGTCGTCGGTCAGCAGTGGTCGTGGACGTTCAACTACGTCGACGAGGAGGTCGCCGACGGCAAGAACGTCTTCGAGTTCGGCACCGCGTCGTACATCCCGACCCTGGTGCTGCCCGTCGACCAGACGATCCGCTTCGAGCTGCACTCGCCCGATGTCATCCACTCCTTCTGGGTCACCGGGTTCCTCTACAAGGAGGACATCATCCCCGGCAAGCAGCCTCCGAACGACTTCGTGGTCACCACCGACCGCGAGGGCAGCTTCGTGGGCAAGTGTGCCGAGCTGTGCGGCGCCTCGCACGCACGGATGTTGTTCAACGTGGAAATCGTCTCGCAGGAGGAGTACGACGCCTACCTGCAGGACCAGATCGACGCCGGGTTCTGGTCCGACGACGTGCTCCTCGGCGGCGAGGAGTCCGTCACCCAGGCAGGCCTGGAGACCGAGCTCCCCGAGGGAGGCACCGAGTGACCGCCACCGCCACACCGTCCGGCACCACCGTCGAGGGCCGTCGGCCCCTAGGCACCCAGGTGGTCCG
Source organism: uncultured Nocardioides sp. (assembly GCA_964551905.1). Classification (GTDB taxonomy): domain Bacteria; phylum Actinomycetota; class Actinomycetes; order Propionibacteriales; family Nocardioidaceae; genus Nocardioides. The sequence continues at coordinate 60,528 of CAZKEZ010000003.1, read as the reverse complement.
GCTCCTGACCACGACCGATCACAAGCTGATCGGGAAGATGTACCTCACCACCGCGATGGTGTGGTTCGTGCTCGCGGGGATCATGGCGCTGCTGATGCGGGCCGAGCTGGCGTTCCCGGGCAACCAGGTGGTCTCCGATGAGACCTACAACCAGCTGTTCACCATGCACGGCACGATCATGCTGCTGCTGTTCGCCACCCCGCTGTTCTTCGGCTTCGCCAACGTGATCATGCCGCTGCAGATCGGCGCCCCGGATGTGGCGTTCCCCCGGCTGAACATGCTCAGCTACTGGTTCTACCTCTTCGGCGGCATCATCACCGGCTCCGGCTTCCTCACCCCCGACGGCGCGGCCAGCTTCGGCTGGTTCGCCTACACCCCGCTCAGTGACGCGGTGCGCTCGCCGAGCGTGGGCGGTGACCTGTGGGTGATGGGGCTGTGGCTGGCCGGTCTGGGCACCATCCTCGGTGGCGTCAACTTCATCACCACCATCATCTGCATGCGCGCACCCGGGATGACGATGTTCCGGATGCCGATCTTCACCTGGAACACCTTGGTCACCAGCCTCCTGGTGCTGATGATCTTCCCGATCCTGGCCGCCGCGCTGCTGGCCCTCGAGGCCGACCGGGCGCTGGGGGCGCACGTGTTCGACACCTCCCACGGTGGACCGATCATGTGGCAGCACCTGTTCTGGTTCTTCGGTCATCCCGAGGTCTATGTGCTCGCGTTGCCGTTCTTCGGGATCGTCTCGGAGATCATCCCGGTGTTCAGCCGCAAGCCGATCTTCGGCTACATCGGCCTGGTCGGCGCCACCCTGCTGATCGCGATGCTCTCCATGGCGGTCTGGGCGCACCACATGTTCGTGACCGGGGCGGTGGACCTGGACTTCTTCTCCGGCATGAGCTTCTTGATCGCGGTCCCGACCGGGGTGAAGTTCTTCAACTGGATAGGCACCATGTGGGGCGGATCGGTGTCCCTGGACACCCCCATGCTGTGGACCATGGGCTTCTTGACCACCTTCCTCTTCGGCGGCCTGACCGGAGTCATCCTCGCCTCACCACCCCTGGACTTCCACGTCTCCGACTCCTACTTCGTCGTGGCCCACTTCCACTACACCGTCTTCGGCACCGTGGTCTTCGCCATGTTCGCCGGGTTCTACTTCTGGTGGCCCAAGATGACCGGCCGAATGCTCAACGAACCGCTGGGCAAGATCCACTTCTGGCTCCTCTTCGTCGGCTTCCACGGCACCTTCCTCGTCCAACACTGGCTCGGCGTGGAAGGCATGCCCCGCCGCTACGTCGACTACCTCCCCGAAGACGGCTTCACCACCCTCAACCAGTTCTCCACCGTCTTCTCCATCGTCCTAGCCGGCTCCATGCTGCCCTTCCTCTACAACGTCTACCGCACCAGCAAACAACCACCCGTCGACTCCGACGACCCCTGGGGCTGGGGCCGCTCCCTGGAATGGGCCACCACCTCCCCACCCCCACGCCACAACTTCACCACCCTCCCCCGCATCCGCTCCGAATCCCCCGCCTTCGACCTCCACCACCCCGAAGTCGCCGCTCTTGAGATGGAGCAGAACGACGCGGAGCGGGAGGGTGACCTGCTGGTCGACGCGCCCGACGTCGAAGGCCGCGAGGAGCACCTGGAGGGCCAGACCGGCCACGACATCGACGACCAGGAGGACGACCGGTGAAGACCGAGACCTTGATCTTCGGGATCACCACCGGCTTCTTCCTGCTGGTCACGCCGGCGTACTGGTTCCTCACCGCCTCCAACCTGGGCAGCGGAGACTGGACCGGGACCGTCGCACTGGCGATGACGACGCTCCTGGCGGCCATGATCACGCTCTACCTGGGCTTCCACGCGCGCAAGATGGAGCCTCGACCGGAGGACCGCTCGGAGGCGGAGATCGCCGAGGGCGCCGGGGAGCTCGGGTTCTTCCCGCCGTACTCGTGGTGGCCCCTGTGGTGTGCCCTGTGCGCCGCCACCGGTGTGTATGGCATCGCGATCGGTGCCTGGTGGCTGTTCATCATCGGGCTCGGTTTCGGATTCGTCGCGCTGAGCGGCCTGGTGTTCGAGTACTACCGCGGCGAGTACGCCCACTGACGCGTTCCGCGTCGATTGCGGGCCGCATAGGGTGCCTCGGCTAGGCTGGCCCGGCATTTGAACTCACCTAGCGGGGGGATCTCACCATGTCCGCACGCGTCCTCGGGTCGACGCGTCCCGGCTCCGGCCGGGTCGGCGCCGTCGCGCTCGCGCTGCTCGCCGGGCTCGGGCTGACCGCCTGCGAGGCGGGCAACGGCGCACCGGCCGACCGCCCGGGCGCTGAGCCCGGCACGTCGTCGGCGGTGGCGGAGCAGGTGGCGCCGGTTCGGGTCTCCACGAACCTTGGTGGCAAGACCTCTGACGTCCCGGTCTCGACCGTGCTTGAGGTTTCCGCGAGCGGCGGCACCCTCCGGTCGGTTCGCGTCACCGGGGGGAATGCGAAACTGCCCGGCTCCCTGTCGGCCGACCAGACGACCTGGGCGGCCGACGCGCGGCTCGAGCCGGGCACGAAGTACGCCGTCCGCACGGTGGCTGTGCGATCGGACGGAGAGGTCCGACGCGCCAAGTCGACCTTCCGTACCGAGGCTCTCACGCTCGACGAGCAGACCTACCCCTCCGTGGCCCCCTTGCCGGGTGAGACCGTCGGCGTCGGCATGCCGGTGATCGTCACCTTCGACCTGGCGGTGCAGAACAAAGCCGAGTTCGAGAAGCACATGAACGTCACCTCGACGCCGCGGCAGCGGGGGACCTGGCACTGGATCAGTGCCCATGAGGCGCACTGGCGCCCCGCCAGCTACTGGAAGGCCGGCACCGACGTCACCGTGGACGTCGACGTGAACGGCGTCGCCGCCGGCGGCGGCATCTACGGACAGGAGAGCCGGCAGGTCCGGTTCCACGTCGGTGACGCGGTGATCAGCAAGGTCAACGCCCAGACCCACCAGATGAAGACCTTCGTGAACGGTGAGTTGGTGCGCACCACGCCGATCACCACCGGGAAGCCCGGCTTCACCACCCGCTCCGGTGTGAAGGTGATCATCGAGAAGTACCGCACGAAGCGGATGAACTCCGAGACGGTGGGCATTGCCGCGGGCAGTGCGGAGGCCTACGACATCGACGACGTCGAGTACGCGATGCGGGTCACCTACTCCGGCGAGTTCCTCCATGCCGCCCCGTGGTCGGCCGGGTCGCAGGGGTACGCCAACGTCAGCCACGGCTGCACGGGGATGTCCACCAGCAACGCGGCCTGGATCTACAACATCTCCAAGCGCGGCGACGTCGTGGAGTACACCGGCACCGATGTCGGCATGACGCTCACCAATGGCTGGGGCGACTGGAACCTGCCGTTCAAGCAGTACGCACAGGGCTCCGCCCTGAGCTGAGCCTCTCCGGGTCACTGGAAGTACGCGGTTTGGGTCCAAACGGCGAGGGAAGCAGCTCCGGGGGTGTCGTTTCGGCCCACTCGGTGTAGGTCCGGCCAGCGGCCCAGTCACACGTCCTTCCAGGGTGGTTTCGGTCCAATCGACGGGTCCGCCGACCCGTGGGGTTCACGACCCCCTCGATTGGACCGATACGACCTCCAAATCGCCAAAATCCATGTCGTTTGGACCCAAACCGCGTACCTACCGTGACCCGGACGGCGACCGCTACCCGCCACCTCGCCGCACCGTCGCAGCACTGTGGGCGGCAACCACCCACCGCCAGTCACTGATCAGCAACACCCAGGGATCAGGCAGAGGAGCCCGCAATCAGTGGCCGGGGCGCAGCGGTGAGTCGGTCGTGTCCCGCTCGCGGTGGTCGTCGAACTCGTGGCCGGGGACGGGGTGGCCGTCCATCGGGGCCTGGAGCTCGCGCTCGTGCTCCGCGTGGTGGTGCGCATCCTCGAGCTCTTCCCGGGTGGGCTTCTGCACGTTGTCGGCGAACCAGAGCCGCGAGAGCCGGGCCCGCAGCCGCTGGGACCTGCTGCCCGGTGCGGCGACGCCGTTCTCGTCCACGTCGGACTCGATCTCGTACACCTCGTCGCGGTGCCGCGCCGAGATCGTGTAGGCGCGCTCGGGCGACAGCGGCAGGTGCTTCTCGGAGTAGCCGCCGGCCGGGGACCGCATGATGATGCCGGTCTCGTAGCCGTGCAGCAGCTTCTCGTTGTCGTGCCGCTGCAGCGAGATGCACCAACGTCTGGTGATGATGAAGGCGATCACCGGACCGACGAACACCGCCACCCGCATGAAGTAGGTGATCTGGTTGATGCTCAGGTGGAAGTTGATCGCGATCAGGTCGTTGCCGCCCGCGGCCCACAGCAGGCCGTAGAACGTGATGAACGCGACGAACAGCGCGGTGCGGGTCGGCGCGTTGCGCGGCCGCTGGAGCAGATGGTGCTCACGCTTGTCGCCGGTGATCCAGGCTTCGAGGAACGGCAAGAGCAGGACCAGAGTGAACACGACCCCGGGCAGCACGATGATCGGCAGGAACACGTTCCACGACAGCGTGAAGCCCCAGAACGAGGACTCCCAGTTCGGGAAGATCCGTAGCGCGCCGTCGGGCCAGCCCATGTACCAGTCGGGCTGGGATCCGGCGGTGACCTTCGACGGATCGTAGGGGCCGTACTTCCACACCGGGTTGATGGTGAGCAGACCGCCCATCAGGGCGGAGATGCCGAAGACGATGAAGAAGAACCCGCCCGCCTTGGCCGTGTAGATCGGCACGAACGGCGGACCGACGACGTTCTCCTCGGTCTTGCCCGGCCCCGGCCACTGGGTGTGCTTCTGGGAGAAGACCAGCAGCAGGTGCGCCCCCACGAGGGCGAGCAGGAGACCTGGGATCAGCAGGATGTGGACGGCGTACAGCCTCGGGATGATCGACTCACCGGGGAACTCCCCGCCGAACAGGAAGAACGACAGGTAGGTGCCGATCACCGGCATCGACTTGATGAACCCGTCGGCCGCGCGAACGCCGGTGCCGGAGAGCAGGTCGTCGGGCAGCGAGTAGCCGGTGAAGCCCTCCAGGGTGCCCAGCAGGAGCAGCAGGCAGCCGATGACCCAGTTGACCTCGCGCGGCTTGCGGAACGCGCCCGTGAAGAAGACGCGCATCATGTGGACCATCATCGCGCCGACGAAGAGCATGGCTGCCCAGTGGTGGATCTGCCGCATCAGCAGGCCGCCGCGGACGTCGAAGGTGATGTGCAGGGTGGAGGCGAAGGCCTCCGACATGTGGATCCCGCGGAGCTGCGCGTAGGACCCGTTGTACTGCACCTCGCCCATGCTGGGGTTGAACCACAAGGAGAGCAGCACGCCGGTGATCAGCAGCACCACGAAGCTCCACAGGGCGATCTCGCCGAGCATGAACGACCAGTGGTCCGGGAACACCTTGCGGATCAGCTTCTTCGACGCACTCGCCAGCCCCAGTCGGTCGTCCGCCCAGGTGACGACGGCGACCCCACGGTTGGGCTTCTTGGCGGTTGCCGGCTCGGTGCGGTTGCTGGCCGCGACCTTGCTGGTGTCGATGCTCATCCGGAGTCACGCTCCCAGAAACTCGGGCCGACGGGTTCGTTGAAGTCGTCCTGGGCCACCAGGTAGCCCTCGGCGTCCACTGCCAGCGGCAGCTGCGGAAGGGGGCGGGCCGCCGGGCCGAACGTGACCCGGGCGTTGTCGGCCAGGTCGAAGGTGGACTGGTGACAGGGGCAGAGCACCATATGGGTGGTGCGCTCGTAGAGCGAGATCGGGCAGCCCACGTGCGTGCAGATCTTGGAGTAGCAGACGATGCCCTCGTAGGACCAGTCCTCACGACCCTCTTCCGGGGTCAGGTCGTCGGGCTCCATCCGGACCACGATCACCGATGCCTTGGACTTGGCGACCTGGAGCTGCACGCCTTCGAGGGGAGCGCCGTCCTCGCCGCCGTTGAAGATGAACTCGGGCTGGGCGTTCACCAGGACGCCGACCTCGAGCTCGGAGGCCTTGATCGGAGTTCCCACCACGTCTCGCACCACGCGCATGCCCGATGACCACACGGTCCGCTCGAGGCCGGCCCCGGGCTCGCCGCTCTCCGCCACCTGGTTCGGCGTGGGGCCGAGGTCGCGCAGCACGATGATCGGAGCCAGGCCGACCAGCCCCAGCGCGCCCAGCATGCTGTTGCGCACCAGCGGACGACGGCCGATGGCCGACTCCTCGAAGCCGAGCTTCAGCGCCGCCACCGTCGTCTCGCGGTCCTCGGGAGAGGAGGCCAAGGGGTGCCGGGACTCGACGATCTCGTGGTCGCCCATGAGCTTGCGCGACCACTGGACGATGCCGATCCCGATGAAGAGCAGCGCGCCACCCAGGGTCAGGCCGAGGAACAGGTTGGAGGCACCCATGCTCAGGAAGGTGTCCCAGTCCTCACCGATCTCGAACACGAAGTAGGAGACCACGAACAGGACCGTGCAGAGGGCCGAGAGCAGGAAGAACGTCGCCACCTGGCGCTCCGCGCGGGTGGCCTTCTTCTCGTCGACGTCGGTGGGCCGCGGCTCGTGGGCGGGGAGCCCGGGGTCGGGGAGCGGGTCTGCGGGGATCTCCGCAGGCACGTGGCCGTCGGGCCCGGTCTCCAGGGCGGCGGTCTCGTCGATGTGAGTCACGACTGCACGTCCTTCTTCCTCGTCCGGGTCGTGCGGGAGGCGAGCCAGATAGCGAAGCCGATCGCGCCGCCGACGCCGATCACCCAGGTGGCCAGACCCTCGGCCACCGGACCGAAGGAGCCGAGTCCGAAGCCGCCGAACCGGGGGTTCTCCGCGGTGGACTCGAGGTAGGCGATGACGTCGCGACGCTCATCGGACGACAGGTTGCCGTCGGAGAACACCGGCATCTGCTGGGGCCCGGTGATCATCGCCTCGTAGATGTGCTTGGGCTCGACGCCGCGCAGCGTGGGCGCGTAGCCGCCGCGCGGCATGGCGCCGCCGGAGCCGTCGAAGTTGTGGCAGGCGGTGCAGTTGGTCAGGAAGATCTGCCCGCCCCGGGAGATCGCCGCCGCCCGCTCCTCGTCGGTGAGCCCATCGGTGGAGTAGTCGCCCTCGTCGGGGATGCCCGGGCCGGGGCCCAGCGACGCGACGTAGGCGGCCAGCGCCGCGATCTCCTCGTCGGTGTACACCGGCTCCTTGTCCGGTGCCTGCACGCCCGGCTGGGCCATCGGCATCCGCCCGGTGCCGACCTGGAAGTCGACCGCCGCGGCGCCGACGCCGATCAGCGACGGCCCGAGCTGGGTCTCTCCGTCACCGGTCAGCACGCCCTCACCGTTCTGGCCGTGGCAGGTCGAGCAGCCGACGATGAAGAGCTCGCGGCCGTCGGCCACGAGCTCGGCGGTGCTCACCGTCCGCTCGGCCTGGGCGGGGGCGATGGCGGCGTACACACCGCCCATCGCGAGCAGCCCGAGGACCAGGACGAGCATCCCCGCGGCACGGCCGCGGCGGTGCCGGGAGATCCGGCCTGCGGTTCGGTTGAGGAATCGCACCTTGGGTCCTTATCGGGTCGGCTGGGCTACTTGACCAGGTAGATCGTGGCGAACAGGGCGATCCACACCACGTCGACGAAGTGCCAGTAGTAGGACACGACGATCGCGCTGACCGCCTGTTCGTGGGTGAAGCGGCGGGCGACGAAGGTGCGGCCCAGGACGAACAGGAAGGCGATCAGTCCGCCCGTGACGTGGATGCCGTGGAAGCCGGTGGCGAGGTAGAACAGCGTGCCGTAGGCCGAGCTGGGGATCGTGAGCCCCTCCTCGACGAGCTCGGCGTACTCGAGCGCCTGGCCGGCGATGAACACCGAACCCATCAGGTAGGTGAGAACGAACCACTCACGCAGCCCCCAGCCGCGTACGTCGAACACCGAGCCGGTGCGGCCGACCTGACCGCGCTCGGCGGCGAAGACCCCCAGCTGGCAGGTCACCGAGGACAGCACCAGGATCACCGTGTTCACCGTCGAGAACGGCACGTTCAGCCGCTCGGTCTCCTGGGCCCAGAGCTCCGGGCTGACGGCCCGGACCGTGAAGTAGGCCGAGAAGAGAGCCGCGAAGAACATCAGCTCGCTCGAGAGCCAGATGATGGTCCCGACGCTCACCATGCTGGGTCGGTCGTGATGCCCGTGCAGGCGGGAGGCCGGGATCGCGGAAGCAGTCGCCACGCGGCCATTATGGCCATAGTTGTCGCGAAGGGCACCCCGACCCCCCTGGCCACCGCGACATATTGTTCACATTGTGGGCAGCATCGTGTGGCAGGCAGTCCCCGACCTGCCTCGGTTTCGGCTCGGGAGCCTGTTCTCGGCCTGGGGCCTGGACCCCTGGCTGTTCGTGCTGACCGTGTGGGTGGCGGGGCTGTACCTGGTCGGGGTGTGGACGCTGCACCGCCGGGGTGACCGCTGGCCCTGGGGCCGCACCTTCTCGTTCGTGGTGGTCGGCATGGGGAGCTTCGCGTTCGCGACCCAGTCCGGGCTCGGGGCGTACGACACGACCCTGCTGAGTGTGCACATGGTGCAGCACATGATCCTGTCGATGCTGGTGCCGCTGGCCCTGGCGCTCGGTGCACCGGTCACCCTGGCCTTGCGCACCCTCCCGCGCGCCCCCCGACGCTGGCTGCTGGCGGTGCTGCACTCCCGCGTGGCCCGGGTGCTGACCTTCCCGCCGCTGACCTTCGCGTTGTTCGTGCTCTCCCCGTGGGCGCTGTACTTCACGAGCTGGTACGACGCCAGCCTCAGCTCGACGTACGTCCACGAGATGATGCACATCCACCTGGTGCTGGTGGGCGCGCTGTTCTTCTGGCCCCTCATGGGCATCGACCCGGTGCCGGGCCGGGTGGGCTACCCGTTCCGGATGCTGCTGGTGGTGATGACGCTGCCGTTCCACGCGTTCCTCGGCGTGACGCTCATGGGCGCCACCACCATCATCGGCGAGGAGTGGTACGAGCGGATCCGGCAGGGCCCGATGGCGTCGTGGCTGCCTACCGCCGCGTCGGACCAGCACCTGGCCGGCGGCATCCTCTGGGCCTCGGGGGACCTGGTCGGGCTGGTCTTCTTCGGAGTCCTGTTCGCGCAGTGGGTCCGGGCGTCGATGAAGGAGGCCGAGCGGGAGGACCGGCGGCTGGACCGGCTGGAGGCGGCGGGCCGCGGCCACGCCGGTGACGACCGGTAGCATCGGCCCCGTGACGGACTCGACCACCTCCCGGACGACGCCGCTGCGGGTCCTGGTGTACAGCGACGACGTGAATACCCGCCAGCAGGTGATCCTGGCGCTGGGGCGACGTCCGCATCCGGACCTGCCGGAGGTGGAGTACGTCGAGGTGGCCACCGAGCCGGTGGTGATCCAGAACATGGACGCCGGCGGGATCGATCTGGCCATCCTGGACGGCGAGGCGGTGCCGGCCGGCGGCATGGGCATCGCCAAGCAGCTCAAGGACGAGATCTTCCGGTGTCCGCCCGTGCTCGTGCTGACCGGCCGTCCGCAGGACGCCTGGCTGGCGACCTGGTCCCGGGCCGAGGCCGCCGTCCCCCACCCCCTGGACCCGGTCCAGCTCGCGGAGGCGGTCGTCTCGCTGCTGCGCAGCCGGGTCCCGGCCACGGGCTGACCGCCGTACTCGCTGGAGCCCTCGATGACCCACACCTGGCCGGAGGTCCTGTCGACCCTGGTCGCCCGCCGCGACCTCGATGCCGACCAGACCGCGTGGGCGATGTCGGAGATCCTGAGCGGGGAGGCGACGCCGGCCCAGGTGGCCGGGTTCGCGGTGGCGCTCCGCGCGAAGGGGGAGACCATCGCGGAGATGTCGGGCCTGGTGGCCGCGATGTACGACGCCGCGACGCCGATCCACGTCCCGGGTCGGCTGCTCGACGTCGTCGGCACCGGCGGAGACCGCTCGATGTCGGTGAACATCTCCACGATGGCGGCCATCGTGGCGGCCGGTGCGGGTGCGCGCGTGGTCAAGCACGGCAACCGCTCGGCCTCCTCGCAGTCCGGAAGCGCGGACGTGTTGGAGGAGCTCGGCATCCGGCTCGACCTGCCCGCGGCCAGGGTGGCCGAGGTGGCCGACGAGGTGGGGCTCACCTTCTGCTTCGCGGCCGCGTTCCACCCCGCCCTCCGGCACGCCGCCGTCCCACGGCGGGAGCTGGGGATCGGCACCACGTTCAACTTCCTCGGGCCGCTCGCGAACCCGGCCCGACCGGCTGCGCAGGCGATCGGCTGCGCGGACGCGCGGATGGCGCCCGTGATGGCCGGGGTGTTCGCTCAGCGGGGCGTGGACGCCTGGGTGTTCCGCGGCGACGACGGGCTGGACGAGCTGACCACAACGACGACCTCGTCGGTGTGGGTGGTGCAAGACGGCGAGGTGCTGGCCGCGACCGTCGACCCGACCGCCCACGGGCTGGCACCGGCGTCGCCCGAGGCCCTTCGTGGGGGCGACCGAACGCACAACGCGGGCGTCGTCCGTCGGCTGCTGGCGGGGGAGGAGGGGCCGGTCCGGGACGCGGTGCTCCTCAACGCTGGCGCCGCGCTGGCCGTCTACGGCGGCGGTGGCGGAGATCTCCAGGACCAGCTCGACGTCGGGATCGCGCAGGCGCGCCAGTCGATCGACAGCGGCTCCGCCGCCGACACCCTGGACCGATGGGTGGCGGCGACTCAGAGGGGGAGCGCGTAGGCGTCGCCCTCGCGCTGGAAGCCCACCTTGTCGTAGTAGGGGCCCACCATCGTCGGTGAGGTCACCACCCTGGTGAGGCCACGGTCGCGGAGCAGCCCGCTGTGCCGCCAGACGAACTCGCCGGGGGAGAAGTCCCGGAACCGCGGGGTGACGTAGTCGAGCAGCACGTGCGCCACGGCGGCCTGGCAGCGGAGCAGCACCACCCCGACCGTCTCGTCGCCGCGCTGCACCAGGAAGGCGTACTGGTCGTCGCGGCCCGGGTCCCACACGAAGTCCGGCTGCCAGTGCAGGATGTCGGAGCCGTGGACGCGGAGCACGTGCCGGAGGTACTCGTCGCCGGGGCCGACCTCGATGACCTCGAAGACGGCTTCGTCGTGGCGCTCGGCCAGCAGCTTGGCGATGAAGTAGACGTTGATGGCGGCGAGCACCAGGTTCATGCCGACCATCGGCCACACCTCGATGAGTGCGTTGAAGGTCAGCAGGATCAGGCAGCCGATCAGGTTCAGGATCCGGAACCGCAGCACCCGCGACTGCATCAGGGAGTAGATCAGCAGCGCGCTGCCGCCCCAGCCCAGGATGTCCAGCCAGTGCTCCTGCAGCCACTCCACGCCCCGCAGGGTACCGGCTCGGCACCCTGCGGGTTCGTCGTCACTTCGTCGTGAACGTCCAGCTCTTCGCGGGCAGCGAATTCCCACCCTGGTCGACGATCCCCGGCCGGACCTTGACGGTGTACTTGGTCTTCTTCTTCAGAAGCGCCGTGGGGTTCAGCGTGGCCGTCGTCCCCGCGGCGTTGAGCTTCACGGTCGCGGCCAGCGGCTTCTTCTTGCTGCCGAGGAAGATCCGCAACGTCTTGGTCGAGACGTTGTGTACCGGCTCGGAGAAGCGGACCACGACGTTGGCCTTGCGCTTCGCCTGGCTGGTGGGTGTGTAGGAGACCACTCTGGGTGCCGCGCCGTCGACGGTGAAGGACCTCCACTCGCTGGAGCCAAGAGCGGCGCCGCCAGCGTCGAGCGCCGTGACCTGCCAGGTGAGCTTTCCGTCTGGGACGTTGGCGGTGGTTGCGTAGGCGAGCGCTGCGGTCGTGACCTTCGCGAAGGTGCCGGTCCCGGTTCGGATCTCGATCCGGTACGTCGCTGCGCCGGGGACGGCGGTCCATGTGAACAGAGGCCCGGCAGCGGGCTGCAGCGTGCCGTGCTCCGGCTCGAGGAGACTCGGACTGGAGCCGGTCGAGTAGAACCGGCCGCTCTGCGACCACTGCCCAAGGTTCCGGTCCGCATCGGTGCGCCGTACCCGCCAGACGTAAGGCTGGCTGGATGCCGGGAGCGGCTTGTCCCACGCGAAGGCCGTGGTCTTGACCTCCTTGTAGAACACCCGGTTCGCCACCGAGAAGGTGGTGTCGTTGTTCTTGAACACCTCGATCCGGTACGAGTAGTTGAAGGGCTGCGCGGTCCACCGGAACGCCGCCGTGCCCGAGACCTCGGCGTCGTTGGTCGGGAAGGTCAGCTCGACCGGTGGGGAGTACTTCACGAACGGCCGGGTCTCCGACCACGCCAGGCCCTTGTCATCACCGTCGATGGCCTGCACCCGCCAGTACAGCTGTCCCTCGGGGTAGAGGCTGTCGACGGCGGTATAGCTGCTCTGGTCGACCTTCTTGTCGTCCAGCGGCGTGGCGAAGGTGGGGCTGTCGTCCACCTGGATCCGGTACTGCCGGGCCGCCTGGGGGCTGATCTCCCCCGTCGTGGCCCAGGTGGTCGCCTGACTGGTGTCGAAGTAGTCCGTCCAGTCGAAGGTCACCTCGCTGGTCGTCACATTGGGGACAGCCGGCGATGAGTCCGCGACGGGTGTGAGCAGCTCGATGCCCGGCGACTGCTTCCGGAAGGCGTTCGTCGCCTTCCCGGTGCTGGATACCGGGTCCATCGCGCACACGCTGATCGCCTTGCAGGGTCGGATGTGCCAGTAGTAGGACTGCCCCGCCTGGCTTTCGGGATAGGTCGAGTGCACGTTGGCGAACGTGGGGGCGTAATGAGTGTTGTGCGTCGCGGGAACCTGCGTCTCGAGCAGGTTGGTGAAGTTGGCGTCGTTCGAGACGTAGACGTAGTAGAAGGACATTCCGGGCACCGGATCCCACGACAGCACGGGCGTGGACGGCACCCCGGTGCAGACCGCGCCGGTGACTCCGTTCGCGTCGAGGCGCACATCGCAGCCGTCCCCATCGAGCAACGTGTCGCTGTCAAGGGCGATGGCCTGGCCGGTGATCGCGGGGAAGCCTGCGATCCGGAACGTCGACACGGGGCTGCTCCCCACCGGGTCGCCTGCAGCGTTGATCGCGACCACGAACCAGTCGTAGTTCCCGGGCTGGAAGGTGCGCCTGGAAGTGTCGGTCACTGCGGGGTAAGGAACCTTGTTCCCGATGGCATCATCGCTGTCGCCCACCCAGAAGACCCCGGTGCCGGAGAAGCCCATGTGGAGCTGGTAGCTGGTTGCGTCCGGGTGCGGCTCCCAGGTCAGGGTCGGAGCCTTCAACGTGGCAGGGTCGGTGATTCGTCCCGAGAGCGGAGTGAGCGGGTCTGCCGGAGTGTCGGGGAGGGCGCCGCTGACGGTGAAGGAGCTGGCGTAGATCACCGAGGGCTCGTTGCTGGGGGTGAAGGCCTGCACATCCCAGGTGTACGTCCCCGGCTCCAGCCGCTCGACGTCGATCGGGGTGTAGGAGTTGGTATACGTGATGTCCGTTAGGACCTTCAGGCCGCCCTTGTAGATCTGGACCCTGAACTTCTCGGCGCCGCTGGATGCGTCCCAGGTGAGCGTCGGGATATCCACCGTCGCACCATTGGCTGGGGAGCGGCCCTCGATGTAGTCACTCCGCCACACAGCTGACTGGGTCTCCGAGAAGATCCCCTCGACCCCCGTGCCGCTGAACGGTGCGTCCATGGGACGCACCCGCCAGTAGAAGACGTCCCCGTCCTGCATCGTGCAGCGCTCGTTCGTTCGGTGCGAAACGCCGAACGACATGTTGCCGACGGTGTACGTGGTTCCGGCGGTCAGGCAGGAGTCGTAGGTGGTAGGGGAGAAGTTCGGGTCGGAACCCACCTGCAGCTCGTAGTGCGAGGCGTGCTGAACCGGGGTCCACTGGAAGTAGCGGACGCCGTTGATCTGAGTGGCGCTGCCCACCTCGCCGATCGGGTAGACCGCGCTCGGCCGGTCCGGCCAGTGCCGCTCGAAGCTGTGCTGGACCGTCCGCCACTCGGTGGGTTTGCCGGCCATGTCCACTGCCCGCACCTGCCAGTAGTACTGCGCGTTGTCGTAGGTGGTCGCGGGCGAGTAGGACGTGCCCAACACGCCCTTGACGTTGCCGATGATCGTGTTGAAGTCGGCGTCCCTGGCGACCCGAAGCTCGTAGCTGGCGGCCCCCGGGACCGGATCCCAGTCGAGGACCACGTCCTCGACCTGGGTGTCGGGGCTGTCCGCAGGACCCACCTGGACCGGCGCCTCGAGGGGCAGCACGGTGAAGGTCGCCGGGTCTGAGGGAAGCGACACCGTGTCCCCTCCCAACGACGCGGTGACCCGCCACCAGTAGTCGCCCGCCTCCAACGGCGTGGGGATCACCAGCGACGTGGTCGACGTCTTGAAGGTCGATGCGCTGACGAAGTCAGCGTCGGTGTCCAGCTCCACGGAGTACTCGAGCGCCCCCGGGACACCCTGCCAGGAGACCAACGGTGGCTCGTCGGGCTGAGCGAGCTCCTCGCCATCGGGTGTCAGCTGGCTCGGCGCGGAGATGGGGCCGAGGTCGAGGTCCGCCTCGCTCCAGTCCGACGCCTTGGCGTCACCGTCGATCGCGCGGACCCGCCAGTGGAGTGAGCCGCCGAAGGCCTTGACGGGGACGGTTCGCGTATTGGTGGTCTTGACGGTCCAGTCAGGGGAGCCGAAGCCACTGTCTCGATCGACCTGGACCTCGTAGCGTGCCGCTCCCGGCACCGGGTCCCAGGAGAGCACGGGGACACTTGTCGCGAGGAGGCCGGTCGGTGCTGCCGGCTCGGCCTGCGCAGGCGAGGCCGCCTGCGTCGATATGACGAGTGCCGCCGTAGTGAGGACGGTGAGGGTCTGCGCGGCGAGACGGCGCGAACGACGCATGCTTGACACGGGGGGCTCCCTGGTAACCCGGACAGGACAGCAGCACGCTAGGTGCCGGAGCGTCGCTGGCTCCCGGGAATGGCACCGGCGTAGTCCGAACGGACTAGGGGAATGGTCCGACCGGTGGAACGGGCCGGACGCGAACGGTCATTGCGGCCGCAGCGCCATCCAGATCGCGACCGCGTCGCAGTCCCCGCGGTTGCGCCACGAGTGAGGCTGGTGGGTCCGGAAGTGCAGGGAGTCCCCGGGCGTCAGCGTGTGGACGACGCCGTTGACCTCGAACTCGAACGTCCCCGACACGAGGTAGAGCAGCTCCTCGCCGTCGTGCACCATCGGCTTCCGACCGCTGCTGGAGCCGGGGATCATGGTGGCGATGGCGGCGGCGACCTGGAACTCGCCGTACGGGCCGGTGATGCCCGCCAGGTCGATCCCGCGATGCTCGGTGTAGATCGGACTCCGGTCGTCCGGCCGGGTCATCACGGTGGGGTGCTGGTCGTCCTCCGGCTCCTCGACGAAGTAGGAGATGGGCTGGTCGAAGGCCACCGCGATCTTGAGGAGCGTGGTGATGGTCGGGACCATGCCGTTCTGCTCGATCTTGTGGATGCTGGCCGCCGACACGTCGGCCCGGTCGGCCAGCGCCTGGAGCGAGTAGCCGTTCTGGAGGCGCAGCGCCTTCACCTTCGGCCCGATCGATGAGACGACCCGGGTCACTGGGTTGGTCATCCTGCGCCTCCCGTTCTGGCGGTGACGGGGCGATCCCTGTCCAAGACCCCGCCTCCGACCTTGACGACGGGGGTCTGTGCGATGAGGATACTGAATAAGTCCTTGATTATGCGCAACGAGACTACGGCCTTCGAGGAGAGAGATCGATCGTGGCAAGACGGATCATCATCGTGGGAGGCGGCGCGGCCGGGATGGGTGCCGCCGGCGCTGCCCAGGGGGTGGATCCGGACGCCAAGATCACCGTGTTCACCAGCTACGAGGACGCGGCGTACAGCCCGTGCGGGATCCCCTACGTGCACGGCAAGGAGATCCCGGCGTTCGAGAACCTCTTCCTCGCCACCAAGCAGGCCTACATCGACCAGGGTCTGGACATCCGGTACGAGACCACCGTGGCCTCCTTCGACCCGAAGGCGAGGACCGTCACCACCACCGACGGCACCACCGAGCGCTACGACTCCCTGGTTCTCGCCACCGGGTTCGAGTACGCCGACCCCGGGGTCCCCGGGGGCGACCTCGGCGGCATCTACTACGTCAAGAACATCCGACGAGCCATGGAGTGGGACGTCGTGCTCGACGGGGTCAAGGCTGCCGTGGTCGACGAGTGCACGCCGCTCGGCGCCGAGATGGTGACCGCGCTCGCGCACCGAGGCATCGAGACACACCTGGTCGACCCCAACCCCTGGGGCATGTCGATGGCCACCGACCCCGACATCATGGCGCCGGTCCAGGAGTCCTGGGAGGAGATGGGGGTCCACCTCCACTTCAACACCCGGGTCACCGAGTTCCGGGGCAGCGGCGGCCAGCTCACCTCGGTGGCCACCTCTGAGGGCGAGATCAAGGCCGACCTGGTCGTCCCGGCCACCCACAAGGAGCCGAACACGGCCCTTGCGGTGGCCGCCGGGGTGAAGACGGGCATGAGCGGCGGCATCATCGTCGACGACCAGATGCGCACGTCCCTGCCGGACGTGTACGCCGCCGGCGACGCCACGGAGATCCCGCACGGTGTCTCGAACGTGCCGATCCAGGGCCTCTCCGGCAGCCACGCATACGCGCAGGGGAAGACCGCGGGCATCTCGGCGGCGGGCGGCGAACGTCACTACAACCCGGTGTACGTCCCCTGGGGGATGGTGGCGGGCAAGTGGATGATCGGTGGGGTGTCGTTCAGCGAGACCCTGGCGACCGCGCTCGGCATCCCGTTCGTCGTGGGCTATGCCCAGGGGATCTCCCGAGCTCGCTACTACCCCGACGTCAAGCAGGTCCGGGTCAAGCTGCTCGCCGAGCCCGGGGAGCTGAGACTCATCGGTGCGCAGATGGTGGGCGGCGAGGGCATCAAGGAACGCGCCGACTTCCTGGCCATGTGCGTGCGGACCGGGATCACCATCCACGAGCTGGCCACGATGGAGAACGTGTACAGCCCACCGATCGGAGCACTGAACGAGCCCATCTCCGTGGCCGCCCAGAACCTGCTCGGGAATCTGCGGTCGGCATGAGCTTCGTCCAGTGGGTGCGGCGCACGTCGGAGCATCACCTCATGGTCGATGCCATGGACCGGGTCGGCCGCCAGCTCGGCGGCAACCGGCCGCCGGCGCCGCGTGGGGCAGAGATCTTCTGGCGTCGGGTGTACGTCCCGATCTTCCACCGGCTGCCGAGCAGGTTGCGCGACGCCATGATCTCGCGGATGCCGGGCAGTCACCGACACTCCTGGCCCGAACCACCGCGGCCGAAAGGCCCAGCCGTATGAACCGTTCATGCACACCCCAACCCGAGAAGGAGTCACATGTCTAGTCAGACCGTATCCGTGGCCACTCCCCAAGAGGGCGACGTCAACTGGGACACCAGTGCGAAGGTGTTCCCCGACATCCAGGCTGAGGAGGGCCAGTCGGCCACGGTGTTCATCCACTCCGTGCCGTTCGAGGGCTCGGTCTCCCTGGTGAACCTGCTGACCTCGACCCGGCTCGTGCGCAAGGGCTTCAAGGTCACCATCGTGCTGTACGGGCCGGCGGTGCTGCTGGGTGCGGCCGGCCGCGGCTACCCGGCCGTGGGGACCGAGGGCTTCCCCGGCAACCTGGCCGTGAACAAGCAGCTCAAGACGCTCATGGACGAGGGCGCCACGATCCACGCGTGCCGGTTCGCCATGGGCGCTCTGTACGGCATGCGTGAGGACGACCTGATCCCCGGGATCCAGGCCTTCAACCCGCTCGACGTCCTCGACTGCGCGCTCACGGCCTGGAAGGAAGGCCACTTCCAGCTCAACACCTGGACCGTGTGATGCCCAAGCCCCCCAAGCGCCACATCGACGCACACCGTCACTTCGGGGTGTTGCCGGCGTTCCCCTTCTACGGGGGGCCGCCGGTCAACCCGGACATCAACGCGCGCAGCACGGTCGCGGAGGTGCTCGCCGACATGGACGCCGAGGGCACCGAGCGGGCACTGCTCATCCCCAACTACGGGGTCCCGGACGCCAGCGCGTCGTTCAGCCTCAACGAAGCCACCGTCGAGGCCGCCGCGAGCAGTGACCGCCTAGCCGCTGCCGTCTGGGCCTCGCCGCGACCGCAGGACGCGGAGCTGACCGACCAGGCTCTGAAGCTGGTCGGTGAGGAGCCGGTCAAGGCACTGAAGATCAGCTTCCTCCTCGGTGGCTCGGTGGAGGACGACGAGTGCCTGGCCCAGCTGGACAAGATCTTCGCCGCGGCGAAGTCGGCCGGGCTGGTCGTCCACGTCCACTCCTCCCCAGGAGCAGCCTCCGACATCGACAAGATCGGAGTGCTGGTCGATCGGTACGCCGACGAGACGCCGCTGCACATCGTCCACTTCGGTGGCGGTGTCAGCGGGCACATCAAGCTCGCCGGCAGCCGCTTCTTCGACTGGATCGAGGCCGGGAAGAAGGTCTACACCGACCTGACCTGGTCGGTGGGGTTCGCGCCCCTCTGGCTCGCCCAGGAGATCGACAAGCGCGGCATCGGCGGAGACCGTGTGCTCTTCGCCACCGACCAGCCGTGGAGCGACTTCTCGGGCGAGTTCTACCGGATGATCGAGGCGACCGGCGGAGACACCGAGCTGGCCAACCTGGTGTTCACCGACAACTACGAGCGCGTCTACGGCTGACGCACTCACGGTCACGGGTCCGCGGAGTCCCGCGGGCCCGTGGCCGGCCTGTGCTGGTCGGCGTGGCTCGAGGAGGGACGATGGCGCGCGGAGGACCCTCGAACGAGGCGGTCGCCCGATGGGAGGGCGGCCTGCGGACCGCTGTGTCGGTCGGCGAGTTCCGCTTCGTGGTGGACGAGCCGGTCTCCGCGGGCGGCGGCAACGCCGGCCCGATGCCGACCGACTACTTCCTCGGCTCCCTGGCGTCCTGCTATGCCCTCGCCCTGGTCTGGGAGGCCGGCAAGCGCGGACTCGAGATGCCGGCGGATCTGGAGGTGACGGCCCAGGGCCGGTACGAAGGGCCGAGCTTCGCCGAGCTCGAGGTCCGGGTGCGGACCAGCCTGGACGACGAGACGCTGGAACCGCTGATGGCGGCGGCCAGCCGGGTCTGCTACGTGTCCCGCACTGTGCAGCGATCCGCGCCGATCGAGGTCCGACGAGCCTGACCAGGTCGCCCCGCGCGGCGGCCCCGATCAGGCGAGGGTTCGGTCGAGCTCCAGCAGCGCCGCGGTGAATGCCTCGAGCGGTGCGGTCGCCACCCCGGCTCCGATCTGACCGGACCCGTCGGCCACGTGCAGGATGCCGGTGGTGATCTGGGGAGTGACACCGAGCTCGACCACCCTGCGGGCGTCCACGCCCACCGGCGAGCCGCGCATGCCCCAGTAGGGGATGGTGAATCGGCTCGAGCTACCGACGCACACCTGCGCCAGGTCCTCGGTGAGCTGGATGGCGTTCGCCATGGTGCCGCCGACGAGCTGGGCGACGGCGGGGGAGCCGGCCGCGGCAGCGCCGCCGAGGCCGACCAGCTCAAGGACGGCGCTGTCGCCGATGTCCCGCGCCGCGTCGGCCTCGCTGCGCCCCGGGTGGTAGAGCGCCCGCCCGACCAGAGGAGCCTCCGCCTGGTGCCAGGTAGCGGCACCGCCGAGCCGGACCGCGAAGTCGGTCCCGTTGCGTGACATGCCGAGCACGATCGATGAGTGCTCGACCTGGGAGGCCCAGAGGGTGAGGGTGCGCGCGGCCGCCATGGCCAGGCTGAGGAACAGCAGGTGGTTCGCCGAGAGGAACTCGGCCACCTCCCTCCGTCGCGGATGCTCGCCGCCGACCAGGAAGGGGAGCAGGCTGCGCAGCAGGAGGTTGGTGGCGGCCTGGGTGCGCACGTGAACGTCGTCACCCATGGCAACGGCCTGCGCGGCGTACGACATCACCTCCAGCGGTCCGTGCTGCTCGACCGCGTCGG
The DNA here is from genome assembly GCA_964551905.1 of uncultured Nocardioides sp. Classification (GTDB taxonomy): domain Bacteria; phylum Actinomycetota; class Actinomycetes; order Propionibacteriales; family Nocardioidaceae; genus Nocardioides. The sequence continues at coordinate 40,615 of CAZKEZ010000003.1, read as the reverse complement.
CCAGCACGGGACCGACCGCGTCGCGGAGGAACACCAGCCGCTCGATCGCCGCGGGGGAGTCCTTGCCGAACCAGGCGACGTCCCCGGACCCCTGTCCGATCGGGGCGTAGGCGTGCAGGTCGGCCTCCGGCAGCCGGACCGCCCAGACCGGTGTGCTCGGCCCCATCGCCGTGGCCATGGGCACCACGACCCCGTGGTCGTTGGCGGACTCGAGCCGGATGTCTCCCGACGCCAGCAGGTCCTTGGCGGCCTCCGGCGAGTCGGCCCAGCCCTCGGCGCACGCGGCTGCCGCCAGCGACCGGCGCAACGGGTCGGCGAGACGGTCCGGGTCGATGTGGGGGCCACAGTGGAGCAGCACCCGCCCCTGCTCGAGCACCGGGACCACGTCCTGGGCGCGGCGGACTCCGACCAGCTCGGGGGCGCCGCGGTCCAGGCGGCGGACCACCTCCTCGTTGGCGGCATCCACGACGTCGGCGCGGGGGCCGAAGAGCCGACGCAGGGCGGCCACCACCTCGGCATCGCCCTCGCCCGGGATCCGCCAGTCGACGGAGATCACCGACGACCCCTGCTGACGCAGCGCCTCCTCGAACAAGGGCAGCCCGACGTTGACCACCGCGGGGTGGTCGGGCAGGCGTGGGGTTGCCAGGTCAGTCATGGCTCACGAACTCCTCAGCAGCGGTGATCAGGTCCTGCTCGGCGCGGTCGAAGTCGGCACGGGCCGCGTGGGCCCGGCCCACGATCTCATCCGCCTCCGTCGCGCATCGGGCGGTCATGGCGGTGACGACCTCGGGTGCGGCACCGCCCTCGAGCGTGCGCGTCGCCACGATGTGCCGGGGGTCCAGGATGCGGGTCAGGTCCCGGCCGGTGAGGCCGAGAGGTTGGCCGGTGTGCTCCACGGCGGCCGCGTCGATCCGGGCGCCGTCCAGGTCGATGCCGCGCAGCCCCTCGCGGCTGGCGCGCCGGACGGCGATGCCGACCACCTGGTACGCCGTGCGGTAGTCCACGCCGCACTCCTGCATCACGAACTCGGCCAGGTCCGTGGCTTGGCTGAAGCTGGCCTCCAGGGAGGCCCACATGCGTTCGGCGTTCACGGTGAGGGAGCCGACCACGCCGTCGGTGAGTCGGGTGGTGCGGACCGCCAGGTCGAGGGCCCGCGGGACCTCGCCGTACGCATAGATCAGGTTGTCGCTGCGCGCCGAAGGGCTCTTGCTGACGGAGAGGAACCCGGTCAGCCGTCCGATGAGCGTCCCGGCGGCCCCCCGGATGATCGAGAGGGCGTAGGGGTTGCGCTTCTGCGGCATGAGGACGCTGGAGCGGCTGTAGCCGTCGGCGATGGTGACGTAGTCGAACTCGCTGCTCGCCCAGATCTCCAGGTCCTCGGCCAGCTTGCTCTGGGTGGTGAGCAGGCTCGCGGCCTGGGCGAGGCCGCCGATCAGGCCGTCGATCTGCCACATCGCGTCCCGGGTGTGCTCGATGAACCCGCCGAACCCCAGCAGGTCCGCGACCCGGCTCCGGTCGTCGAGCAGTCGGCTGCCGTTGACGCAGCCCGCGCCTCCGGGGCTGGTGTTGACCCAGCGGAGGGTGTCCAGGAGGCGTTCTCCGTCGCGCAGCACGGGGTAGGCGAAGCTGGCGAGGTAGTGGCCGAACGTCGACGGCTGGGCGTGTTGCAGGTAGGTCTGGTCGGGGAGCCAGGTGCGGGCGTTGTCGTGGGCGACCCGGGCCAGCGTGCCACCCAGGGACCCGGCGGCCTCGACCAGGTCGACCAGGACGCTGCGGACGTGGATGCGCAGGGCGATGCGCACCGCCTCACGGCGGGGGCGGCCCGCGTGCAGCCACCCGGCGTCGTCGCCGATGCGGAGGGCGAAGTGCCGTTCCCGGCAGTTGTACGGCTCCCCGTAGGCGGGGTCGTAGGGGAAGTCCTCGGCCGCGGTCCTGGTCGCCTCGAGCAGCTCAGTGACGAGTCGCTGCGCCGGCGGGCGACTCACTACCCCGCGGTCATGCAGGTCGAGCACGTGCGCCAGGTCGGCCAGGTTCAGTCCGTGGTGCAGCAGCGGAGCGTCGGCGTTCTCCAGGGCGAAGCCGCTGTCGATGAGGCTCTGCGCGGGGCCGGCCACGGGCGGACCGTGCCGGTCGACGCCGCCGTTCTCGGTCATGACTGCCACCCCGCCACCGCGTCGAGCAGGCCTCCGGTGTGCCAGAACACCGTGGTCGCCGATGGGTCGTGCCGACTGTCGCCGAGGAGGTCCGGCAAAGCAGCCAGTGCCTTGGCCGTGTAGACCGGGTCGAGGACCAGCCCGTCGGTCTCGAGCGCGATCTCCGCCGCCCGGCGACCGCCGGTCGACTCCAGCCCGTGGCCGGGACCGCGAGCGTCCAGAACCGTCAGTGCCTCGTGGGGAGGAGGCCCGTCGCCCACGAGCGACGCGCACTCCGAGGCCAGCCGGATGATCCGGTCCCTGGTCTCCTCCGGCGGTCGGCTCACCGCCGCCGTGAGCACCGTCGCCGGTCGCGCGAGCAGCCGGAGCCCGGCCAGCAGCCCGGCGGCGCTCCCTCCAGATCCCGCTGCCAGCACGATCGACACCTCGCCGTCCGGGGCGCTCGGGAGCTGGCCGGCCAGCTCCCCGGCCGCGGCGTGGAAGCCGGTAGCGCCCAGCGCGTTCGCGCCGCCGCGGGGAACCGCGTAGGGCCGCCGGCCCCGGGCCCGGAGCTCGCCGGCCACCTGGTCGAGCGCGGTGTCCACCGACGCCCGGTCGCTGGAACCCGTCCACCTCACCGTGGCCCCCCAGCGGACGGCGGCCGAATGGTTGGGATGGGACGGTCCCTCGGGGGCAGCCCCCGCGAAGACCAGCACGCAGTCCAGGCCACCGTGTCGCGCCGCAGCAACGGCCGCGGCGCAGAAGTTCGACGAGGGTGCGCCACCGGTGACGAGGACGTCCGCGCCGACGCGCTCGGCATCGGCCAGCAGCACCTCCAGCGGCCGGGCCTTGTTGCCCGCGGTGACGAAGCCGGTGAGGTCGTCCCGCTTCACCAGGAGAGTGCCGGCGACCCCCAGGGCGGTGCGCAGTCGCGGCGCCTCGTGCAACGGCGTCGGGAGTCGGGCCAGCCGATGTCTGGCGGGCAGGCCGGTGCCGATCACGGCCATGTCGTCGCCTCCTGCACGCGACGGGCCCGGGCCCGAGCGAGGACGAAGTCCGTCATCTCCCGAGCCTGGCCGGGGTCGTCGGGGTACTGGGTCCCCGCCAGATGGGCCGAGAGGTTCGCCTCCATGCGAACGGGGTCCACCTCCAGGCGCTCGGCCAGCCGGCGGCCGAGCTGGAGGGCGGTGCCCGTGAGCAGGCAGACCTCGGGCAGTGCCACCCACTCGGCCTTCCAGGCCCGACCGTCCCGTTCATGCTGGCCCACCATCGACTCGAGCAGGATGGCCGACTGGGCGCGCACCAGCCGGGCCAGGGTGTCGAGGTGCTCGCTGATCTCGGGGTTCTGCTTGTGGTGCATCGTGATGCTGCCGACAGTTCCGTCGGCGCGGGGTTCGGCCAGCTCGCCGATCTCGGGGCGTTGGAGCTCGTAGACCTCGTTGCCGAACCGGGCCAGCGTCCCGCTGATCATGGCCAGGACGTGAGAGAACTCCGCGAGCCGGTCGCGGGCGGTCAGCCAGGAGATCCCGGGATCGCCGAGCCCCAGCTCCTCGGCGAAGGCTCGTCGGACGGCGGCACCTTGTTCGCCGTACGCCACCAGGGTCCCGATGCCCCCGCCGAGCTGCACCACCAGCCAGCGTGGCGCCCCCTCCCGCAGCCGCTCCAGGTGCCGCTGCACCTCGTCGGCCCAGCCGGCTGCCTTCCACCCGAAGGTGGTCGCAGCGCCCGGCTGGCCGTGCGTGCGTCCCGCGAGGAGCGTGTCGCGATGCCGCTCGGCCAGCGACAGGAAGCTGTCCTCGATCGCGCGCAGGTCACGCCAGGCGATGCCACCGACGGCCCGCATGATGACGGCGGTCCAGGTGTCGGTGACGTCCTGCACGGTGGCGCCTCCGTAGATGGCGTCGCCCGCCTCCTCGGGCAGCACCCGCCGGAGCTCCTGGATGAGCCCCAGCGTCGAGTGGCCGGTGGCGCGGGTTCCCTCGGCCACGCGCTCCAGGTCGAGGGCATCGACCCGGGCGTGCTCGGTGATCAGCCCGGCCGCGGAGTCGCTCACCAGCCCGACGGTGGCCTGGGCGCGGGCGAGAGCCGCGAGCACGTCGAGCCAGGCCTGCACGCGTGCGGGCTCGTCGAAGACGGCGCGGAGCTCGCTGGTGCCCCACAGATGGGCGTAGGCCGAGGAGTCGGCGATCCTGCTGCTCATGGCTCTGCGGTCTCCGTGTCGTCCGAGACATCGGCGCCGGCCACCGCGGTCGCCAGGCCCTCGCGGACCATGACGAAGCTCGCACCCCAGGGCACCACCACCGTGTCGCCGCGGGTCTCCACATGCTCCTCGAGAAGGCAGCACTTGGTCAGCCGGATCGCACCGGCGGGCAGCGGTCGGGACCGAGCCAGCGTGAGCGGGCAGACGTCCACCTGCGACAGACCCTCGGCGAGCTCGGGGTAGAAGTGGTCGTGGATGGCGCGGGAGCGGGCACAGCCCACCAGCGTCCAGTCGTCGGCGGCCGGGGGCACCTCGTCGAGGTAGGACACCCGCGCGCCGGTGCGCTCGAGCCCGCCGCCGCGACAGGGCATCAGGTAGTGCTCGGCGGCCGGGGCGCCGTCGACCAGGTCGTCGAGGTCGAGGACCTCGGGGACGACCACGGTGGGCGGCAGGTCCTCGGCGGTGTCCAGCACCCGGGTCACCTGGTCGACCAGCTTCGCCGGCCACGGTGGTGCAACGTCGAGTACGTGGAGCTGTCTCGGCTCGTTGTCGAGAACGAAGTTGACGTGCTCGTAACGGCCGTGCACCACCACGCAGCGCTTGTCCGGCGCCGCTTCGGCCGCCACCTGCGCCAGCTGGCTGGGGACGGCGGTGTCCACCTCCGGCCGGTGCAGCAGCACGGTCTCGCTCGGCTCCGCCAGCAGCCGGACCTCGAGCACCTCCTCGAAGAGGTCGCTCTCCCCGGCCTTCACGATCTCGAGCAGCGCGACGTCGTCGCCGTTGCGGGCGACGACGAACCGGGTACGGCGGTACGCGCCTCGGGAGACCAGGTGGTCACGCAGCGCGTCCGCCTCCAGGGGGACGGGCACGTCCGTCACGGCGACGGTGCGGTACTGACCCGGGATCATGGCTCGTCCGCCCGGATCGTGTCGGTGCGCAGGCCCAGACGCAGGCACTCGACGGCGAGGATCTCCGAGACGTTGATGTTGCCGAGGTTGACGTTCGCGCCGTACCGGTTCACCAGCCAGGCCTGCTGGTCGCGACGGGGCGCCTCGAACAGCACCGCCTCCAGCCCGACGGCGTCGACCACGCCGTCCGCCACGGCGGCCCGCACCCCACCGTCCGGGTCGTACAGGCCGACCGTGCCGCTCTCCCGACCCTCGGTCACCACCCAGGTGGCGCCGGCCTCGCGGTCCGCGACGGCATCCGCCGCCCAGCTCTCCGGCGACACCGGGGCGGCAGGGTCCTTGCTGCCGACCTCGGCCAGCACCGTGAACTTCCGAGAGACCGTCTCGATCATCAGGCTCTTGACCTCCCGCGAGATCGGCACCGACCCGCACGAGACCTCGATGCAGGCGAACCCGGCCTCGCCGGCCCAGTCCATGAACGGGTTGACAGAACCCTGCTGCCAGGCGATCTCCAGAAGGGTGCCACCTGTGCAGGCGAGGATCCCGTGCTCGGCGAGCAGCGCGAGCTTGGCGACCAGCGAGCGATCGACGTACGCCGTGCCCCACCCCAGCTTCCACAGGTCGATGCTGGGCCCGGCCGCGGCCACGCGGTGCTCCGCCTCGGTCACGGAGAGCCCGTTGTCGAGGACGTGCGTGACGCCGTGCCGGCGGGGCTTGTCCGTGCGTTGCGGCAGCTGGAGGAAGTCCGGGCGCAGCTCCGCGGCGTCGTCGCCCGGGTGTCCCGGGGATCGCGTTGTCACCTGGTCGGCTCCTTGGCTAGGGTGTGCCCGCCCTGGACGGGGCGCCCGACCAGCCTAGGGAAGCACGGAGGGTGCCGGTGGAGGCCGTCGACGACGTCGATCTCACCCAGCTGGCGCGACGGCTGCGGAACCTGCCCGGAGTGCTGGCCAAGGCGCCGATCGGGCTGGTGAGCGAGGTGCTCGGGCCGACGGACTGGCGACACGGTCCGGGTGACGACGGTGCCGTGGTGGTTGACGATGGTCGCTCCCTCGTGGTCGGTGGCGAGGCGATGCTGCCGGCGTTCGTCGCGGCCGACCCGCGCGGGGCCGGCATCTCGGCGGTGCTGGCCAACGTCAACGACCTCTCGGCCATGGGTGCCTGGCCGCTGGCGATCGTGGACACGCTCATCGGCCCGAGAGACGTGCTGCGGGCGGCTCTCGAGGGTCTGCGGTGGGCGGGGGAGACCTACCGGGTTCCGATCGTGGGCGGCCACCTGACCGAGACGGACGGGCCGCCCGGGCTCTCGGCCTTCGGCCTGGGACGTGCCGACGCGGCCCTGTCCGCTACCCGGGCCCGGCCCGGCCACGCGTTGTTGGTGGCGGGCTGCATCGAGGGCACGATGCGTCCCGACTTCGCGTTCTTCCCCTCCTTCGACGCCCGCGCGGGCCGGCTGGACGGCGACGTCCGGGTGTTGCCGGCGCTCGCCGCCGCCGGTGCCGCGGTGGCCGCCAAGGACGTCAGCATGGCCGGGCTGGTCGGCAGCACCGCCATGCTCCTCGAGGCCACGGGGCTGGGCGTCGAGATCGACCTGGCGCGGGTGCCGGTCCCGGTCGACACAGCGCTCGCGGACTGGCTGAGCTGCTTCCCGTGCCTGCTCTTCCTGGTGGTCGCGCCTCCAGAGCGGGTGTCGGAGTGCGTGGCCGCGTTCACTGACCGCGATCTCGTGGCGCGTCAGGTGGGCGTCCTCGACGACAGTGGGCTGGTGCGGCTGGCCCGGGGCCCCGAGGTCGTCACCGTCTTCGACCTCGGTGAGGAGTCGGTCACCCGGCTGGCGACCTGAGACGCGCCGGGACTTCATCCGAGCCCGATGCTCATCTTCTGGTGCGGCACGCCGACGTATAGGGTCGGGTCGCCCACCAGGCTCCAGCCGAGGCGCCGGAAGAACACCACGTTCTCCAGCTGGATGTGCGCGACCATGCGGTCGCCGCCCAGCTCGCCGGCGGTTCGGACTGCGAAGCGGACCAGGGGCGCCCCGAGACCGGCATGCCGGTGGTCGGGCAGGACCGCCAGCCGGTCCCCCTTCCACAGCGACTCACCCGGAAGCTCGGGCTCGACGGGGTAGAGCCGGACCGTTCCGGCAGCCACGCCGTCCACGTGGCCGACCACGTGGATGACGGCGGGAAGGTCGTCGGTCCGGTCGCGGTCGTGGCCCGTGAAGAGACCCTGCTCGGAGACGAACACCCGCTCACGGATCAGGTAGTGCTCGGCTTGGAGCTGGTCGGTGTCCACCGTCCGACAGGACAGCATCGGCGTCCCGGACCCGACTCGGTGGAGCGTCGCCGCGCCCGGGCCGCCCCGGCGCTCGGGCTCAGAAGACGAGCGGAAGGGTGCGGCGGCCACCGGTGACGCCTCCCTCCGAGTGCTCGCCGAGCAGCTGGTCGGCCCCCTCGCGCTCCATCGCGGCCATCCCGGAGCAGGCTTGGCAGCGGGCGCACCCGGCCATCACCCCGGTCGCCGTGAGCCCTCGTGCGGTCATGTACGGGACCACTCGCCGGTAGATGCTCTCGACGTAGGCGGGCGCCGGGGGCAGCTCGTCGGCCATCAGGCTCCCTGGCACCGGGCGGAGCGGCACGATGAACGGGTACACCCCCAGGTCGATCGCTCGGTGGCACGCCTGCACGGTGAGGTCGGGGTCCTCGCCCATGCCGAGGATGACGTAGGTGGAGACCTGTCCCTCGCCGAAGACGGAGACGGCCCGCTCCCAGGCGGTGAAGTAGGCCTCCAGCCCCCAGCGGGCCTTGCCCGGGGCCACCCGGGCCAGCACCTGGGGGTCGAAGGACTCGACGTGGATGCCGACGGAGTCGACGCCGAGATCGTGGACCCGGTTGATGACGTCGAGGTCGGCCGGCGGCTCGAACTGCACCTGCACCGGGAGACCGGAGGCCTCCTTGACGGCGGCGGCGCACTTGCCGACGTACAGCGCGCCGCGATCGGGGGTGGCCGTGCTGCCCGTGGTCAGCGTGGCGTCGACGGCTCCGTCGAGGTCGCGGGCCGCCACGGAGACCTCGGCCAGCATCGCCGGGGTCTTCTTGGCGATCGTCCGGCCATCGGCCAGGGTGACCCCGATCCCGCAGAACGTGCACTGGTCGCTGTTTCCCCAGTAGGCGCAGGTCTGGAGCACGGTGCTGGCCATGGAGTCCAGGTGCATCAGCGCGATCTTCCAGTACGGGATCCCGTCCTCCGTCTCGAGGTCGTAGTACCGGGGCCGGGGGGCCAGGGAGGCGTTGGCGATGCGGGTGTCGTCCAGGTAGATGCCGAAGCCCTCGTCCTCGGGACGCAGTGAGTACGGCGAGGTGGCGACATATGACGCGGTCGTCGGGACCGTGGCCGGGGCGCCCTCGATCCACAGCATGCCGGCGTCTGCCGGGCCCGCGCCGCCGGTGCGAGCGCCGACGTCGCCGACGACCCGGAGACCGACGCTCTGGAGGTCGGTGATCAGCGTCGCGACGGCGCCGGGGTCGAGCCGGGCCGGCCGGTCGAGGATCTCGGACATGGGGCTCCTTCGTCTCGTGGCGCGGCAGTCTCAGACGTCCACTATAGGAAACGTTTTGGCCCGGCAACAGGCCGCCGAGGTCAGGGGTCGCGCTTCAGGGCTGCCAGGGCGGCCTCGCGAGCGGCCGCGTCTGGCAGCGGGGAGCCGCCGGTGGCCGACGATTCGTCCCAGTCGAGCCGGCCGGTGGCGAGGTCGATCCGCCCCGATGCGACCTCGTGGACGCAGCCGGTGAGCGTGTCGTCCGGACTGGTGGTGGCGAGCAGCGCCCGGCCGGTCTGGCGGTGGGCCTCCACGCGGCGGTAGGGCAGGAAGGGGTCACCTTCGGGGCTTCCGGCCTCCTCGAGGATCACCCACTCGCTATCGGCTCCCTCGGCGGACAGTCGCTCGAGCCGCTGCGCGGCGGCCACCTCCGCCAGGACCTCCGCATAGCGCAGGGCGAAGGCCGTGGCCACGGCCGGAGCAGGGTCTCCGGCCGGACCCGGCCGGGCTGCGGTCACCTCGGCGACCAGCGCGTCGCGGGACTCCCAGGCCCCCAGCAGCGCGGTCAGGCCGGGACCGGCCTCCCGGAGCCGTCGGGCGAGGTCGCCGGCGAGGAGCGCCGTGCGCTGGTAGAGGTCGGGCTGCGCGGCGAGCGCGCCGAACGTCTGGTCGGCGGTGGCACGCCAGCCAGCCGCGAGTCGGGAGGCGCGTGCCGCATCGTCGTCCAGCTCTGTCGGATAGTGAAGATCGTCGTCTGAGGTCATTGAGTTTCCTGTCGGATTGCTTCACTATCGTGAATGCCGTGTGTCCTGATGGAGCGACGAGGTCCGTCGCGGAGTGAACCGAGGTCCGTCGTGAGCAAGGTTATGGTCGTTGCCGTCGGCGGCAACGCCCTGACCCGGTCCGGCCAGGCCGGGACCGGAGCGGAGATCGAGGAGAACGCCGACGCGATGGCCGAGGGCATTGTGGCCGCGGCCTCGGTCGGGTGGCGGGTCGTCGTCGTGCACGGCAACGGGCCCCAGGTCGGGAACCTGGCCATCCAGCAGGAGGGCGGGGTGGACCTGGTCCCGGCGCAGCCGCTCCACGCGCTCGGCGCGATGACCCAGGGCCAGCTCGGCTCCACCCTGGTCCGCGCCATTGACGCCCGGCGCGGGCCGGGATCCGCGGTCGCGCTGGTCTCCCACGTCCTGGTCGACCCCCGTGACCCCGCGTTCGGTCATCCCACCAAGCCGATCGGCCCGTTCTTCACCGCCAAGCAGGCCGCCGAGCTCGCCCGCACGCGAGGCTGGACGATGGTCGAGGACTCCGGCCGCGGGCACCGCCGGGTGGTCCCCTCTCCGCAGCCGATCACGATCCTGGAGTCGGCCGCGGTGAAGGCGCTGCTGCGGGCCGGCAAGATCGTGCTGGCCGCCGGGGGAGGCGGCGTCGCGGTGGGGCCGGTGTTCGAGGGGATCGACGCGGTCATCGACAAGGACCGCGCCGCGGCGCGGCTCGCGGCCGACGTCGACGCCGCCGCGCTGCTCCTGATCACCGGCACCGAGGCCGTGATGCTGGACTACGGCACGCCGCGTGAGCGGGCCGTCCACGAGCTGACCACCGATGCCGCGGAGGCGCTCCTGGCCGAGGGGCAGTTCCCCCCGGGCAGCATGGGTCCCAAGATCGAGGCCGCCCTCGAGTTCGTGCACTCCGCCGGCGGCCAGGCCGTGGTCACTTCCGCGGAGCACCTGGTGGCCGCGGTCCAGCCGGGTGCCTCCGTCGGCACTCGGATCGTGCCGAGTCGTCAGGAGGCGCTGGCGTGAGCGCGGCGGTCGAGGGAGCTCAGCGCACCCGGGTGCTCACCGACACCTACTGCGACTCGCTCAAGTTGCTGGTGGCCACCGGTGTCATGGCCGAGAGCCCCGGGATCAGCTGGGCGGGGGCGGTCATGGGCACGTCCGCCGGCCTGGAACGCCTGGCTGAGGCGGGGGCCACCCCGGAGGGCCAGGTGCGTGCGAACGACCTCGTCCTGGCGGCCATCGGCACCGACGCCGACGCCGTGGACGCCGCGCTCGACGCCGGCGCCAGCGCCGCCTTCGAGGGAGGTGGTGCCGCGGTCGGCGACGAGGGCACGGGTCAGGCCACTCCCGACACGGTGGCCGAGGCGGTGTCCCGGCTGGGTGGGGCCGACGTCGCCGTGGTGTCGGTTCCCGGGCCGTACGCCGCTCTGGCAGCGCACCAGGCCCTGACCAGCGGACTGCACGTCCTGCTGTTCAGCGACAACGTCCCTCTCGAGGAGGAGCGCGAGCTCAAGGAGCGGGCGGCGGCGCTCGGTCTGCTGGTGATGGGCCCGGGGGCCGGCACCGCCGTACTCGGTGGCACCGGGCTGGGCTTCGCGAACGCCGTCCGGCCCGGCCCGGTCGGCGTCGTCGCCGCCGCGGGCACCGGCGCGCAGGAGGTGTCGGCGCTGCTATCGCGCTGGGGGGTCGGCGTGTCGCACGTGATCGGGGTCGGCGGGCGGGACCTGTCGGCGGAGATCGGCGGCGAGATGGCGATCGCCGCCCTCGGCGCGCTGGCCGACGACGAGGCGACCCAGGCAGTCCTCCTGGTCTCCAAGCCGGCGGACCGGGAGGTGGCCCAGCGGGTGCTGGCGGCCACCCGCGGACTGCCGACCGTGGCCACGTTCCTGGGACTGGAGGAGGACGACCTGGAGGGCGACGGGGTGACCGTCGCCCGCACCTTGGAGGAGGGCGCGACCCTCGCCGCGTTGTTAGTCGGCGGCCGGCCCGGTGCGGGACGTGATGACGTCACCCCGTTGCGCGAGCAGGTCGCCCGGACGATCTCGGGACTGCCCGAGGCGCGACGCACGGTCCGCGGCTACTACTCCGGCGGCACGCTGTGCTACGAGGCCCAGCTGCTGCTCGCCGACGTGGCCGGACCGGTCTACTCCAACGAGCCGCTGGACCCGGACCGGACCCTCCCGGCCCCCGAGGGCTCACACGTGCTGCTGGACCTCGGCGCCGAGGAGTACACCCAGGGTCGTCCGCATCCAATGATCGACCCGAGCGCCCGGCTCGATCTGCTGCGGTCGGATGGACGCCAGGCCGACATCGCCGTCGTGCTGCTGGACGTCGTGCTCGGCTACGGCTCCCACGCCGACCCCGCCGGCGAGCTGGCACCGGTGTGCGCTGAGCTGATGGTCGACGGTGGGCCGGCCGTGGTGGCCTACGTGCTGGGGACCGAGGATGACCCGCAGGGGTACGCCCAGCAGCGGGAGCGGCTGGAGTCCGTGGGCTGCCTGGTGTCCGAGACCGCGGCGGAGGCGGCCAGGGTGGCGGCCGCCATCGCCCTGCGGCGCCCCGACCTGATGGAGTGAGGGGCGTGCCCTCGAGCCCACTCCCGCCCCTCGCCCTGGTCAGCTACAGCACCAAACCGCGCGGCGGCGTCGTTCACACCCTCGCCCTGGGGGAGGCGCTGCACCGGGTCGGGGTCGATGTCATGGTGGTCGGGCTGGGGGACCCCGACGAGGGCTTCTACCGACCGGCCGACGTCCCCACGCTGGTGGTGCCGGTTCCCGACGTGGACGGCGGCCTCGAGGAGCGGGTGGCCGCCAACATCGACGCCCTCGAGACCGCGCTGGCCGAGGTGGCGGGACAGCGCCCGCTGCTGCACACCCAGGACTGCATCGCTGCTCGTGCAGCAGCCAGGGTCAGGGACGCCGGCGCGCCGTGCCGAGTCCTGCGGACGGTGCACCACGTCGACGACTTCACCAGCCAGATCCTGATGGACTGCCAGCGGGCCGCGATCCTCGAGCCCGACGTGGTGTTCGTGGTGAGCGAGACCTGGCGCCGCATCCTGCTCGACGACTACGGCACCCCCGCCGCGGTGGTGCCCAACGGCGTCGACCTGCCCCGGTTCGGCGCGCCGCAGCCGGCGGCGCTGCTCCGGGACCTGCGCGCGCGGGTCGGCGCCTCGGAGCGGCCGCTGCTGCTGGCGGTGGGTGGCATCGAGCCCAGGAAGGGCAGTGACACGCTGGTGGCGGCGCTGTCCCGGCTTAAGGCCGAGCGGCACCCGCCTCCCGTCCTCGCGGTCGTGGGAGGGCATTCCTTCCAGGACCACCGGGCCTACGCCGAGGCGGTCCTCGCCAGCCTGGCCCCGCTCGGCCTGGAGCTCGGGACCGACGTGATCCAGGTCGGCACCGTGCCGGACTCGGAGATGGCCGGGTGGTACGCCGCGGCCGACGTACTCGCCTTCCCTTCGGTCAAGGAGGGGTTCGGTCTGGCCGCCCTGGAAGCGATGAGCGCGGGCCTGCCGGTCGTCACCACCGACCTCGAGGCCTTCCGCGAGTGGTTGGTGGCGGACCGCGAGGCGCTGGTGGTGCCGGTGGGGGATGCGGAGGCGCTGGCGACCGCGCTGGCCCGGGTCCTCGACGACGCTGCGCTGCGGGAGTCGCTGGTGACGAACGGTCGCCGGCTCGCGGAGCGGTACTCCTGGGACGCCAGTGCGCAGCGCCACCTCGACCTGTACCGCGGACTGTGATGAGCCGCCCGGCGTGAGCGACCCCATCGGGGCCGACCTGGCGTCCCTGCTCCCGGCCGGTGTCGTGTCCGTGGTGGCGGAGGTCGCCTACGCCGACCCGGCCGGGCTCCTGCCGGAGGAGCGTTCGATGGTCCCCGCCGGCGACGGGTCTCGGGCCCGGGAGGTCGCGGCCGGCCGCTGGGCGGCGCGCGAGTGCCTGGCCCGGCTCGGGCTGCCTCCGGTGCCCTTGCCACGTCGAGCCGACGGGGCCCCGGACTGGCCGGCGTCGGTGCGCGGGAGCATCACCCACAAGAACGGTCTGTGCCTGGTCGTCGTCGGCTCCTCCGAGAGCGTGACGGGTCTCGGACTCGACCTGGAGGAGTCACAGCCGCTGCCCGAGATCACCTGGCCGCTGGCGCTCACCCCAGGCGAGCTCGAGCGGCTCCCCCGCTCCGGGGGGCCGCTCGACCCCGGGTCGAGTCGGCTCACGCTGTGCGCCAAGGAGGCGTTCCTGAAGTGGCGAGTCTCCTGCGGCCTCGCGCTGCCCGACCTGCTCGACGTCGAGGTGGGGGCATCGCAGGACCGGCTCCGGTTCCAGGCGGAGGGTCCCGTCCCCGCCGGGCGGTTCGTGCTCGGTCGCGAGTGGACCGTGGCGGTGGTCTGGTGACCCCTGCAGCTCAGTCCAGGCCCACCGAGAACGCCGACTCCAGGTCGTGGCGGGAGTAGGCCCGGAACGCGATGTGGGTCTCGGTGGAGGTGACCCCCGGCACCTTGTTCAGCCGGTCGGCCACGACCGTGGCCACGTCGTCGTGCTCGCGCACCCGGACCAGGGCGATCAGGTCGATCTGCCCGGTGACGGAGTAGACCTCGCTGACCCCGTCCAGCGCCGCGATCGCCTCGGCCACCTCAGGGATCTGGGCGACGTCGGCCTTGACGAAGACGATGGCGGTGATCATGACCTCACCCTAGCCGCGCTGCTCAGCCGCGGGTGGGCCGGTGGACGGTGCTCAGCTCGCGCCGCTCGTCGAACGGGATGAGCTCGCGCCGGGCGCGGTCGGCTGCATCGTGGAGGTCCAGGTGTCGGGCGGCGCCGGACACCGGGCAGGTCCACTCGCCGTCGACATGGATCAGCCGCACCCCCGGCGACTCGAGCCATCTCAGGATCCGTTCGGACTCCTCTGCCGAGGCCGCCGGGATCGGGCCGGGGCCGGGTCGCACGGTCTCGGCCAGGGCGCGGAGCTCGGCGACGTACTGATGCGCGTCGACCCCGGCGGGCATCGTCCCCGCGCTCGCCAGTCGTCCGTGCCGCACGACGTGCACCGCCCAGAGCCCGGAGTCCTCGCGGCGGGTCGCCACGATCTCCGCGCAGCCGGCGAGCGCCACGAGGCGCTGGGTGCGGGCGGCCGCGCGCACGAACGCTCCCAGCCGGTCGCGATGCGCACCGGCCTCCTCGAACCGCTCCTCCTGAGCCAGGCCGCCCATCCGGGCATTCACCGCCTCCAGCACCGAGGCGGCGTCGCGCGTGAGCGTGTCCCGCAACCGGCCGACCATGCCGGCGTACCGCTCCTGACCGACGGAGCCGTCGCACGGCGACAGACAACGGTCCATCTCGGCCAGCACACAGGGGGAGCGGGACGGCTCCAGGGGCAGCCGTCCGGAGCACTGGCGGATCGGGAACGCCTCATAGAGGGCCGCGAGACAGCGTTCGGCCGTCCGGCGGGAGGAGAAGGGGCCGAGGTACTCGGCGTCGTCGTCGAGGACCCGGCGCACCAGGGACAGGCGCGGCCACGGCTCGTTGGTGAGCTTGACGAAATGCGTCTTCTCCGGGAACCGCGACCGGCGGTTGTAGCGCGGCTTGTGCTCGGCGATCAGACGCAGCTCGCGCACCTCCGCTTCCAACGGCGTCGCGCACTCGATGCCGGTCACGGACGCGGCCAACCCCACCATCTCGCCCATCCGCGAGCGGCTCTCCGAGCCCGTGAAGTACTGGCGCACCCGGGTCCGCAGGTCCCGCGAGGTCCCGATGTAGAGCACCGTGCCGCGGTCGTCTTTGAACAGGTACACCCCGGGAGCGTGGGGGAGCGCCTCGGCGAGGTGGCGCTTGCGGCGCTGCGCCGCCGACACGCGCGAGGAGAACGTCTGGAGCTCCTCCAGGGTGTGCACGCCCAGGGCTCCCAGCCGCTCGAGGAGACCGTGCAGCACGTCGACGGTGGCCCGGGCGTCGGAGAGGGCGCGGTGGTTGGGCGTTGTGGTGGAGCGGAACGCGACCGCGAGCGACGACAGCTTGCAGTTCGGGGCTTCCTCCCGGGTGATCACCCGTCTGGCGAGCCGGGCGGTGTCGAGGACGTCGAAGCTGGGCCAGGGTCGGCCCTGCTCCGCGGCGAAGTGCCGCAGAAACCCGACGTCGAAGGGAGCGTTGTGCGCCACCAGCACCGTGCCCGCGGCGAACTCCAGGAACGCCGGGAGCGCGGACTCGATCGGGGGCGCGTCGGCGACCATCGTGTCGGTGATGCCGGTGAGCACCGCGATGAACGGCGGGATCGTCGTGCGCGGGTTGACCAGGGTCTGGAACTCACCGAGCATCTCGCCGCCGCGGACCTTCACCGCCCCGATCTCGGTGATCTGCGACCCGGCCGCGGCCGACCCCCCGGTGGTCTCGAGGTCGACCACGCAGAAGGTGACGTCGCGCAGCGGCCGGCCGAGCTCGTCGAAGCTGCGCTGCGCCTCCCACCGTCCCGGCTGCCTGGTGCCGGGCGCGCCAATGGTGCGAGTGGGAGCGGTGGTCACTCGAGTGACGCTAGGTGGCACGGCCGACAGTAGAGAGCAGGCGCGCGGCGCGGGCGCGACTCGCCGACCCGTGCATCTCCCGCGGCGCCACCCCGTTTGCCATCTCCCGCGCGCCTACCGTCGCCGAAAGGGGGGATTTCCCCGCCTGCGGCGACGGTAGGCGCGCGGTAGTCGGGGTAAACCATCAGCTGCCGGAACTTCAGTGTCGGCGGTGGCTGACAACGTGCCGGTCCATGACGACGAGAATCGACTGTGACACCTGCGTAGTGCGGGGGCCGGCGTGCCACGACTGCGTGGTGACGGTGCTGCTCGGGCCGCCCGAGGAGCTGACCTTCGACGACGATGCCAAGCGTGCCCTGGACGCGCTGGCCGACGGCGGTCTGGTGCCGCCGTTGCGCATGGTGCACCCGCTGCCGGGACCGGTCGTGGAGTCGGCCTGATGGGGCATGACGACCATCACATGGACGAATGTGGGGAAGAGTTGGCGGGCCAACGAGGACCGGGCTAGTCTCGTGGCCCAGGTGTCCGTGGAAGTGGATCAGCCGGATCCGCGCGGGCGCCGCGCCGAGTCTGACGAGCGTGGTCGGGGGACGATCGCGAGTCGGAACCGGGGACCCAAAGTCCTCTGGGGTGAATCACCTCCGAGTCGGCCGCGCGCCGGGGAAGAGGTGTAGGGCCTGTCGTGCCCGAACCCGTCAGCTCACCCGGTAGGCGTACGACACACAAGGGAGTCGGCCCGCTCGTGGTTCACGGCCGGAAGCGTCGGATTACTGTCCTCACGGGTGCCATGGCACTCGTCCTCATCGGCTTCGTCCCCGGCAGTGGGCCGGCGCACGCCGAGCCGAGCATCGACGAGGTGCAGGAGCGCGTCGACCGGCTCTACCACCGCGCTGAGCAGGCGCAGGAGCGCTACCACGACCTCCAGCTCGAGTTGGACGAGCTGCGGAGCGACCTGGTCGCCCTCCGGGCCGACGAGCGACGTCAGGACGTGCGGCTCGACACGGTCCAGGGGCAGATCGAGGACTCGATCGTTCGGCAGTACCAGGGCGAGGGTCTGGCCTCGGTCGGCGAGGTCGTCGTGTCCGAGGACCCGAGCTCGTTCCTCTCCCAGCTGTCGACGATGTCGGCCTTCAACGACATGCAGGCCGGGCTGTACGGCGACTACGCCACCGAGCTGAAGGCCCTCGACATCCGGCACGAGGCAACCGACCGCCGGGTCGAGCAGATCGCCGCGGCCGAGGAGCAGGCCGCCGCCGAGAAGGAGCAGGTCGACGAGGACCTGGCCGCGGCCGAGGAGCTGCTCGACCGCCTCAAGGAGGAGGAGCGGCAGGAGCTGCTCTCCCGCGGCGGCACCATGCGCCTGCCCTCCGACGTACCCGCCTCCGGACGGGCGGCCGCAGCCGTCAAGTACGCGCTGGCCCAGGTGGGCGACGCCTATGTGTACGGCGCTGCGGGGCCCAACGCGTTCGACTGCTCCGGCCTGACGATGATGGCCTGGGCGCAGGCCGGCGTCGGGCTCCCGCACTCCTCCTCGGCCCAGTACGGCAGCGGCCCCCACGTCTCGGCGGGATCGCTGCGGCCGGGCGACCTGGTTTTCTACTACAGCCCGATCAGCCACGTCGCGATCTACATCGGCAACGGTCTGATCGTGCACGCCGCCCACCCCGGCGCCGGTGTCCGTGTCGCGGGCCTGTACTCGATGCCGTACGTCGGCGCCGTCCGCCCCGGCTGACCCACCACTCCGGCGGCACCAGGCCACGGGGCCTGAGGTGGCTGACAGACTCCTCCCGTGAGCTGGGACGCGCGCAGGGTGGGTGCCCTGGCCGCCGTGGCCTCGGGGCTCGGCTTCGTCGTCCTCGCCGCCGTCCTGGTGCCCTGGGATCCCGTGCCGGGTGGGGCCATGCCGGATGTGCCCGCCTCCGCGCTGTTCACCTCGGAGGAGATCGCGCGAGCCGAGGAGTTCGCACGATGGGCCCGGGTCTGGTCATGGAGCTCGCTGGCGGTGTCGCTGGCGGTCGCGTGCCTCCTCGGCTTCACCGGCGCCGGACGCCGACTGACGGCCCGGCTGCGCGGTCCGTGGTGGCTGCAGGCGATCGGCACGGTGGTCCTCGTGCTGGTGGCGGGGCGTCTCGCCACCCTGCCGCTGTCCCTGGCCCTACAGGAGCACCGGCGCGCGGCAGGGCTGTCGACCCAGGGCTGGTCCGCGTTCCTCATCGACGTCGGCCGCGGGCTGCTGGTGCAGGTCGTGGTGACGTCGCTGGCGGTGTTGATCCTGGCGTGGACGGCACGTCGGTGGCGACGGGCCTGGCCGGCGGTCGCCGGAGCGCTGCTAGCGGGGCTGGTGGTCGTCGGCTCGTTCGTCTATCCGGTGCTCGTCGAGCCGGTGTTCAACGACTTCGAGCCACTGCCGGATTCCCCGTTGCGCACGGCGGTGCTCGACCTCGCCGCTGTAGAAGGGGTTCCCGTCGACCAGGTCCTGGTCGCCGACGCCTCCCGGCGTACGACGACCCTCAATGCGTACGTGTCCGGTTTCGGCAGCACCCGCCGGGTGGTCCTCTACGACACTCTGGTGGACGGCCTGCCGCAGGACCAGGCGCTCTCGGTGGTCGCCCACGAGCTGGCCCACGCCAAACACCGCGACGTGCTCGTGGGTACGGCGCTCGGGGCGCTCGGAGCGGCGTTTGCGGTGGGGCTGCTGGGGGTGCTGGCGGGTGCCGGTCCGCGTCGCCGACTGTGGGAGCCGGTCAACGTGGCCTGGCTGCTCGCGCTCGTCGCGATCGGGTCGCTGCTCGCGAGCCCGGTGCAGAACGGGATCAGCCGCCAGGTCGAGACCCGGGCCGACGTCGACGCCCTGATTGCCACCCAGGATCCCGACGCCTTCGTGGAGATGCAGCGCAAGCTGTCTCGTCGTTCTTTGAGCGACCCGACGCCACCGGCCTGGTCGCAGTTCTGGTTCGGGAGTCACCCCACGGTACTGGAACGGGTGGCCATCGCTGAGCGTGTGGTGGGGAGTTCCGAAGGTCCCTGAAATGGCAGATGGCCGCAGGCGGGGGATCCCGCCTGCGGCCATCGTGGCCGTTGGTGCTAGATCAGCAGCCCGCTCCCATGCTGGAGCCGCCCTGGATCTCGTTGCAGGTGCCGGTGAAGACGTCGCGGATCTGGCCACCGAACAGGAAGATGACGGCGACGATCAGGGCGGCGATGCCGGCGACCAGCAGGCCGTACTCCACGGCGGAGGCGCCCCGCTCGTCCATCTTGGCCTTCTGAGCGTCGAGCATGATGCGCAGGTAGTCGAGCATTGTTGTTCTCCTTGGATTCGATCCTTGTTGAGTGTGTCCCGAGGATCGCCATGGGGGGAGCGCCTCGTGAGAACAATCCTGCGCGATCCGACTGGGGAATGTGACGGGAATTCGGACATTCGCGAGTAGTCACTTCGGGCCACTTGTAGCTGACTCGGGACGGCAACTGCATGTAGCGCAAATGGCAGATGGCCGCAGGCGGGGGATCCCGCCTGCGGCCATCGTGGCCGTTGGTGCTAGATCAGCAGCCCGCTCCCATGCTGGAGCCGCCCTGGATCTCGTTGCAGGTGCCGGTGAAGACGTCGCGGATCTGGCCACCGAACAGGAAGATGACGGCGACGATCAGGGCGGCGATGCCGGCGACCAGCAGGCCGTACTCCACGGCGGAGGCGCCCCGCTCGTCCATCTTGGCCTTCTGAGCGTCGAGCATGATGCGCAGGTAGTCGAGCATTGTTGTTCTCCTTGGATTCGATCCTTGTTGAGTGTGTCCCGAGGATCGCCATGGGGGGAGCGCCTCGTGAGAACAATCCTGCGCGATCCGACTGGGGAATGTGACGGGAATTCGGACATTCGCGAGTAGTCACTTCGGGCCAT
Organism: uncultured Nocardioides sp.; assembly: GCA_964551905.1. Classification (GTDB taxonomy): domain Bacteria; phylum Actinomycetota; class Actinomycetes; order Propionibacteriales; family Nocardioidaceae; genus Nocardioides. The sequence continues at coordinate 20,669 of CAZKEZ010000003.1, read as the reverse complement.
ACTTGCGTAGCTGGCAGAGGGGTCACATCGTGAATTCGAGCGTCGCAACAGCTAGCAGGAGCCGCCGGTAACACCGTCCGAGACGTTTGCGCAGGTCGTCTCGAAGACAAGTTCCAAGGTGGTGCCGAATGCGAACGTGACCGCGAGAATCGCTACGGCTATGCCGGCCAGGAGAAGGCCATACTCCACTGCTGATGAGCCTCGTTCGTCGCGTCCGTGCCGGAGTCGGCTCGAGATGGGCTCGATGCGCTCAGCGAGCCGCTTGTGTGAAACGAGCTGGGTGCCGCATTGAGTTGCTTGCTGGATGGCGAGCACTAGCACGCGCCAGCGCCCCGCTCCGCGGCGATGTTGTTGCAGGTTCCCGAATACAGCGAGGTGACCTGGGCACCGAACAGGAAGATCACCGCGACGATGAGGGCGGCGATGCCGGCGATGAGTAGGCCATACTCGACCGCAGACGCTCCGCGCTCGTCTCGGCGCGGAAGCGGAGCCATGATCACTGTGCGCAAGTAGTCGAGCATCTTCTTCTCCGATTCGGCGATTCAGCAACGGACTGCTGGAGTGTGAAGGACACTCCGAACTAGTTGCTCCAATTCTCGCAGCGGCGTTGCCTTCAGGGATCGGGAATTCGGCCCGTGTGAATAGTCCATTCTGACTAGGAGTGGCTCCCGACATCGGCTTACTGCCGGACACTGGAGAGCAGACCCACGCGCATCGCGGTGACCAGGGCCTGGGCCCGGTTCGTGGCACCCAGCTTCTGGTAGATCCGGCCGATGTGCGACTTCACCGTGGACTCGCTCATATAGAGCTCTGAACCGATCGCGCCCGACCCCAGGCCGTCGGCCAGCAGGAGCAGCACCTCGTGCTCCCGCTCGGAGAGCCGGTTCGACTCGGCCGCTCCGCGGCGCATCATCGCTCCCGCGAGGCCACTGCACAGGAAGGTGCGCGGGGACGCTGCCGCATGGATGGTGGCTTTGACGACCTCACCCGACGGGGAGTCCTTGCCGACGAAGCCGGAGGCACCGGCCTCCATCGCCGCGAAGATCTGGTCGTCCCCGGAGTGCATCGTCAGCACGATCAGTCCCGTGTTCGGGCGTTGCCGGCGGACCTTGCGCACGATGTCGAGGCCGGTCCCATCGGGCAGCTGGAGGTCGGTGACGACCACGTCCGGAGCGAGCTCATCGCAACGCTGGAGCGCCTCGGCGACGCTACCGGCCTCCGCGACCACGTCGGTCCGCGGTTCGAGGTCGAAGGAGGTTCGAAGCCCCTTGCGGATCAGTTCGTGATCGTCCACGAGCAGCACGCGCACCACACCGTCGGTCATGAGTGGACCTCCTCCTTCTCCCTGGTCACGGTAGTTGCGACGGGCTGGGCTTCGCTGGCGATTTGAACAGAAACCTGGGTGCCTCCGACTCGTCCGTCCGCGACCTGCAGGTCGGCTCCGATCAGTCGCGCCCGCTCATGCATGATTTCGAGGCCGTGGGAGTCGCTCCGCTTGCCTTGAAGGCCGCGACCGTTGTCGGCAACGATCAACGTGGCGAAGGGAGGGTCGACCCGGCACTCGACGTCGATCATGGATGCCTGCGCGTGCTTGACGGCGTTGTTCATCGCCTCTTGGGCGATCCGGAGAAGCTCCGCCTCGACCTCTGGTCGCAGCCGCGTCGTCTGCTCGTCGACGGTCACCAGGATGGGGACACCGGACATTGCGCTGAGGTGCCGGGCGAGGCCACTGATCGCAGCGCCCAGGCTCTCCGCGCCCTCGGTGCTGGAGCGAAGCGTGAGGACTGAGCGCCGCACCTCGGACACGACCGAGGTGATGGCGTCGCGGAGCAGCTGGAGCTGCTCGGCCTGGGTGGGAGAGGCGGGACTGGCGGCCAGGGCATCGACCAGGTAGCCCATGAAGGCGATGTCCTGGGCGACTCCGTCGTGCATCTCCCGCGCCAGCCGTCGCCGCTCGTCCGCGGTCGCCGCGTCCCGGAAGGAGCTGAAGAGCAACGCAGTGTCGAGGCGGATGGCGGTTGGCTCGACGATGGCGCGCAGCGAGTGGAACAACGCCGGCAGGTCGAGACGCCCGGAGTTGGGGTCACGCAGTCGACCAGTGACCACTGCGACAACTCCTGCGTCGGTGGACACCGGGATCGCGAACGCGGCGTCCGCGACCTGCGGCCGGTCGTCGCGAAGGGCCGTCCTCGCCAGGGCCTCGTCCGTGTCGATGCTCATCGTCGGATCGACTACGCGGCGCGCGATCGGCGTCAGTTCTCCCTCGCGAGGCACCAGGACGGTGAGCGCACCGGCGGGGACGACATCGAGGACCGTGTCGAGGATGTCCGCGGCGAGCATCTCCGGATCCAGCCCGGAGCTGAGCTCCCCGGAGAGGTCCAACAGCTCCAGAATCAGTTGCCGTGCGTCCCGGTAGGGCGCCAATGCGTCTGGCTCTCGGTCCCACCTGGTGGCGAAGAACCCGGCCACCAGGCCCAGACCCAGACCCGTCACCGTCCAGGTGAACACCGCGAGGCTGCTCTCGCTGGTTACACCCCCACCGGAGGCGATCGACACCACGACAATGCTCACGAGTTGGGCGGCGAGCGAGAGCGCAGTTCCGCGGAACCCGTGCCGGAGGCTGGCAATGAAGGGTGGGAGCGCCAGGGCGCCGACCAACGCTAGCGTCTGGTCCAACGATGCGCCCACGACGACACCTACGAGGGTTGCCTCCGCGAGGTCGATGGAGACGGTCCCAGTCGCCCAGCGGGCCTGTTGCAGGCTCGACGCGGCGGCCCAGACGATCGTCAGAGTGCCGAGGTACGGCAGCGCGCGGCTGTCCTGTGCCCAGAGCGCAGGCGCCGCCAGAGCGAGCACGCAGAAGGCCCGGGCGGCCGTTGCCATCCCGGCGAACGAGGGCCAGGGTCGAGTGTTCACATCCCGGAGAAGTTGGCCATGATGCTGATCGCCGCCGGACCCATCACCGCGATGAACAGGCAGGGCAGGATGCAGAAGATCAGTGGCACCGTGATCTTCACCGGCACCTGCTGCGCCTTCTCCTCGGCCCGCTGGCGACGCTTGGTCCTGATCTCGGTGGACTGCACCCGAAGAACCTGGCCGATCGGGATGCCGAACGCATCGGCCTGGACGAGCGCGCTGACGAAGCTACGCAGGTCCGGGAGGTTGGTCCGATCCGCCAGCCCACGGAGCGCCTCGCTGCGGCCCTGGCCGATCTGCATCTCGCTCAGCACCCGGGCGAACTCCTCAGAGAGCGGACCGTCGGTGTTGCGGGCCACCTGCTGGATGGCGGCGTCGAATCCCAGGCCGGATTCCACCGAGATGGTGAGCAGGTCGATGGCGTCGGGCAGCCCGCGCTGGATCTTCTCCTGCCGGTCGTAGGCACGCTGGTAGAGGAACATGTTGGGCCCCAGGTATCCCGCGATCAGACCTCCGCCGATCACCAGCGCCTGGATCATGAAGGACTCGAAGAACATGAAGGAGAACAGGACCGCGGCAATCGTCCCGACGATGGCCCCGACCACCTTTGCCGATACCACGCGGTCGACGGTCCATCCCTCTGGGTTGCCAGCCAGCTCCAACTTGCGGTGGAGTCGCTCACCGGTGTCCGCGCCGCTGAGCCGACGGCCGAGTCCGACGAATCGCTCGAGAAGGGGGTCGAGCACTCGCTCGGAGAACGGTTTGTCAATGTCCTTGGTTAGTTCGCTCGGCGCGGCCGACATCGCCTCGAGGACCGCCAGCGACTTGTTGATGCCGGAGGCCTCGGCCTCGGTGCGCGTGGCCATCGACAGCAGCATCAGGGTGGTGCCGAACATCGCGATGCCGAGCACGAAGAGCAGGACCATCTCAGACCTCCACCTTGACCAAACGGCTCATCCAGAAGGCTCCGATCCCGAGAAGCAGCGCGGCGCCAGCGAGCATCACCCAGCCCATCGGCTCGGTGAAGATCGGCATCACATAGTCGCGATTCACCAGTAGCAGGTAGACCAGGAAGGCTGGGGGAAGCCCGCCGATGACGTAAGCGGAGAGCTTGCCTTCCGCCGCGAGTGCCGCGACCTGGCGGCGCATGTACTCCCGCTCCCGGATGGTGCCGGCCACGGTGTTCAGCAGCTCCGCCAGGTTTCCACCCACCTGGCGCTGGATCTTGATCGCCATCACCACCCAGGCGAAGTCCTTGCTCTCGAATCTCTCGGTGATTCCTTCCAGGGCGTCCTCCAGCGAGACCCCGAGCCGCGTCTCGATGAGCACGCGCTTGAACTCCCCGGCGATGGGCTCGTTGCCCTCCTTGACGATCGTGTCGACGGACTGAGCCAATGAGAGACCGGCCTGCAGCGATCCGGCCATGAGCTGAAGAGTGTCGGGGAGGGACGCGTTGAACTTCTTGAGCCTCCGGGACTTCTTTGAACCGAGGAACATCCAGGGAATGAAAAGACCGCCCGCGGCGAACAGGAAGCCGACGATGAGGTTCCCACCGCCGATCACCATCCCCAGCACTCCGGCCACCAGCATGATGCCCGAATGGACGAGCAGCCACTCGGCCGGCTTCAGCCCGCTGCCGGCAGCCTCTAGACGACCCGCGATCCTGGCCTCCAGGGAGCGGTTGCGCTTCAGCATCTGGGCGGCCGCAGCTTTCGCCTGACTCAGGGCGGCGTCGCGCTCAGTGGCGGTGATCTCCCCGCCGGCGGCCCCAGTCATTGCGGCGTACTTGGATACGCGTTCCTCAGGCGAGAGCTCCCGCTTCGGCCGCCCGGGAACCAGGCCCGTGAAGATCACCACGAGTCCGAGTCCGAGCAGCCCGACGCCGACGTACTGCGCCCACGACGGGAGCACGAAGCGGGACCCGGCCTCCAACGCGGGGGCGTTGCCGGACTCGCCGGCCAGGGCGGGGTCACGAAGCGGGACGAAGGCGTCCGCGAGCAGGGTGTCGGCGCCGGTCGGCACCGCCACCACGACGTTGCCCTCCTCGGCGGTGACGCCCGCGGGGAGGCTCGCCTGCACGAGGACCTGGCGGGCCAGCGCGTCGGCCTCGCTGTTGAACGCGGCCTGGAGAGCCTCGGGGTCGGCGCTGATCACCGAGCCGGAGCCCGCCTCGGCCATCGACTCCAGCGGGCCGAGAGACTTCTTCTTCTGGTCGAGTGCCACGACGTCGACAAGCAGCTCCTGATCGGCGATCGCAGTGGTGACGGACGTCAGCGGTGTGTCGCTCGTGTCGGCACCGTCGGAGAGCACCAGGATGCTGCGCTGGCCCTCGGTGCCGGCCATCGTGGCCGCGGAGATGACGCCGTCGTACAACCGGGTCTCCCGGCTCAGCTCGAGCCCGGCGATGACGTCACGTGCGGCCTCGCGGTCCTGGGTCGGCGCGAGGGCGGGTGTCACCTTGCTGTCGAAGGTGGTGATCCCGACGTACACGTCGGAGGGCACGGCGTCGAGGAAGGCGCTCGCGGCGCTCTGGGCGGCGGCGAACCGGTCGCCCTTCATCGAGGCGCTCGTGTCGATGGCGAGCACCGCGGTGCGCTTGATGTCCGTGCCGTCACTGGCCAGGGAGGCGGTCGCGTCGGCCTGCTCGCCGTTGACCGTGACCGTCACGCCGTCGAGGTCGGGCTCCGTGCCCTCCGGGAGCGACACCAGGATCTGCAGGCCGTCCTTGGTGGGTGTGACGTGGCCGATGCTGGCCTGGTCGTCGGCGGCGTACGCCGGCGTTCCGCCCAGCAGCCCGGACGTGGCGAGTGCCGCTCCGGCCAGCAGGCCGGCCCAGGACCGACGGTTCATCGCGCGCGCTCCACGGCGAACAGCATGGGGTCGACGGTCACGTTGGCGTGGGCCATCTTCTCCAGGAACTTCGGGCGCAGACCGGTTGCCTTGAGGGTGCCGCGGTAGCGGCCCTCGCGGTCGAAGCCGGCGGAGTGGTCGTAGAGGAAGATGTCCTGGAGGGTGATCACGTCGCCCTCCATCCGCTCCACCTCGGTGATGTGCGTGATGTGCCGGGTGCCGTCCTTGAACCGGGTCTGGTGCACGATCAGGTCGACGGCGGAGGCCACCTGCTCCCGGATCGCGCGGACCGGCAGGTCCATGCCCGCCATCAGCACCATGGTCTCGATGCGGGCCAGGGTGTCGCGGGGACCGTTGGAGTGGACGGTACAGATCGAGCCGTCGTGACCGGTGTTCATCGCCTGGAGCATGTCCAGCGCCGAGGCGTCACGGACCTCGCCGACGATGATGCGGTCGGGGCGCATGCGCAGGCTGTTCTTCACCAGGTCGCGAATGTGGACCGCGCCCTTGCCCTCGATGTTCGCCGGGCGCGACTCGAGTCGCACCACGTGCTCCTGCTTGAGCTGGAGCTCGGCGGCGTCCTCGATGGTGACGATCCGCTCGTCCAGCGGGATGAAGGAGGAGAGCACGTTCAGCGTGGTGGTCTTCCCGGCGCCGGTGCTCCCGGACACGATGACGTTCAGCCGGCCGCGGACCGCTGCGTCGAGGAACTCGGCGGAGGCCGGGTTCAGCGAGCCGAAGTCGATCAGGTTCTGCACGGTGAGCGGGTCGGCGGCGAACTTCCGGATGGTGAGGGAGGACCCGTCGATGGCCAGCGGCGGGATGACGGCGTTGACCCGGCTGCCGTCGGGGAGGCGGGCGTCGACCATCGGGCTCGACTCGTCGACGCGGCGACCCACCCGGGAGACGATCTTGTCGATGATCCGCCGCAGGTGCGGCTCGTCGGCGAACTGGGCCTCGGCCTGGATCAGCTTGCCCTTGCGCTCCAGCCAGATGTTCTGGTGACCGTTGACCATCACCTCGCTGACGTCGGGGTCGAGCAGGTAGGGCTGGATCGGCCCGTAGCCCAGGATGTCGTCGGAGATCTCCTGGGTGATCCGGCTGCGGTCGCTCGCGCTGAGCGGTCGGTCCTGGTGCGAGAGTACGTCGAGCAGTGCGGTCCGCACGCGCGACTCCAGCTCGTGCTGGTCCATGTTGGCGTCGTAGAGCTGGGGGCCGAGCTCCTTGAGCAGCTGGCCGTGCACGCTGGACTTGAGCTCCTCGATCCGGTCCTGCTGGGAGTTGGCCAGGGCGCGCCGGGCGAGCTTCGGAGCCTCGGCAGCCGGTGCGGCGGGACGCTGTGTCGACGCCGGCACCGACGGTCCGGACGGCGGAGTCGCGGCCGGCGGCTTCGATGCGGCCGGGGCAGGGGCAGCCGGCGTGGCGGCCGACGCGGGCGGCGCGGCCGGGGTGGCCGGCGTACTCCCGCCGTCGGTCGGGGCCGGAGTGGCAGCCGGAGCGGTAGCGGCCTGGTTGGCGGCCGCGGCGGCGAGGCGATCACGTAGAGAGCTCATCGGCGTTTCCTGCGTCGTCGGGAGGTGCTGTCGTCGGACTCCCCGTCGGTGACGGGGGTGTCCTCACCGGCCAGCGTGGCCGCGAGAGTGCGCACGGCCTTGCTGGACGGGTGATCGGGGGAGGAGAGGACGATCGGCTTGCCGGCGTTGGTCGCCGCGGCGATCTCCACGGAGGTGGAGATCCGCGTGGAGACCGGCATGCCGAGGATCGCCTCGACCTTCTCCGCGCCGATGCCGACCTCGTCGTCGGCGCGGTTCAGGAGCAGGTGCCGGTTGTCGCGCGCGACGTCGAGCATGTCGAGCGTCTCGATCGCTACCTTCACGTTCTTCAGGGTCGGCACGTCCAGCGTGGCGACCATGACCAGCTCGTCGGTCTCGTCGAGCGCGGTCAGGGTCTGCTCGTCGAAGGCGGGAGCGCTGTCGACGATGATGTAGTCGTAGTTCTCCTTGAGCGTCCGGATCAGTCGTGACACCAACGCGGGGGTCACCCGGTCCCGGGCGTCGGGCAGGCTCGGAGCCGCCAACACCATCATCCCCGACTCGTGCCGGGTGAGCAGCCCGTCGACCGCGGCGTAGTCGAGGACGTCCTCGCTGCCGATGGCGTGCTCGATCGTGTGGGACGGGAACAGCTGCATGGTGATCGCCACGTCGCCGAACGCCAGATCGAGGTCGAGCAGGCAGACCTGGCGCGCGCCTCGGTCGCCGAGGGTCAGCGCCAGGTTCACCGCCATCGTGGTCTTGCCGACGCCTCCCTTCGGGGAGAAGACCGAGATCACCTTGCCGACGTGCGCCGGGCCTCCGGGCCCGCGCAGCGCCAGGTGGAGCTGGTGCGCCCGCTCGGCCGCGGCCGTGATCGCGTCGCTGTCGGTGGAGGGCACCACGTCCCGGGCCCCGGCATGCATCGCCTTGGTCAGGACGTCGGTGTCCACCAGGTCACGGACCAGCACGACGCTGGCTGTGGGGCGGCTGAACCGGAGACCGTCACACAGGGTGAGCGCGTCGTCGAACTCCAGGGAGGGACCGAGGACGACGAGGTACTCGTCGCTGCGGTGGTCCAGCCAGGGCCCGAGACGGTCCGACGACTCGACACCGTGCGCGCCCGGCGGGAGGGCGGTCAGCAGCTTCGCGATGACGCTGCTGTCGGGGTCGACGACGACTGGCATGGGAGGTGTCCTTCTCGATTCTCAGTAGAGGGAGGTGCGGCCGGTGCCGGAGGTGGCCTCGGTCTTGCTCTCGTCGTTCAGCAGACCGAAGGCGAGCTTTCCGTGGCTGTAGGCCCAGATGACGCGCTCGGCGTCCTTCTGGTCGACCGCGATGGTGAGGAGGGTCTTCGGAACCTCCTGCGTGGTCTCGGCGCCGTCGGTGGTCGTGGTCGTCTGGGTCACCGATGAGGTCGACCCGACACCGATCACGAGGACTCGCTTGAGCAGCATCCGCACCAGGCTCGGGTCGGCGAAGTCGCCCTCGGCCTGGATGTGGTAGATCGCCACCTCGCTGCCAGGGTTGACGAAGCCGGCCACGCGCGAGGGGTCGGTGAGGTCGACGGAGATCGCCTGCATCCCCTTCGGGATCGCGAGCACGTCGCCCTCGGGCTGACCGCCGAACTTGGTGGTGATGATCTGCTCGCCCGGGTAGATGGTGGTGACGGCGACCTGGTTGCTCAGGGTGCTGGTGCTGTCCAGGGCGCCGGGCAGGATCTGCGCCTGCGGCACCGAGGTCATCTTCAGCTTGCCGGCGCTCTGGGCCGCCTCGATGGTCTCGCCCGCGGCGATGGTCTCGGTGGCGGTGAGCACCTCGGCGGTGTCGAACTGGGCGATGGCGCGGCTGTCCGCGTTGCGCACGTAGACGAAGACCAGGGCGGTGCCGATCACGGCGACCACAGTGGCCAGCAGGAGCAGGACGGAGCGTCGGTTCATGGTGCTCGTGCACCTTTCGGTGGCGGGGAAGACAGCGGGTGCGTCCCCTGTGTCGGACCTGGTGGAGATGTCTGGTGGAGCTGTCGCGAAGGGGCCGGACCGAGGTGCTCGGGGGCTCTCTCGGCGGCGACTCTAATGGTCTAGTCAGAGCCGTGTCCTAGAAACGGAAGAACCCGTCAGCGGCCCGATTGACGGGGCGCGAGAATGCACAGAACCCGCTGTTTCGCAGGGTTTTCCCGACATTCGCGGGGCGCTGCCACCCGGTGGTGGTCAGGGCAGATACAGGGCTGCCACGTCGTCCTTGAACTCGCGCATCACCACGTTGCGCTTGAGCTTCAGACTGGGCGTCAGGTGACCGGACTCCTCGGTCCAGTCCAAGGGCAGGATGTGGAACTTTCGGATCGACTCCGCTCGGGACACCGCCCGGTTGGCATCGTCGATGGCGGACGAGACCTCCGCCACCAGGTCGGGGTCCTCGACATGAGTCGCCACCGACCCCGACTTGCCGTGCTGCGAAGCCCACGCAGCGAACCCGTCGGGGTCGATCGTCACGAGAGCCGCGATGAACGGCCGGCCGTCGCCGACCACCATGCACTGCGACACGAGCGGATGCGCGCGCAACCGGTCCTCGAGCACGGCGGGAGCGACGTTCTTGCCACCCGCGGTGACGATGATCTCCTTCTTGCGCCCGGTGATCCGGACGAATCCCTCGTCGTCCACCTCGCCGATGTCACCGGTGTGGAACCAGCCCTTGTCGTCGATGGCCTCGGCGGTCGCGCTCTCGTTGCGCCAGTACCCTGCGAAGACCTGGCCGCCCCGGAAGAGCAGTTCGCCGTCCTCGGCGACGCGTACCGCCGTACCGGGCAATGGACGTCCGACCGTCCCGATCTTGAGAGCGTCCGGCCGGGGGGCGGTGAGTGCTGCGGTCGTCTCGGTGAGGCCGTAGCCCTCGAGGACGATGAGTCCGATCCCGCGGTAGAAGTGACCCAGCCGCTCGCCCAGCGGGGCCCCTCCGGAGATCGCGTACCGGCACTCCCCGCCCATGGCATTGAGGAGCTTGCGGTAAACGAGCCGGCTGAACACCGCGTGCTGGGCCCGGACCGCCAGAGAGGCACCACCCTGGTCCAGACCACGTGACCAGGCGATGGCCACGTCCGCCGCCCGGTCGAAGATCCGACCACGCCCGTCCGCGGTGGCCTGCTGGGACGCGGTGTTGTAGATCTTCTCGAAGACCCGCGGCACTGCGAGCACGAACGTGGGTCGCAGCGCCTGGAGGTCGGGGAGCAGCTGTGGGATGTCCGCGCTGTGGCCCATCCGGAGCCCGCGCTTCATGCAGCCGACCTGGATGATCCGGGCGAAGACGTGTGCCAGCGGCAGGAAGAGCAGCGTCGAGGAGTCGTCGGTGAAGAGCGTGTCAAGCTCCCCGGTCGCCACTTCGAGCTCGAACATGAAGTTGCCGTGGGTGAGCATGCAACCTTTCGGCCGCCCGGTCGTCCCGGAGGTGTAGATCAGGGTCGCCAGGTCGCCGGGCCGGGCGCCGGTCCGACGCGACTCGAGGGTGACATCGTCGATGTCGGGCCCGAGGCGGGTGAGCACGTCGACGGCGTTGTCGTCGATCGACCACACGTGGATCAGGTCGGGCAGGGTCGAGCGGACCTCGGCGACCCTCGCCAGGTGGTCGGCGGTCTCGGCGACCACGGCACGAGCCTGGGAGTCCTCCAGGATCCACTGGATCTGGTCGGCGGAGGACGTCTCGTACACGGGGACGGTGACCCCGCCCGCGAACCAGATGGCGTAGTCGAACAGCGTCCACTCGTAGCGCGTGCGCGAGATGACCGCGACCCGGTCACCGGGCTCCAGGCCGACCGCGATCAGTCCCTTGGCCACAGCGGCCACCTGGTCGCGGAACTCCAGGGCGGTCACCTCGCTCCAGTCCGTCCCGGACTTCACCGCGAAGAGCGCCGCGTCCGGGCGCTCGGTCGCGTTGCGGACCACGTCGTCGGTGAGGTTGCCCAACTCGGGGATCTGGTACGTCGGGGGCGCGGAGTACTCGCGCACGGAACCTCCCTCGGCGTGTGTCGTTGGTCGCAGGTTACCGTCGGGGAATCGGGGGTTCTCGTCCGGTACGCTGCCCAGCGACCGCCGGACGGGCGTGACCCCACCGGCCGTGCAACCCGGAGGAATGCCCCACCGTGGCAGAGCAGACCACGTCGTCGATCGTCATCGACGCCGATCCCGCGACGATCATGGGAGTGATCGGCGACTTCGGTTCCTACCCCGGCTGGGCCAAGGGTGTCCGCCGGGCTGAGGTCGTGTCGGAGTTTCCCGACGGCTGGGCCGAGCGGGTCTTCTTCTCCCTGGACGTGCCCCCGATCCGCGACGAGTACACCCTGGAGTACGCCTGGGATGGCCACAACGAGGTCTCCTGGTGGCTCGTCGAGGGCAAGATCCTCACTCACATGGACGGGACCTACCTGCTCCAGGATCTGGGCGACGGCTCGACCGAGGTCACCTACCGCCTGGCGCTCGACCTGGCCATTCCCTTGATCGGGATGATCAAGCGCAAGGGCGAGAAGATGATCATCGACGCGGCGCTCAAGGGACTCAAGCAGCAGGCCGAGTCACTGTGAACTCCCGGTGACCGCGCCGCTGCCCCGAGTTCTCCTGTTCACGGGCAAGGGTGGGGTCGGCAAGTCCACCGTCGCTGCGGGCACGGCGGCGCTTGTGGCCGAGTCGGGACGGCGCACCCTCGTGCTGTCCACGGACGCCGCCCACTCGCTCGCGGACGCGTTCGGGGCAACCGTCGGCAGCGAGCCGACTCAGGTGGCGCCCTCCCTCTTCGTTCAGCAGGTGGACGCGCAGCTCCGCTTCCAGCAGTCCTGGGCCGACATCCAGCGGTACCTCATGCACGTTCTCGACGTGGTCGGGGTCGACCCGGTCACGGCTGAGGAGCTGACGGTGATCCCCGGCGCGGAGGAGGTGCTGGCGCTGCTCGAGCTGCGTCTGCACGCGCTGTCGGGGGAGTGGGACGTCATCGCGGTGGACTGTGCGCCTACCGCGGAGACCCTGCGCCTCCTGGCGCTGCCCGAGGCGCTCGGGTGGTACATGTCGCGGGTCTTTCCCGCGGAGCGCAGAGTCGTCCGGGCCCTCCGGCCGGTGCTGTCCCGGGCCGCCGGGGTCCCCATGCCGGAGGACACGGTCTTCGGAGCAGTGGAGCGCCTCCACCTCGAGCTGGACGAGGTCCGCGGGCTGCTGACCGGTCCTCGCTCGTCGGTGCGGCTGGTCCTGACCCCCGAGAGCGTGGTCCTCGCCGAGGCCCGGCGCTCCTACACGACGCTGTCGCTCTTCGGCTACAAGGTCGATGGCGTGATCGCGAACCGGGTCTTCCCCGCCGACGGCGCGGACGACTGGCGGGCCGGGTGGGTGAGCGCCCAGGCGGAGGTGCTGAGCCGGGTCCGCGAGTCCTTCAGCGGCCTGTCGATCTGGCGCTCGGACTACTGCTCTCGGGAGCCGGTCGGGACGGGCCCACTGACCACCCTGGCCCGGACGCTGTACGACGGCTCCGACCCCGTGTCCGACCCGCCCGGCGAGGGACCGATGCACTGGTCCCGGGAGGGCGCGCGGACGATCCTCCGGCTCGCGCTGCCGTTCGTCAGCAGCGACGAGGTGGACCTCGCTCGCAACGGCGACGAGCTCGTGGTGACCGTGGCGTCATATCGTCGTCTCCTCACCCTGCCCGCTGGCCTGGCCCGACATCGCGTCACCGGGGCGCGGGTGGACGAGGGGGAACTGCAGGTCAGGTTCGAGGAGAGGACAGGATGAGCAACGAGCGGGACCCCGAGGTCGGGTCGCTGGGCGAGGAGGCCGCCCGGCTGCTCGCCGCGCTCTCCTCCTTCGCTCGCGACCAGGGGTCCGACCTGGGCGACGGCCTCGGGGCGCTGGCCGGTCAGGCGGCCGAGGGAGTGCGGCAGGCCAACGAGCACCTCGCGACCGGGGCCCCCGAGTGCAGCTACTGCCCCGTCTGCCGGCTGATCCAGGCGCTGCGCGGCACCTCGCCGGAGGTGCGTGAGCACCTCGCGATCGCCTCGGCCTCGCTCCTCCAGGCGATGGCCGGCATGCTGGCGACCGCCGTACCCGAGGGGGACCGGGCGCGTCGTGGCGAGGGTGTCGAGCGCATCGACCTGGAGGACACCTGGCCGGTGGACGGCCCGGAGTGAGTCCCGCCAGCCGCACGGAGCCCGAGCCATCCACCGGCCTGGTGCTCGGCGTGGACGTTGGCGGGACGAAGGTCCTCGCGGGAGTGGTGGACGACAGCGGCGAGGTTGGTGCGACCGCGCACCGCACCACCCCCGGTCGGAGGGTCGAGCCCGCGATGGTCGAGGACGCCCTGGTCGAGGCGGTGCTGGAGGCCGCCGCGGGCAGACCGATCGCCGCGGTCGGAGTGGCCGCCGCCGGGTTCGTCGACGCCGCGGGAAGCTCGGTGCGGTTCGCACCCCATCTGCCCTGGCGCGGGGAGCCGCTGCGAGAGCATCTCTCGGGTCGGTGGGGGGTGCCCGTTCTGCTCGAGAACGACGCCAACTGCGCAGCCTTCGCCGAGTGGCACCACGGAGCCGCCCGTGGGCACGCCTCGGCGCTGATGATCACGCTTGGGACGGGCATCGGCGGCGCGCTGCTCGTCGACGGGAAGGTCCTGCGCGGCAGCAACGGGATGGCCGGGGAGTTCGGTCACATGCAGGTGGTCCCCGACGGGCTGCCGTGTCCGTGCGGGCAGCACGGCTGCTGGGAGCAGTACTGCAGCGGCACGGCGCTGGTTCGATACGCCCGCGAGCTGATCGGGGTGGAGCCGACCATGATGGCGGAGGCCTGCGAGGGGAAGCCGGATCGCCTGACCGGACCGATGGTCACGGCCGCGGCCGAGGCCGGGGACATCACCGCCCGCCGGGCCTTCGAGGCGGTGGGTCAGTGGCTCGGAGTGGGGGTGGCGAACCTGGTCGCCGCCCTCGACCCGGACGTCGTGGTGGTCGGCGGGGGTGTCTCGGCCGCCGGGGAGCGGCTGCTCGAGCCGGCCCGAGGTGCGCTCCAGCGCTCCCTGGTCGGGGCCGCGCACCGCACCGTCCCGTCCCTGGTCGGCGCCCAGCTCGGCCCCGAGGCCGGCATGATCGGCGCCGCCGCCCTCGCCCGCCGCCTCCTGTGACCCGACGCACCAACCAGAATGGCTGGCCGTTTCGCGGTTTCACGACCGTTTTGGTTGGTGCGTGGGGAAACGCGCTAGACCTGGGCGCCGTCGTCGCCGGGATCGCGGGGTCCGCGGGGCATCTCGATGACGAGGTAGACGAAGCCACCGACGAACCAGGCGACCAGGGCGTAGCTGAGCAGGGTGGGGACACCGGTGCCGAGGACCAGGGTGGCCAGCAGCAGGAGGGGGGCGCCGAAGAGGCCGGCCCAGGCGAAGAGGCGACGCGGGGCGGGGCGGGGGATCGGAGGTGCCGGGGGCGGGACGAATCGCTCCGGGGTCTCGTCGTCGGGAAGGCGCCACGTCTCGAGGCTCGGCGGGAACACGATCGGCTGTGCGCGGGGCGGCTCCGCAGGCGGGAGCTCCTCCTCGGCGAGCTCGGCCCGGTCCCCGTAGTTGTCGACGATTTCGCGCCAGCGCGCGTCCTCGTCCGATTCCCTCACGTGGTCCACGGTAGGCGGGCGGTGACCGGGGGGCCAGCCGGCGACACGATTCGGTCGGGGTCAGGCAGTGACCCGCTCGATGAACTCGACGGACTCGGTGAAGATCCGGTCGGCGTCGTTGTCGAGCGTGGCGACGTGGTAGCTGTTCTCGAGCAGCCGCTCCTCCACGTCGGTCGACGACACCCCCTGCAGCACGATCCGTCCCGACGAGGGGTCCACGACGTGGTCCTCGACGGAGCGGAAGAACAGCAGCGGTGCGGTGATCCGACCGAGGTCGGCGCGCAGCGGCTTCCAGCCCTCTCCCATCATCGACGCGGCCGCCCGCAGCGGGGTCTTGTCGTACCCGTGCTCGTCCATGCCCGGCTTCTTGATGTCGTTGACGATGCCCGGGAAGGAGGGGATCACGTGCTTGAGCACCGGAAGCGCCAGCACGTCCTTGCGGGTCGTGTTGACGGCCGCGTTCACGAGCACGATGCCGGCCACCCGCTCCGGGTGGTCGGCGGCCAGGCGCAGCACCAAGGCCCCACCCATGGAGAGCCCGCCCACGACCACCGCGTCGCTCTGGGCGGAGATCTTCTCGAACGCTCGGGTCACCTCGGCGTACCAGTCCGCCCAGGTGGTCCGGTTCATCTCCTTCCAGGTGGTGCCGTGGCCGGGCAGGCGCGGCACCTCGACGCCGTACCCGCGCTCGTTGAGCGCCTCGGCCCAGGGCCGGATCGAGTACGGCGAGCCGGTGAAGCCGTGGCTCAGGAGGACCCCGATCCGGCGACCGCCGGTCAGCTCGGGGCGGGCGGGCGCGGAGAACGGGGCGACGGCCGGGTCGATACTCATGGCGCGCATTGTGCCCGACCCGCCGAGAACCCGCGTGGTGGGGCTGGGGCGCGGCCCCCGCAGGGTCTAGGGTTCCCCTGTCGGGCGAGAACGGAGGCTCCGCGGTGTTCTACTGGTTCCTGAAGTGGATCGCGATCGGGCCGGTGCTTCGTTTCGTCTTCCGTCCGGTCGTCGAGGGCGCCGAGAACGTGCCCGACGAAGGACCGGCGATCCTCGCCAGCAACCACCTGTCGTACGCCGACTGGCTGTTCATGCCGCTGACCCTGCCCCGCCGGGTCACGTTCGTGGCCAAGGCCGAGTACTTCACCTCTCCGGGCCTGAAGGGCTGGGTCAAACGCAAGTTCTTCTCCGGCGCCGGCCAGGTGCCCATCGACCGGTCCAGCGGGAGCGCGGCCGAGGGCGCACTGTCCTCGGCCCGGACGATCCTGGACGCCGGCGAGCTCTTCGGGATCTACCCCGAGGGCACCCGGTCCCACGACGGCCGCCTCTACCGGGGCCGGACCGGCGTCGCCCGGCTGGCGCTCGAGGCCGGCGCGCCGGTGGTGCCGGTGGCGGTCCTGAACACCGACGTGGTCGCGCCGCCGGGCAAGAAGTTCGGCTCCTTCACCCGGCCCGTGGTGCGGTTCGGCAAGCCGCTGGACTTCTCGCGCTACGAGGGTCTGGAGAACGACCGGTACATCCTGCGGTCGATCACCGACGAGATCATGTACGAGATCATGCGGCTGTCGGGTCAGGAGTACGTCGACCTGTACGCACCGCGGGCCAAGGAGCTGGCGGCCAAGGCGCGTGACGAGGCGCGCCGGGCCGAGAAGCAGGCGAAGGCTCTGGAGCACGAGCGGCAGGTGACCGAGGAGAAGGACGCCGAGCAGAAGAAGGCGTCCTGACCGCGGCGGGTCCCGGCGGGGGAGGGGCCGCCGCCGACCCCTGGAACGACCCCGCGGCGGTCGCCGTCGAGGATCGGCTCTTCCGCGCGCTGGCCGTGCTGCGGGTGGTGGTGCTGCTCAACGCGGTGGGCCTGAACCTGTGGCGCCGCGAGAACTTCGAGCAGCCGGCGGCCGGCGTGGCCGCCGTGGTGCTGATGACCGTGTGGACCGCGTTCACGATCGTGATGTACCGCGTCCCCTCTCGACGTACCGTCTGGCTGCTGGTGGCGGACCTGGCCGTGGCGGCGGGCCTGATCCTGGTGTCCCCGGCCATCAAGGGCGAGGGGCTCAGGGCCACGATCCCGGGGTTCTGGGTGATGGGCGCGCTGATGGCTTGGGCGCTGCACTGGCGCTGGCGGGGCGGACTGATCGCCGGGGTGGTGCTGGCGATCGCCGACCTGGTGATCCGCGATGAGATCTCGCAGTCGAACTACGGCAACCTGTTCCTGCTCGTCATCGGTGGACCGATCGTGGGCTACATGGTCGAGCTGCTGCAGCGGATGGCGGTGGAGCGGGATGCCGCGGAGCGGGCCGCGGCCGCCGCGGCGGAGCGCTCGCGACTCGCGCGGGCGGTGCACGACGGAGTGCTCCAGGTCCTCGCCCTGGTCCAGCGGCGGGGGACCGAGCTGGGCGGAGAGTTCTCGCAGCTGGGCCGGATGGCGGGCGAGCAGGAGGCGGCGCTGCGCTCCCTGATCCGTCAGCAGGAGTCGCCGGGCGTGACCGTCGGCCGGGTGGACCTGGCGGCGGAGCTCGAGGCCTTCGAGTCGACGCCACCCCCTCAGGTGGCGGTGGTCACCACCGGTGGCGGCACCGAGCTCGACGACGCGCGGGCGGCCGAGCTGCTGGCCGCCGTCCGGGCCTGTCTGGACAACGTGGCCCGCCACGTGGGACCCGACGCCCGAGCCTGGGTGCTGCTCGACGAGGAGCCGGACCGGGTGGTCGTCTCCGTGCGTGATGAGGGACCGGGCATCCCCGACGGCCGGCTGGCGCAGGCGCGACTCGAGGGGCGGCTGGGGGTCGCGGAGTCGATCCGTGGCCGGGTCGCCGACCTCGGCGGCACCGCGACCTTGACCACCGGCCCCAACGGCACCGAGTGGGAGCTGGCTGTCCCCTTCACCGGCGCCGACGCTGCGCCGGACCCTCGGTAGGGTCGGTGTATGACCGAGCGGGGACCGGAGGAGCCAGCCGTCGACCCGGTCACTGAGGGCCCGCTGCGGGTGATGGTCGTCGACGACCACCCGATGTGGCGCGACGCCGTGGAGAGGGACCTGCGCGAGGCGGGGTTCGACGTGGTCGCGGTGGCGGCGACGGGTCGGGAGGCGCTCGCCCGGTTTCCCGCGGCGCGGCCGCGGGTGGTCGTGCTGGACCTGCAGATCCCCGCGCCGAACGGCGTCGAGGTCACCGCCGAGGTGGTCCGGCAGGACCCGAGCGTGGGGGTGCTGATCCTGTCCGCATCGGGGGAGCAGGCCGACGTGCTGGCAGCGGTCAAGGCAGGTGCCACCGGCTACCTGGTCAAGTCGGCATCCCGGGAGGAGCTGCTCGACGCCGTACGGCGGGTGGCGCAGGGCGACACGGTGTTCACGGCGGGCCTGGCCGGCCTGGTGCTGGGGGAGTACCGCCGGCTGTCCGAGGGGCCGGCGGAGACCGACGACGGCACACCCCAGCTCACCGGGCGCGAGACCGAGGTGCTCAAGATGGTCGCCAAGGGCATGTCCTACCGGCAGATCGCCGAGCGTCTGGTGCTGTCCCACCGCACCGTGCAGAACCATGTGCAGAACACTCTGCGCAAGCTGCAGATGCACAACCGGGTGGAGCTGACCCGCTACGCGATCGAGCGGGGACTCGATGAGTGAGGCCCTGCTGGAGGAGGCCGACGCGCTGTACGGCCTGCCCCTCGGGGAGTTCACCGCCGCCCGGGACGCCCGGGCGAAGGAGCTGAAGGGCCAGGACGCCGGGCTCGCCGCCACGGTGAAGGGGCTGCGCAAGCCGTCGGTCGGTGCGTGGGTGGTCAATCTCCTGGTACGGCGGGAGTCCGCGCAGGTGAGCCAGGTCCTGGAGGTGGGGGTGGCCCTGCGCGCGGCGCAGGAGAGCCTGGACGGTGCGGAGCTGCGAGCGTTGACCAAGCAGCGTCGACAGGTGACCGCCGCCCTGACCGCCCGGGCCCGGACGCTGGCGGCCGACGAGGGTCACCGGGTCACGACCGCAGTGGCTGAGCAGGTCGAGGCGACGCTGACGGCAGCGATGGTCGACGCCGTGGCAGCGGAGGCGGTGCGCAGCGGGCTGCTGGTCGCCACGCTGACCGCCACCGGGGTCGAGGCCGTCGACGTGGCAGCGGCGCTCGCGGTGCCCGAGGCGCTCGGCTTCACCGCGGCGCCGCGTGCGGCAGCGGCGCCCGAGCCACCCGAGCTGCACGTCGTGGAGGACCCGGAGGCCGCCCAGGCGGAGCTGCGCGAGGCGGAGGAGTCAGCCACCGCCGCCCGCGAGCGTCTCGAAGAGGCCAAGGCCACCGCGGCAGGCGCCCGGGAGCGGGTGGTCGAGCTGGAGGCGGCGAGCCTGCAGATCCAGGGTGAGCTCGACGAGCTGCGCCGCCGCGTGGCCGACCTCGAGGCCCGGGCGGAGGAGAACGACGACCTCCTCGAGACCGCAGAGGAGGAGCTGACGGCCGACAACGGGGCGGTCGCCGCCGCCATCACCGCCCTGCGAGAGGCCGAGGCGAGGCTCGCCCGACTGCGCGAGGAGCGGACCTAGAGGGCCCAGCCCTTGGCGCGCTGGACCGCGTCGGTCCACCGGGCGTACCCGGCGTCGGCGCCGGCCCGGTCGGCGGCGGGCTCGAAGCGCTCATCGAGCTGCCAGGTCTCGCGGAGCGCGTCGGTCGAGTCCCAGACCCCCGAGCCGAGTCCGGCCAGGAACGCGGCGCCGAGCGCGGTGGTCTCGACGATCCGGGGCCGCTCCACCGCCGTGTCGATCTGGTCGGCCTGGATCTGGCACAGCAGGTCGTTCGCCGCGGCGCCGCCGTCGACCCGGAGCGGTCCGGCGTCGGTCCCGATCGCCTCCAGGACGTCGCGCACCTCGAACGCGATCGCCTCCAGGGTGGCGCGGACCAGGTGCGCCCGCGTGGTGCCGCGGGTGATCCCGATGATCAGCCCCCGGGCGTGCGGGTCCCAGTGCGGTGCCCCCAGCCCCGTCAGGGCCGGGACGAACACCACGTCCCCGGAGTCGGGGACGCTCGCCGCGAGTGCCTGGGACTCCGCGGCCGAGCCCACGATCTGCAGCCCGTCGCGCAGCCACTGCACCGCGGCCCCGGTCACGAAGATCGACCCCTCGCTCGCGTAGGTCAGCTCGCCGTCCGGAGATCGCCAGGCCGCGGTGGTCAACAACCCGCTCGTGGAGCGGCGCAGCTCGGTCCCGGTGTTGGTGAGGATGAACGACCCGGTGCCGTAGGTGCACTTGGAGTCACCCTCGTCGAAGCAGGTCTGCCCGAACAGCGCAGACTGCTGGTCCCCGGCGATCCCGCACACCGGCAGCTCGAGGCCGCAGTACACGCTCGGGTCGGTGCGGGCGAGCTCGCCCCAGCTCGGCACCAGGTCGGGCAGCGCGTCGCGAGGCACGCCGAAGAGGTCACACATCTCCTGCGACCAGTCGTCCGCGGCCAGGTCGAACAGGAGCGTCCGGGACGCGTTCGACACGTCGGTGACGTGCCAGGTGCCGCGGCTCATCCGGGCGATCAGGTACGAGTCGACGGTGCCGACGGCGTACCGTCCCGACTCCACCAGCGCCCACGTGTGCGGCTCCTCCTCGGCCAGCCAGGTGAGCTTAGTCCCCGAGAAGTACGGGTCGAGACGGAGCCCGGTCAGCTCGGCCACTCGGTCCTCGTGCCCGGCGTCGCGGAGGCGGCTGCAGATGTCGGCGGTACGGCGGTCCTGCCACACGATCGCCCGGCGCGGGGCGGCCAGCGTCTCCCGGTCCCACAGCATGACGGTCTCGCGCTGGTTGGTGATCCCGAC
>CAZKEZ010000002.1:0-75689 GCA_964551905.1 uncultured Nocardioides sp. | reverse complement strand
ACAACCTGATCTTCCGGTCGCGCGGGCGGTCCTACCGTGAGCTGCCGCTGCGGCTCTTCGAGTTCGGGTCGGTCTACCGCTTCGAGAAGTCAGGCGTCGTGCACGGGCTCACCCGGGTGCGCGGGATGACCCAGGACGACTCGCACTCCTACTGCACCGCCGAGCAGGCCGGCGACGAGGTCAAGCACCTGCTCGGGTTCGTGCTCAGCCTGCTGCGCGACTTCGGGCTCGACGACTTCTACCTGGAGCTCTCCACCCGCGACGACACCCGGGACAAGTTCATGGGCTCCGACGAGCAGTGGGCCACCGCCACCGAGATCCTCGAGCAGGCGGCGCGTGAGACCGGCCTGGAGTTGGTGCCCGACCCGGGCGGGGCGGCGTTCTACGGCCCGAAGATCTCCGTGCAGGCGCGCGACGCGATCGGCCGGACCTGGCAGATGTCGACCATCCAGTACGACTTCAACCAGCCCGCTGGGTTCGAGTTGGAGTACCAGGCGGCCGACGGCACCCGGCAGCAGCCGGTGATGATCCACTCGGCGAAGTTCGGCTCGATCGAGCGGTTCTTCGGGGTGCTGGTCGAGCACTACGCAGGGGCGTTCCCGCCCTGGCTGGCGCCGGTGCAGGTCCAGGCGATCCCGATCGCGGAGCGGCACGTGGACTACCTGGCCGACGTGGCGCGCCGGATGCAGGCCGACGGCCTGCGGGTGGAGGTGGACGACTCCGACGACCGGATGCAGCGCAAGATCCGCAACGCCCAGCTGCAGAAGGTGCCGTTCATGATGATCGCGGGGGACCAGGACCTGGAGGCGGGGGCGGTGTCGTTCCGCTACCGCGACGGCCACCAGGAGAACGGCGTACCCGTGGCGGACGCGATCGCCCGGGTGCAGGAGGCGGTCGCGTCGAGGGCTCAGGTCTAGGCCGTGGACCAGATCAGGCAGGACGGGGTCGGCGAGCCCGACGCGTTCGAGCGGCTGTGGACGCCGCACCGGATGCCGTACCTGCTGGGGGAGAGCAAGCCGACCGACTCCAGCGAGGAGGAGTGCCCGTTCTGCCGGATCCCGCGACTGGACGACGAGGCCGGCCTGGTCGTGCACCGCGGTGAGCTGTCGTTCGCCGTGCTCAACCTCTACCCCTACACCTCCGGACACCTGATGGTCTGCCCCTACCGGCACATCTCCGACTACACCGAGACGACCGTGGCCGAGGCGGCCGAGATCGCCGCCGTGACGAAGACGGCGATGCAGGTGATCCGCTCCGTCTCGGGCGCCCACGGCTTCAACGTCGGGATGAACCAGGGCGCGATCGCCGGGGCCGGGATCGCCGCCCACCTCCACCAGCACGTGGTGCCCCGATGGGGTGGGGACAGCAACTTCATGCCGGTGATCGGCCAGACCAAGACCCTCCCACAGCTGCTCACCGAGACCCGCGAGCTGCTGGCGACCGCCTGGCCCCGCTGACCCGGCTGAAATGGCGGCCGACCCGGCGCAAACGGCCGCCGTTTGCGCCGGGTCGGCCGCCGTTTGCGCCGGGTCAGCGGGGGGTGTGGCGGTGGTACTGGTGGCGGATCTCGGGTACGGCGGGGGAGTCGTGGACGATCGTCCCGGGGAGCGGCCAGTCGGGGAGTGAGCCGGTGAGCGTCCAGGCGGCCTGACGGGCGGCGCCGAGGGCGACGTACTCCCCGGCTGGGGGCACGTGCACGGGGCGGCCGAGCACCGTGGGGGCGAGCTGCTGGACCGCCGGCGAGGCCGCCCCGCCGCCCACCAGCAGGACCCGGTCGGCCGTGGCGCCATGGGCGAGCAGCGCGTCGAGCCCGTCCGCGAGGCCGCAGAGCAGGCCCTCGACCGCGGCGCGGGCCAGGTACGCCGGGCTCATGGTCTCCAGGGTCAGGCCGTGAAGGGACCCGGTGGCATCGGGGAGATTGGGAGTGCGCTCACCCTCGAGGTAGGGCACCAACACTGCGCCACCGGCGCCGGGGGGTGCCGAGAGTGCCAGTTCGGAGAGTCGGCGGTGGTCCACGCCGAGGATCCGCGCGGTGGCGTCGAGGACCCGGGCCGCGTTGAGAGTGCACACCAACGGCAGGTGGCGGCCGGTCGCGTCGGCGAAACCGGCCACGATCCCGGTGGGGTCCTGGGCCGGCACGGTCGAGACCGCAGACACCACCCCTGAGGTGCCGATGGAGACCACCACGTCGCCAGGACCCGCGGACAGTCCCAGGGCGGCGGCCGCGTTGTCCCCGGTGCCGGGCCCGAGCAGCACCCCGTCCGGCGTCCGACCGGCGGCCTCGGCCGGCCCCAGCACGCGCGGGACGCGAGCTTCGCGGCGCAGCCCCAGCTCGAGCAGGTCTGGCCGGTAGGCCTCGGTGGCCGGGGACCAGTAGCCGGTGCCGCTCGCGTCGCCGCGGTCGGTCGTCAGGCCGTGGATGCCGTCGGGGGACCCGGCCAGGCGCCAGGTGAGCCAGTCGTGGGGCAGGCACACCGCCGCTGTCCGGGCAGCTGCATCGGGCTCGTGGTCGGCCAGCCAGCGCAGCTTGGACACCGTGAACGAGGCGACCGGGACCAGGCCCACCGCCGCCGCCCAGGCCTCGGCGCCGAGCTCGGCCACCAGGTCGGCGGCGGCACCGGCCGAGCGGGTGTCGTTCCACAGCAGCGCGGGGCGGACCACCTCGCCGTGCTCGTCGAGACACACCATGCCGTGCTGCTGCCCGCCCACGGCCACCGCGGCCACGTCATCGAGACCCCCGGCCGCCGCGACCGCTTCGCCGAGGGCGTCCCACCAAGCGGCTGGCGCGACCTGCGTGCCGTCCGGGTGTGCGGCCCGACCCGAGCGGACCACCGTGCCGGAGTCGGCGTCGACCACCAGCACCTTGCAGGCCTGCGTGGAGGAGTCCACGCCGGCGACCAGCACCATCTCAGCGGACTCCGTACAGGTGCTCCAGGGCCAGCTGGTCGAGCCGCTCGAAGCCCATGCCCCGCCGGGCCGCCTCGTCGGGGTCGAACGCCTCAGCCCGCAGAGTGGCCACGGTCTCGCCCGCGGCCACGGTCGGCACGGCGAGCTGGTCCACCCGGGCGGCGGCCAGTGCCTCCTGCACCTCGGGGTCGGCTCGGAACGCGCGCACCTTCTCGCGCAGGATCAGGTAGTTGCGCATGTTCGCGGACGCGGTCGCCCACACCCCCTCCATGTCCTCGGTGCGCGGCGGCTTGTAGTCGAAGTGCCGGGGGCCGTCGTACCCCCCGCTCTCCAGGATGTCGACGGTCCAGAAGGACCCCCGGGCGTTGCCGGCGCCGAACCGCAGGTCCTGGTCGAAGCGCGGCCCCGTCTGCCCGTTGAGGTCGACGTGGAACAGCTTCCCGTGCCAGAGCGCCTGGGCGAGGCCGTGGGCGAAGTTGAGCGAGGCCATCTCCTCGTGGCCCACCTCGGGGTTCAGCCCGACCAGCTCGGGATGCTCGAGCTCGTTGATGAAGGCCAGCGCGTGCCCCACCGTGGGTAGCAGGATGTCGCCGCGCGGCTCGTTGGGCTTCGGCTCGAGCGCGAACCGCAGGTCGTAGCCCTGGTCCAGGACGTAGGACCCGAGCATGTTGAAGGCCTCGGCGTACCGGTCGAGCGCGGCCCGGACGTCCTTGGCGGCGCCGGACTCCGCGCCCTCCCGGCCGCCCCAGGCGACGAAGACCTTCGCGCCAAGGTCGGCGGCCAGGTCGATCTGGTCGAGAGCCTTGCGCAGGGCGAACCGGCGTACGTCGCGGTCGTTGTTGGTGAACCCTCCGTCGCGGAACACCGGGTGCGAGAACAGGTTGGTGGTCACCATCGGCACCACCAGGCCGGTCTCGGCCAGAGCCCGGCGCAGCGGCGCCAGGTGCTCCTCGCGGACCCGGGCGTCGGCGCCGAACGGGAACACGTCGTTGTCGTGGAAGCTGATGCCATAGGCGCCCAGGTCGGAGAGCCGGTGCACGGCCTCGGTCGGGTCCAGCGGGGGTCGGATCGCGGTGCCGAAGACGTCCACGCCCTGCCAGCCGACGGTCCAGAGGCCGAAGGAGAACCGGTCCTCCCGGGTGGGAGTGGGGCCGGTGTCGACGGAGGGAGTGGCGGTCAATGGACTCAGCTCCTGGTAGGTAACAGTTTGGTCAAGATACCCAACAAACCACCCGTAACCCCCCTTGTGGAGGGCCCGAGATGGTGACTAAGTTGCGACCCACAACATACAACGTGATGGGCACCTCATCACAAGAGCACACTCAAGTGGAGGTCGGGAATGGTCAGGACCAAGGGCTTCAAGCGCTTCGCGTCCCTGGTGGCGATCGGCGTCCTCGCCATGGGCACCGCTGCCTGTGGCGACGACGGGGGGGACGACAGCGGCTCGGACGGTGACACCGGCAGCGCCACGGGGAAGGTGGGCGTGATCCTTCCCGACTCGAAGACGTCGGTTCGCTGGGAGACGCAGGATCGCCCGAATCTGCAGAAGGCGTTCGAGGCCGCAGGCCTTGAGTCGACGATCCAGAACGCCGAGGGCTCGCCGGACACCTTCGGACAGCTGTGCGACCAGATGATCACCGAGGGCGTCAACGTTCTGATCATGACCGACCTCGACCCGGACTCGGGCAAGGCGTGCATCGACAAGGCCCACGACGCCGGCATCCCCGTGATCGACTACGACCGACTCACCCTCGGCGGCGGTGCGGATTACTACGTGTCGTTCGACAACGTCAAGGTCGGCGAGCTCCAGGGTCAGGGTCTCCTCGACGCTCTCGCGGCCAAGAACGTGAAGAAGGGCAACATCGCCTTCATCAACGGCGCGGCGACCGACAACAACGCGACGCTGTTCAAGCAGGGCTACGAAGGCGTCATCACGGAGGACGGCAACTTCACCGTCGTCGCGGACCAGAGCGGTGAGTGGGACCCCGACACAGCGGGCAAGCTCTTCGACCAGATGTACGCCGCTCACCCGGACCTCGTCGGTCTCATCACGGCCAACGACGGCATGGCCGGCGGTGTGATCGCTCGTCAGAAGGTTGCCGGTGTCGAGGGCGAGATCCCGGTGACCGGGCAGGACGCGACCGTTGAGGGCCTGGCCAATGTGCTGCAGGGCTTCCAGGCCGGCACCGTGTTCAAGGACACCTCGCTTGAGGCGCAGGCTGCCTCCGAGCTGGCGATCGCGCTCATCAACGGCGACGACACCTCGTCGATCGCGACCGGATCGGTCAACGACTCGGTGCTCGGCACCGACGTCCCGTCGGTCCTCGCCACCCCGGTGTGGGTCACCGCCGACTCGGTGCAGACCGTCGTCGACGCCGAGCAGGCGAGCGCTGCGGACATCTGCAAGGGCATCGAGGACCTCTGCAAGAAGTACGGAGTCCAGTGACCCGGTAGCGGTCGCCTGACAGCATGAGATCTGGGGGTCCGTCCGAAGGGCGGGCCCCCAGATCACGATCCAGACCCCGGAAGGGCAATGCCATGTCGAGTGGAGACGCGCTGCTGGAGCTGCGCGGCGTTGAGAAGAGCTTCGGTGCCGTGCACGTGTTGGCCGGCGTCGACCTGACCGTGCGCGCCGGTCGCGTGACGGCGCTGGTCGGCGACAACGGTGCCGGCAAGAGCACGTTGATCAAGGGGATCGCGGGCATCCATCCCTTCGATCAAGGCGAGTACACCTTCGAGGGCGCCCCGGTCCACGTCAAGAACCCGCGCGACGCGAATGCGCTGGGCATCGAGGTCGTGTACCAGGATCTGGCGCTGTGCGACAACCTTGACGTGGTCCACAACATGTTCCTCGGCCGTGAGGTCACCAAGAACGGCCTGGTCGACGAGGACAACATGGAGGCGCGAGCGCGAGAGACTCTCGACGGCTTGTCGGTGCGCACGTTGCAGTCGGTGCGGACGCACGTCGCTGCCCTCTCTGGCGGCCAGCGCCAGACGGTGGCCATCGCGCGCGCGGTCCTGTGGAACTCCAAGGCCGTCATCCTCGACGAACCGACCGCCGCCCTGGGTGTTGCCCAGACCGAGCAGGTCCTCAAGCTGGTGCGCCGGCTCGCCGAGCGCGGCCTCGGGGTCATCCTGATCAGCCACAACCTCAACGACGTGTTCGAGGTCGCTGACGACATCGCAGTCCTCTACCTCGGCCGCATGATCGGCCAGATCGATGCCGCCGACACCAGCAGGGAGCGGATCGTCACGGCCATCACGACCGGCAACCTCGGTGAGGGGAATGCGGCATGAGCGTCGCAACCGAAGAGACCCAGGACACGCAGGGCTCAGAAACGCTCGGCGGCCTCTGGCGCGACTACGCCGCCAAGCTCCGCGGTGGCGACGTGGGCTCGCTCCCAGCGATCCTCGGACTCCTCGTGCTGGTCATCGCCTTCTCCATCCTGCGCCCTGAGACCTTCACAAAGGCGTTCAACTTCGGCAACCTGATCCAGCAGTCGGCCGGTGTCACCATCGTCGCGATGGGCCTCGTCTTCGTGCTGCTGCTCGGCGAGATCGACCTGTCAGCGGGCTACACAGCCGGCACGTCCGCGGCGGTGATGTCCGTTCTGATCACCTCGCGCGAGTGGTCGTCCGGACCGGCGATCATCGCCTGCCTCGTCACCGGCGCGGTGATCGGCACGTTCATCGGCCTGATCGTGTCCCGGCTCGGCATCCCGTCGTTCGTCGTCACCCTGGCCATGTTCCTCGGGCTGCAGGGTGTGATGCTGGTGCTCATCGGGGAGAAGGGGTCGATCGACTCGGGCGAGTTCATCGCCAAGCTCAACAGTGACAATCTCCCGGTCTGGCTGGGCTGGGTCCTCGGGATCGTCCTGGTCGTGAGCTACGCGGTGATGACGTTCCTGAGCAACCGGCGACGCCGGAGGCATGGCCTGACGAGTCAGCCGGATCTCCTCTTGGCGCTGAAGTCAGGCGGGCTCGCCGTTCTGGTCTTCCTGGTCGTCTTCTATCTCTCGATCGAGCGCAGTCCCAACGCGCACATCAAGTCGATCAAAGGCGTGCCGATCGCGCTCGTCATCCTCGTCGGGCTCTGCCTCGTGCTGACCGCGCTGCTGAGCCGGACCCGGTGGGGCAGCCACGTCTACGCCGTCGGGGGCAACGCCGAGGCGGCGCGCCGTGCGGGCATCAATGTGCCCATGGTTCAGCTCAGCTGCTTCATCCTCTGCTCGACGATCGCGGCGATCGGCGGGATCATGTTCGCCAGCTACAGCGGCGGCGTGAACAACGTCACCGGCGGCAACACCGCGCTGCTCTATGCGGTCGGCGCGGCCGTCATCGGTGGCACCAGCCTGTTCGGCGGCAAGGGGCGGGTCGTGGATGCTCTGATCGGTGGCACTGTCGTGGCAGTGATCGCGAACGGCATGGGCCTGATGAACCAGCCCGACAGCCGGAAGTACATCGTCACCGGTCTCGTGCTGCTGGTGGCCGCGAGCGTGGACGCGATCAGCCGGCGCCGAGCGGCGGCATCGGGACGGATCTGACCCGGATGGCCAAGGGGACAGGACTCGGGCACGAAGAGCTGCGCCGCAACAACATGAGCCAGCTCCTGACCCGGGTGCACGTCTCGGGGCCGACCAGCCGGGCCGCGTTGACTCGGGAGCTGGGGCTCAACCGCAGCACCATCGGCGACCTGGCTGGCTCCCTGGCCGACCTCGGCTTCGTGGCCGAGAGCCAGGCCACGCTCGCCGGTCGGTCGGGACGTCCCTCGCTGGTGGTCGCCCCGCGGTCCGACAACGCCGTGGTGGCCGTCGACCTGGGGGTCGACCGGATCGCGGTCGCCCTGCTGGCGCTGGGTGGGGAGATGGTGGAGCGTCGCGAGCGGCCGCACCAGCGCGGAGGGCACGACGTGGAGCATGTCGTCGAGTCGGTCGCCCAGATGGTCACCGAGCTGGTGTCGCGACACGACGGCGTGCGCTGGCTGGGCGTCGGGGTCGCGGTCCCCGGCACGATCAGCTCCGGAGACGGCGTGGTGCGCTTCGCGCCCAACCTCGGCTGGGTGGACGCCCCCCTGGCCGATCTGCTGACCGATCGGCTGCAGCTGCCCGTGCAGGTGGGCAACGACGCCAACCTCGGGGTGCTCGCCGAGCAGGTCCGAGGCGCGGCGGCCGGCCACGCCCACGTCGCCTATCTCAGCGGCAGCGTCGGCATCGGCGGGGGTTTCCTCGTCGGCGGTCGGCTGCTGACCGGCGCCCATGGGTACGCGGGGGAGATCGGCCACATCCTCGTCGACAGCAACGGGCCCAGGTGCCGCTGCGGCAACATCGGCTGCTGGGAGATGAAGGTCGGCGAGAACCAGCTGCTGACCCGCGCCGGCCGGCTGCCCGGCGGGGGACCGATCGGCGTGGCGGAGGTGATCTCCGCCGCCGCGGCGGGCGAGCAGCGGGCGCACGAGGCGGTCAACGACGTCGCCGACTGGATCGGGGTCGGGCTGCGGACCGTGATCAACATGTTCAACCCCGAGGTGATCGTGCTCGGCGGCGCCCTGGCACAGGTGTGGGAGGCGCAGCGGGCCCGCATCAACGCGGTCCTGGACCGGTGGACGCTGATGTCGCCGCGGCACGAGGTCATCGTCCGGGCCTCGCAGTTCGGCCAGGACTCTCCGCTGTTGGGCGCCGCCGAGCTGGCCTTCGAGCCGATCCTGCGCGACCCACTCGGTGTGCATCCGCCGCAGGTGGCCGGTGGGCCGTGATCCCGGCCCGGTAGCCTGCGCGTGCCATGTTGGAACACTTCCGCGCCTTCTGGACCAAGATCGTCGCTGCCCCGATCGCCCGCGTGCTGCTCCGCTTGAAGGTGAGCCCGGACGCGGTCACGCTGGTGGGCACCGCCGGAGTGGTGTTCGGCGCGCTCTACTTCTTCCCCCAGGGTCGACTGCTCGCCGGCGTCCTGTTCATCACCGCGTTCGTGTTCTCCGACCTGATCGACGGCACCATGGCCCGGATGTCGGGGCAGACCCGGCCGTTCGGGGCGTTCCTCGACTCCACGCTCGACCGGATCGGCGACGGCGCCGTCTTCGCCGGCCTGGCGCTCTACTTCGCCGGGCCCGGTGACAGTCGGCTCTACCTCTGGCTCTCCCTGATCTGCCTGGTGATGGGCGCAGTGACCTCCTACGCGCGCGCCCGCGCGGAGTCCCTGGGGTTCACCGCCAACGTCGGCATCGCCGAGCGGGCCGACCGGCTGGTGGCGATCCTGGTGCTGACCGGGTTCAGCCGGATCTTCGACCTCCCGGTGCTGATGTCCATCGCGCTCTGGGCGCTCGCCGTGGCCAGCACGATCACCGTCGCCCAGCGGATCTGGGTGGTGCGCACCCAGGCCCTCGCCACCGACTGACCCTGACACCCCCCGAACCTGCCGCCAGCCGGACGGTGCGTCGCCCCATGCCGGGCACCGCCGTACGATTGTCTGCATGTCCGTCGAAACGCCTGTTGAGCAGCACCCCGAGTCCACCCCCAGCACCGGCACCGCGCGCGTCAAGCGCGGCATGGCCGAGATGCTCAAGGGCGGCGTGATCATGGACGTCGTCACCCCCGAGCAGGCCAAGATCGCCGAGGACGCCGGCGCCGTCGCCGTGATGGCCCTCGAGCGGGTCCCGGCCGACATCCGCGCCCAGGGCGGGGTCTCGCGGATGAGCGACCCGGACATGATCGACGGGATCATCGAGACCGTGTCCATCCCGGTGATGGCCAAGGCCCGCATCGGCCACTTCGCCGAGGCGCAGGTGCTGCAGAGTCTCGGCGTGGACTACGTCGACGAGTCCGAGGTGCTGACCCCGGCCGACTACGCCCACCACATCGACAAGTGGGCGTTCACGGTGCCCTTCGTGTGCGGTGCCACGAACCTGGGCGAGGCCCTGCGCCGGATCACCGAGGGCGCGGCCATGATCCGCTCCAAGGGCGAGGCGGGCACCGGCGACGTCTCCAACGCGGTCACCCACATGCGCACGATCCGCACCGAGCTGCGCCGGCTCGGGTCCCTGGACGCCGATGAGCTGTACGTCGCGGCGAAGGAGCTGCAGGCGCCGTACGAACTGGTCAAGGAGGTCGCCGAGGCGGGGAAGCTGCCCGTGGTCCTGTTCACCGCCGGCGGCATCGCGACACCGGCGGACGCGGCGATGATGATGCAGCTCGGCGCCGAGGGCGTGTTCGTCGGGTCCGGCATCTTCAAGTCGGGGAACCCCGCCCAGCGTGCGGAGGCGATCGTCAAGGCCACCACGTTCTACGACGACCCCGACGTGGTCGCGAAGGTGAGTCGGGGTCTCGGTGAGGCGATGGTCGGGATCAACGTCGAGGAGATCCCGCAACCGCACCGCCTCGCCGAACGCGGGTGGTGACCAGCACCGGTCCGGCCGCGCCGACCGTCGGGGTCTTCGCGCTCCAAGGCGACGTGCGTGAGCACCTGCAGGTGCTGCACGACCTGGGCGCCGACGCGATCGCCGTACGCCGACCCGAGGAGCTCGCCCGCTGCGCGGGGTTGGTGCTGCCCGGCGGCGAGTCGACGACCATGGCCAAGCTGGCGCGCACCTTCGAGCTGCTCGAGCCACTGCGGGACCGGATCAAGACCGGGATGCCGGTCCTCGGCACCTGTGCGGGCATGATCCTGCTGGCCGACCGCCTGGCCGACGGCGCCGAGGGACAGGAGACGCTCGGCGGCTTGGACGTGACAGTGCGTCGCAACGCCTTCGGCCGGCAGGTGGATTCCTTCGAGACCGAGCTGACGGTGCGGGGTGTGGAAGGTCGGGTGCACGCCGTCTTCATCCGGGCGCCCTGGGTCGAGGAGGCCGGTCCCGAAGTGGAGGTGCTCGCCACCGTCGACTCCGGGCCGGCGGCCGGCCGCGCCGTCGCGGTCCGGCAGGGGCCGCTGGTGGCCACCTCGTTCCACCCCGAGATGGACGGGGACACCCGGCTGCACCGGATGCTCCTCGAGTCGCTTCTCTCCTGACGGACGCCGAGCCCGGCACCGACGGCGGGGACGTCGGGTCCCGAACCGGGAGGCGCGTACGATCTGTCGCACCGATCGCCGAGAACGAAGAGGACGTATGTCAGGCCACTCCAAGTGGGCGACGACCAAGCACAAGAAGGCCGTGGTCGACGCGCGCCGCGGGAAGCTGTTCGCCAAGTTGATCAAGAACATCGAGGTGGCGGCGAAGATGGGTGGCGGCGACCCCGCCGGCAACCCCACGCTCTACGACGCCATCCAGAAGGCGAAGAAGTCCTCGGTCCCCAACGACAACATCGACCGCGCCGTGAAGCGCGGATCGGGCGCCGAGGGCGGCGGCGCGGACTACCAGACCATCATGTACGAGGGCTACGGCCCCGGCGGAGTCGCGCTGCTGATCGAGTGCCTCACCGACAACCGGAACCGCGCGGCGATGGAGGTGCGGACCGCCACCTCCCGCAACGGCGGGTCGCTGGCCGACCCCGGGTCGGTGTCGTTCCTGTTCAACCGCAAGGGCGTCGTGATCGTGCCGAAGGCGCAGGAATCGCGGGAGGTCACCGAGGACGACGTGCTCGAGGCGACCCTGGACGCCGGGGCCGAGGACGTCAACGACCTCGGCGAGAGCTACGAGGTGATCAGCGAGGCCGGCGACCTGGTCGGCGTACGCACGGCGCTTCAGGACGCCGGGCTCGACTACGACTCGGCCGAGGCCGAGTTCGTCCCCGACATGGAGGTGGGGCTCGACTCCGAGTCCGCCGCGCGCTTCTTCCGCTTGGTCGAGGCGTTGGAGGACCTCGACGACGTCCAGAACGTGTTCTCCAACGCCGACGTCCCCGACGAGGTGCTCGCCGCGCTCGAGTAGGCACCCGGCGGGCCGCCGTCCGCGTGTCGCTGCCGGAGCCGTCCCCGCCGCGGGTTAGCGTGGCTCCCGAACACACGTTCGGACGGGAGGGGCGGATGCGCGTCCTGGGCATCGACCCGGGCCTGACCCGGTGCGGCCTCGGCGTGGTCGAGGGCTCGCTCGGGCGGCCGCTGCGGCTGGTCGACGTCAACGTGGTGCGGACCAGCGCCGACCAGCCGGTCCCCCTCCGACTCGTCACGATCGAGAAGGGCATCGAGGCGTGGCTGGAGGAGTACCGGCCCGACGCCGTCGCGGTGGAGCGGGTCTTCGCCAGATCCGACTCGAGCACCGTGATGGGGACCGCGCAGGCGAGCGGCATCGCGATGGTGGCGGCCGCCCGGCGGGGGCTGCCCCTGGGCCTGCACACGCCCAGCGAGGTCAAGGCGGCCGTCTCCGGGAGCGGCCGGGCCTCCAAGGCGCAGGTGGGCTCCATGGTCACCCGCATCCTCCGGCTCGAGTCGCCCCCGAAGCCGGCGGACGCCGCGGACGCGCTCGCGCTGGCCATCACCCATCTGTGGCGCGGTGGCGCCCAGGCCCGGCTCGATGCCGCACTTGTCAGGTACCAGTCCACCGGGAGGACCCCGTGATCGCCTTCGTCAGCGGCGAGGTCGCCGCCGTGACCCTGTCCAGCGCCGTGGTCGAGGTCGGCGGTGTCGGGCTGGAGGTGATGTGTACGCCGGGCACGCTGGCCACCCTGCGCCTCGGGCAGCCGGCGCGGCTGCCCACGAGCATGGTCGTGCGCGAAGACTCCCTGACCCTCTTCGGGTTCGTCGACGAGGACGAGAAGAGCGTGTTCGAGCTCGTCCAGACGGCCTCCGGGGTGGGACCCAAGCTGGCCCAGGCGATGCTGGCGGTGCTGCCACCCGACGATCTGCGGGCGGCAGTGGCCGCCGAGGACGTCAAGACCCTCACTCGGGTGCCG
The DNA here is from genome assembly GCA_964551905.1 of uncultured Nocardioides sp. Lineage (GTDB taxonomy): Bacteria > Actinomycetota > Actinomycetes > Propionibacteriales > Nocardioidaceae > Nocardioides. The sequence goes on along the minus strand of CAZKEZ010000002.1, from coordinate 62,964 downwards.
GGGATCGGCCAGAAGGGCGCCCAGCGGATCATTCTCGAGCTCAAGGACCGGCTCGGCGTCCCGAGCGGGCGTGGGCCGGCGTCCCCAGCAGCTCCCGCAGCCGCCGGGTGGCGCGACCAGGTGCACCAGGGGCTGGTCGGGCTCGGCTGGACCACGAAGGAGGCCGAGCGGGCCGTGGAGACGGTCGCCCCCCAGGCCGGTGACCAGCCCGACGTCGGCGGCCTGCTGCGGGCCGCGCTACGGACGTTGAGCCGGGCATGACCGAGCCGCTGGGATCGCTGACCGCGGCCGAGGCCGAGGGCGACGAGCGCACCATCGAGGCGGCGCTGCGACCGCGCAGCCTGGACGAGGTGGTGGGCCAGCTGCGGGTGCGCTCGCAGCTGGGGCTGGTGCTCGAGGCCGCTCGGCAGCGCGGCCGGGCCCCCGACCACGTGCTGCTGTCCGGGCCACCGGGGCTCGGCAAGACCACGCTCGCGATGATCATCGCCCACGAGATGAGCGTCCCGCTGCGGCTGACCAGCGGCCCGGCGATCACGCATGCCGGTGACCTGGCCGCCATCCTGTCCGGCATGAACGAGGGCGACGTCCTCTTCGTCGACGAGATCCACCGGATGTCGCGCCCGGCCGAGGAGATGCTCTACATGGCCATGGAGGACTTCCGGGTCGACGTGGTGATCGGCAAGGGGCCCGGGGCCACCGCCATCCCGTTGGAGATCCCGCCCTTCACTCTGGTCGGCGCCACCACCCGGGCCGGGCTGCTACCCGGCCCGCTGCGGGACCGGTTCGGCTTCACCGCCCATCTGGAGTACTACGAGCCCGACGAGCTCGACGAGATCGTGCACCGGTCGGCCAGCCTGCTCGACGTCGACCTCACCACCGACGGCTCCGCCGAGATCGCCTCCAGGTCCCGGGGCACCCCGCGGATCGCCAACCGACTGCTGCGACGGGTCCGCGACTACGCCCAGGTCCGTGCGGACGGCGTGGTCACCCTGCCGGTCGCCCGGGCCGCGCTGGAGCTGTACGAAGTCGACGAGTCGGGCCTGGACCGCCTCGACCGCGCGGTCCTCGACGTACTCTGCCGCCGTTTCGGCGGGGGCCCGGTGGGGCTCTCGACGCTGGCCGTGGCAGTGGGGGAGGAGCGGGAGACCGTTGAGGAGGTCGCCGAGCCGTTCCTGGTCCGGAGCGGGTTCCTGGCGCGCACCCCGCGCGGTCGCGTGGCCACCCCCGCGGCCTGGCACCACCTGGGTCTGAACGTGCCGCCGTCGGCCACCGCACAGGTCGCCGACGACACTCTGTTCGACGAGTAGCCCGCGCGGAATCGTCCGGGAGTGGGGTGGCCCGGTTACACTTCACCGTCGGCCGGACCGCTCCGCGGCGGCCGCGGTGACGTCACCCCACTTGAGAGGTTGTTCGCGTTGGAAGGGCTTGCCTCCCTCCTGCCCCTGATCGCCATTTTCGCGATCTTCTGGTTGCTGGTCATCCGCCCCGCTCAGAACCGCAACAAGGCCCAGGCCCGGATGCAGCAGGGGCTGTCGGTCGGTGACCAGGTGATGCTGAGCTCCGGCTTCTACGGCACCCTGCGCAGCGCCGAGGACCCGGTCGAGGTCGAGCTGACCGAGGGTGTCGTCGTGCGCGTGGCCCGGGCCGCGGTGCAGCAGGTGATCCGGGACGAGGAGCCCGCCGAGGAGACCCTCGGCGACGAGCCCGCCGGTCCCGAGGAGCCCGCCGGCCCCGAGGAGCGGTGAGGTGGCCGGACGTCGTCACGGTCCCGGCCGGACCCTGATCATCTTCTTCGCCGGCCTGCTCGCCATGTACGGGCTGGTCGCGCTGGCGGGCGTGTGGAAGCCCGAGCTGGGGCTCGACCTTCAGGGCGGCACCCGGATCACGCTGACCGCGCAGGGCGACAACGTCACCGCGGAGAGCCTCGAGCAGGCCCGGGAGATCATCGACAGCCGGGTGAACGGGTCCGGCGTCGCCGAGGCGGAGGTGACCGCCAGCGACAACCGCTACGTCATCGTCGAGATCCCCGGTGAGAGCCGCTCGGAGCTGGTCGACACCGTCGAGCGGCAGGCGCAGCTGCGGTTCCGGGTCGTCTCCATGGTTGCCGACGGCACCGCCACCGGCGGGGAGGCCGAGCCCAGCGAGGAGCCCGGCTCCGGCGTACTCCTGCCGTCGGACTCCGCGGAGCCCTCACCGAACGGCTCGGACAGCGACGCAGCGAGCGAGTCACCGGGTGGGAACGGACGGGCCGCGCAGGGCAAGAAGCCGGTGGCCGCGGCCGCGGAGAGTCCCTCGGCCGACCCGTCGGAGCCGGCGGGCGATACCTCGGGCGACGAGGACGCCGAGGAGCAGACCATCGAGGACCCGCTGACGTGGGCGGAGAACCCCGAGCAGTCCTGGGTGCGCAAGTTCGAGAAGTTCACCTGCCCCGACCCCAACGTGGTCGACGACCCCGCCAAGCCACTCATCACCTGCGACGCGGACGGCGCGAAGTACCTGCTCTCTCCGGCCCTGATCGAGGGGACCCAGCTCGACGGCGCGAACGCCGGAGCCCCGAACCAGCAGAGCTTCGAGTGGGTCGTCCAGCTGGACTTCAACGCCGATGGCACGAAGGCGTTCACCGAGATCTCCCGGGCGCTCTACGGCACCGACCGCCAGTTCGCGATCGTGCTCGACGGCCAGGTGCTGTCCGCGCCGACCATGAACGCGCTGATCACCAACGGCCAGGCCGAGATCAGCGGCAACTTCAACGAGGCCACCGCCACCAGCCTGGCCACCAGCCTGAAGTTCGGCGCCCTCCCGGTGTCCTTCGAGGAGCCGGTCGTGGAGACCGTCGGTCCGTCCCTGGCCGGGAACCAGCTGTCGGCGGGCCTCACGGCCGGACTGATCGGTCTGCTGCTCGTGATGATCTACTGCCAGATCTACTACCGCGGCCTGGGACTGGTCGTGATCGCTTCGCTGCTGGTCGCCGCCGCGATGACCTATGCGGTGGTGCTCCTCCTCAGCGAGACGGCCAACTTCACGCTGTCGCTGCCCGGAGTCGCCGGCCTGATCGTCGGCGTCGGGATCACCGCCGACTCCTTCATCGTCTACTTCGAGCGGATCCGCGACGAGATGCGGGACGGCAAGTCCATGCGGGTGGCCGTCGAGACCGGCTGGAAGCGAGCCCGGAACACGTGTCTGGCCGCCGACGCGGTGTCCATGCTGGCCGCAGTGGTGCTGTACATCTTCGCCACCGGCGCAGTGAAGGGCTTCGCGTTCGCGCTGGGTGTCTCGACCGTCATCGACCTCGTGGTGTTCTTCTGGTTCACCCACCCGATGGTGTCCTGGCTGTCCCGGTTCACCTTCTTCAACTCCGGTCACCGGCTCTCTGGCCTGGATGCCGGCTCTCTGGGCATCGACCGGCTCCCGGCAGGAGGGAGGGTCTGATGGGGCAGTTCGCACGGCTCGGCAACGCGCTCTACTCCGGCGACAAGTCGATCAACTTCGTCGGCCGACGCTGGCTCTGGTACACCATCTCGGCCGTCGTGCTTGGCGCCTCGCTGCTGGGACTCCAGGTGCGCGGCCTGGACATGGGTATCGAGTTCGTCGGCGGTGCGGAGTACCGCGTCAGCCTGCCCGCCGCCCAGGTCAACCAGGACGTCGCCGACGACCTCCGCGCGGCGGTCGCCGAGACCGGCATCCCGAACGCGGCGGCGCCGGTGGTCACGACCTCCGGTCGCGAGGCGATCCTCGTGCAGACCCAGCCGCTGACGCCGGAGGAGGGCACCCAGGTCATCGACGCGATCGTCGGCGTGACCGGCGTGGACCCCGACGCGTCGATCTCCCAGTCGGAGATCGGGCCGAGCTGGGGCCAGCAGGTCGCCAAACGCGCGATCATCGGCCTCATCGTGTTCCTGGTCCTGGTGATCCTGTTCATCTGGGCGTACTTCCGAGAGTGGAAGATGTCGATCTCGGCCATCCTGGCGCTGGCCCACGACGTGCTGATCACGATCGGCGTCTACGCCTGGTCGGGCTTCGAGGTCACCCCCGCCACCGTCACCGGACTGCTGACGATCCTCGGTTTCTCGCTCTACGACACCGTCGTGGTGTTCGACAAGGTCCGCGAGAACACGGCGAACCTGCGCAAGTCGCACAAGACCTACGCGGAGCAGGCCAACCTGGCGGTCAACCAGACCCTGGTGCGGTCGATCAACACCTCGGTCGTGGCGCTGATCCCGGTCGGCGTGATCCTCTGGGTCAGCACCGTCCAGCTCGGTGCCAGCGCGCTGAAGGACCTGGCGCTGGCGCTGTTCGTCGGCATGGCGGCGGGCGCCTACTCGTCGATCTTCATCGCGACCCCGTTCCTGGTGCAGATCAAGGAGCGCGAGTCCGAGGTCCGGCAGTCCGACCGCCGGGCCAGGTCCCGGCAGCGGCACGAGGCCGACCGGTACGCCTCCGTGCCGGCCTACACCGAGGGGATGCCCGTCGTGGAGGAGCCTGCGGACCTGGCGTCGGCGGGCGCGGGGCTCGAGCCCGAGCCGGTCGACCTCCCCGCCGAGCCCCGGCCCCGGCCGGCCAAGCCCGCCCCGGGCGGCCCGGCCTCGACGCCGGCGCCACCACGCGGCCCGGTGCGCCCCAGCGGCTCGGCCAACCGGTCCCAGCCGGTGCGGCAGTCACGGGCCAAGCGGGGCCAGAAGTGAGCGACCGCCTCGCCGAGGCCCAGGCCGCGATGGAGCGCCTCGTCGTCGACGTCCCCGACTTCCCCGAGCCCGGGATCGTGTTCAAGGACATCAGCCCGGTGCTGGCCGACCACGCGGCCTTCACCTCCGTCGTCGAGGTCCTCGCCGATGCCGGCCGCGACGAGACCGGCGCGGCGGTCGTCGACAAGGTGGTCGGCATGGAGTCGCGGGGATTCATCCTCGGGGCGCCGGTCGCGCTCAGCCTGGGCGTCGGCTTCGTGCCGGTCCGCAAGGCCGGCAAGCTCCCGCGTGCGACGTACTCGGTCTCCTACGACCTGGAGTACGGCCAAGCCACGTTGGAGATCCACCGTGACGCCCTGGCATCGGGGGAGCGGGTGCTGCTGGTGGACGACGTGCTCGCCACGGGCGGCACCCTGGCCGCGACCCTCGAGCTGGTGGCCACCTGCGGCGCGGTGCCGCATGCCGTGGCGATTCTCATGGAGCTCGGCGCGCTGCCGGGCCGACGGGCCGTCGGCGATCTCCCGCTGACCGTGCTCGCGACCGTCTGACGGCCTGGCCGGGGCGGCGCCGACGCGGCCAGCGCCCGAACGGATCCGCACTAGACTGGACCGATGGAGGACAAGGTGACCCCGACCGCGCCTGAGCGCGTGACGGAGCCTGTCCTGAGCGCCCGCGGGGTGCGCGCCCGGATCGCCCGGATCGGGACCAAGAGCCAGACGGGGAACCCCGTGCTGGAGCCGCTCTTCAACGCCGTCCGCGCCAACCATCCGAAGGCCGACCTGGCGCTGCTGGAGCGCGCCTACCTGATCGCCGAGCGCATGCACGCCGGGCAGACCCGCAAGAGCGGCGACCCCTACATCACCCACCCGCTCGCCGTCACGACGATCCTCGCCGACATCGGCATGACCGAGCCGACGCTGGTCGCGTCGCTGCTGCACGACACGGTCGAGGACACGCCGTACACCCTCGACCAGCTCCGCCTCGACTTCGGTGACGAGGTCGCGGCGCTGGTGGACGGGGTCACCAAGCTCGACAAGGTGCAGTACGGCGACACGGCCGAGGCGGGCACGATCCGAAAGATGATCGTGGCGATGGCCCGCGACATCCGGGTCCTGGTGATCAAGCTCGCGGACCGGCTGCACAACATGCGCACGCTGCGGTACGTGCGCCGCGAGAGTCAGGAGCGGACCGCCCGGCAGACCCTGGACATCTACGCCCCGCTCGCCCATCGGCTGGGCATGAACACCATCAAGTGGGAGCTCGAGGACCTGGCGTTCGCCACCCTGCACCCGAAGATCTACGACGAGATCGTGCGGATGGTCGCGGAGCGGGCGCCCTCACGCGACCAGTTCCTGGCCGAGGTGATCGCCCAGGTGGAGCAGGACCTCCGAGAGGCCCGGATCAAGTGCACCGTCACCGGGCGGCCCAAGCACTACTACTCGATCTACCAGAAGATGATCGTCGGCGGTCGCGAGTTCAGCGACATCCACGACCTCGTCGGGATCCGCATCCTGGTCGACGAGGACAAGGACTGCTACGCGGCGCTCGGCGTGCTGCACTCGCGATGGACGCCGGTGCTCGGTCGGTTCAAGGACTTCGTGGCGATCCCGAAGTTCAACATGTACCAGTCACTGCACACCACCGTCATCGGTCCGCAGGGCAAGCCCGTCGAGCTCCAGATCCGGACCTATGCGATGCACCGGCGCGCCGAGTACGGCGTGGCCGCGCACTGGAAGTACAAGGAGGACCGCCGCAACGGCCTCGACACCGACCGACCCGGCGACCTCGACGACATGACCTGGGTCCGGCAGCTGCTCGACTGGCAGAACGAGGTCGACGACCCCGGCGAGTTCCTCGAGTCGCTGCGCTTCGAGATCAACCGCGCCGAGGTGTACGTCTTCACCCCCAAGGGTGACATCATCGCGCTGCCCACCGGTGCCACGCCGGTCGACTTCGCCTATGCCGTCCATACCGAGGTCGGGCACCACACGATCGGGGCCCGGGTCAACGGACGGCTGGTGCCGCTGGAGTCGGCGCTGGACATGGGGGACACCGTCGAGGTCTTCACCTCGAAGAACCCCGCCGCCGGCCCCTCACGTGACTGGCTCACGTTCGTCAAGTCGTCCCGCGCCCGCGCCAAGATCCGGCAGTGGTTCACCAAGGAGCGGCGCGAGGAGGCCATCGAGCGGGGCAAGGACCAGATCGTCAAGCTCATGCGCAAGGAGGGCATGGGGCTGAAGCGGGTGATGAGCCACGAGTCGCTCTCGCTGGCCGCGCAGCACTTCAACCTGGCCGACGTCTCCGCGCTCTACGCGGCCGTGGGCGAGGGGAACATCAGCGCCCAGGCCGTCGTCCGGCGGGTGATCGCCCTGCACGGTGGCGACCGCGGGGCCGCCGAGGACCTGGCCGAGGGCGTCACCATCACCGGCCGGCGCGGTCGCACCCCGGCCGCCCCCGGCGGCGACTCGGGCGTGGTGGTGAAGGGTGCCCCGGACGTGTGGGTCAAGCTCGCCAAGTGCTGCACGCCGGTGCCGGGCGACCCGATCCTCGGCTTCGTCACCAAGGGCGGCGGGGTGTCCGTGCACCGCCGCGACTGCACCAACGCCGCATCCCTCGAGCGTCAGCCCGAGCGCCTCCTCGACGTCGAGTGGGCCCCGACCTCACAGTCGACGTTCCTGGTCAACATCCAGGTCGAGGCGCTCGACCGGGCCCGGCTGCTCTCCGAGATCACGATGGCCCTCTCCGACGCCCACGTGAACATCCTCAGTGCCCACCTGACCACCACCCGCGACCGGGTCGCCAAGAGCCGCTTCACCTTCGAGATGGCCGACGCCAAGCACCTCGACACCGTGCTGCGTGCCGTACGCACCGTCCCCGGCGTCTTCGACGTCTACCGGGTCACGCAGTAGTTCGCGACGCACCAACCGTTTTGGCTGGCTCGCGGCTGTTCTGACAGCCATTTCGGTTGGTACGACGGGAAACGCGGGCGCTCCCTCAGGCGGAGAACTCGTCGGAGGCGCGGCGAGCCGCATCGAGGAAGGCACGACGCGAGGTGAGCTGGTCCTCGAGCTCCGTGATGCGGGTGGTGTCGCCGGTTTCGCGGGCGGCGGCGAGGTCGGTCTCGACGGCGGCGATGCCGGCCTCGAGCTGGGTCACCATGTCGCCGGCCCGGGCCGACTTCTCCGGGTCGGAGCGGCGCCACTGCTCCTGCTCCACGGAGCGGATCGCCTGCTCGACCTTGCGGATCCGCCCCTCCAGCTCCTTCATCCGGTCCCGGGGCACCTTGCCGGCGGCCTCCCAGCGCTCGGCGATGTTGCGGAAGCTGCGCTTGGCGGCGTCGAGGTCGGCGGCCGGGTCGAGGGCCTCCGCCTCCGCCAGCAGCTGCTCCTTCACCACGGCGTTCGCGGCGAACTCCTCATCGGTTCTCGCCTGCTCCGCGTCCCGCGCGCCGAAGAACGTGTCCTGGGCGGCCCGGAACCGCTTCCAGAGCGACTCGTCCACGTCGCGCGGCGCCGGGCCGGCGGCCTTCCACTCCCGCATCAGATCCCGGTAGGCACCCGCGGTGGGTCCCCAGTCGGTCGACTCGGCGAGCTCCTCGGCGCGGACCACCAGTCGCTCCTTGACGACCCGGGCGCCTGCGCGCTTCTCCTGCTGCTCGGCGAAGTGCGCCTTGCGGTGCCGGGTATAGGTGGTGCGGGCGCCGGAGAAGCGTCGCCACAGCGCGTCGTCGGAGGCCCGATCCAGCCGCGGCAGGGCCTTCCACTCGTCCAGCAGCTCGCGGAGCCGGTTCGCCCCGTTGCGCCAGTCGGTCCCCTCGGCCAGGCGCTCGGCCTCGGCTACGATGCGCTCCTTCTCTGTGCGCGCCTCCGCGATCCGGGCGGCGCGCTCCTCCCGGCGCGCCTCGCGCTGCTCGGTGATCACCGGAGCCAAGCCGTCGAGCCGAGCCAGCAACCCGGCGAGATCGCCGAGCGCGTTCGCGCCATCGACCTGGGCACGCACGGTCGCCACGGACTGAACGGCCTCCTCGGGGCTGAGCACCCCAGACCGGATTCGCTGGTCCAGCAGGCCCACCTCGAACTCGAGGGCCTCGAAGCGGTCGGTGAAGAACTTGAGCGCCTCGTCCGGGCTGCCGGCGGGGTACTGCCCGACGGCCCGTTCGCCGTCGGCCGTGCGCACGAAGACGTTGCCCTCGTCGTCGACCCGCCCCCACTCATGGCTCGTCACGCAGGCCATGCTAGTCAGCGGACCGCCCCTGGGTAGGCTTCCGGGGTGCTGATCGCCGGATTCCCCGCAGGCCCGTGGGGCACCAACTGCTACGTGGCCGCCACCGGTCCGGGCACCGAGTGCGTGGTCATCGACCCGGGGATGGAGGCGACGAGCGGGGTGGATCAGGTCGTCCGGGAGCACCGGCTCAAGCCCGTGGCGGTGCTGGTCACTCACGGCCACATCGACCACATGTGGTCCGTGGCGCCCGTCGCCGGCACGTACGACGCGACAGCCTGGGTGCATCCCCGGGACCGGCACCTGCTCAGTGACCCGTTCGCCGGGATATCACCCGACACCGCCGGGATGCTCCTCGGCGGGGACTACCAGTTCGCCGAGCCCGATGACGTCAAGGAGCTCACGGACCTCCAGGAGCTCGAGCTCGCGGGGCTGCGTTTCGTGGTGGACCATACGCCCGGGCACACACCGGGCTCGGTGACCTTCCGTACGCCGTACACCGCGCCACTGGGCGCCGCGGAGGTGTCGGAGGTCATGTTCTCCGGCGACCTGCTGTTCGCGGGCTCGATCGGCCGCACCGACCTGCCCGGAGGGGACCACCCCACGATGCTGCGCAGCCTGACCGAGAAAGTGCTGCCGTTGGCCGACGACGTCGTGGTGCTGCCCGGGCACGGCGAGCAGACCTCCATCGGCCGGGAGCGCGCCACCAACCCGTTCCTGCTGGACCTGGTCGACGCCCGATGAGCAAGGTGCGCCCGCTCAGCGGGTTCCCCGAGCTCCGGCCCGACCAGCGGGTCGTGGAGCGCGAGGTGATCGCGTCGCTGTCGCGGACCTTCGAGCTGCACGGCTTCGCCAACATCGAGACCCGCGTCGTCGAGCCACTCGACCGGCTCGCCAAGGGCGGGGAGATCGACAAGGAGATCTACGTGCTGCGCCGGCTGCAGGCCGACGCCGCCGCGGACGACACCGGCCTCGGCCTGCACTTCGACCTCACCGTGCCGTTCGCCCGTTACGTGCTGGAGCACGCCGGCCACCTGGAGTTCCCGTTCCGGCGGTTCCAGATCCAGCCCGCGTGGCGCGGGGAGCGCCCGCAGGAGGGTCGGTTCCGCCAGTTCACCCAGGCCGACGTGGACATCGTGGGCCGGGGCGAGCTGCCCTTCCACCACGACGTCGAGGTGATGCGGGTGATGGTGGAGGCTCTCGCGGCGCTCCCGGTGCCGCCGCTGTCCTTCCAGTTCAACAACCGCAAGCTCATCCAGGGCTTCTACCGCGGCCTGGGCGTGGCCGACGTCACCGAGGCGATCAGGGTCATCGACAAGCTCGACAAGCTCCCCGAGTCGGTGGTCGCCGAGCAGCTGGTCGAGCGGGCCGGTGCGACAGCCCAGCAGGTGGACCGCTGCCTGGAGCTGGCGACCATCCGCACCACCGATGGCTCCTTCGTCGACCGAGTGCGGAGTCTCGGCGTCAGCGACGAGCTGCTGGAGGAGGGCCTGGCCGAGCTGGCGGCCGTCGTCGAGGGCTGCGCCGCCGGCGCCGGTGAGCGGGTCACCGTCGAGGCGAACCTGCGGATCGCCCGCGGCCTCGACTACTACACCGGCACCGTCGTCGAGATCTTCATGACCGGCTACGAGCGGCTCAAGTCCGTCGGCGGGGGCGGGCGGTACGACGCCCTGGCCAGCGACGGCAAGACCACCTACCCCGGCGTCGGCGTGTCCTTCGGCGTCTCGCGCAGCCTGATCCCGCTGCTCGCCGAGGGTGTGCTGGCCGGCAGCCGACCAGTCCCCAGCGCCGTACTCGTCGCGGTCGTCGACGAGGACCAGCGGCAGGTCTCGAACGCCGTCGCCACCAACCTCCGGCACCGAGGCATCCCCTGCGAGGTCGCCCCCGACGCGGCCCGGTTCGGCAAGCAGATCCGGTACGCCGAGCGACGCGGCATCCCGTTCGTGTGGTTCCCCGCCGCCGACGGGGACCAGGTCAAGGACATCCGGTCGGGACATCAGGAGGCCGCCGACGCGACGAGCTGGGACCCCCCGGCCGAGGACCGCTGGCCGCGCGTGCTGACCTCACCACAGCAAGGAGATGGAACGTGATCCGCACCCACGACGGCGGCACCCTGCGTGCCGAGCACGTCGGCCAGACCGTCACGCTCGCCGGCTGGGTGGCCCATCGGCGCGACCACGGCGGGGTCGCCTTCCTGGACCTGCGCGACGCCAGCGGGGTGGTGCAGGTGGTCGTCCGCGACGAGACGGTCGCTCACAGCCTGCGCAGCGAGTACTGCCTGGCGGTGACGGGTGCGGTCTCCCTGCGACCCGAGGGCAACGCCAACCCGGGGCTGGCGACCGGCGACATCGAGGTGATCGCCACCGACGTGGACGTGCTCAGCCCGGCCGCGGCACTGCCGTTCCCGATCGACGAGCACGTCGAGGTGAGCGAGGAGGTCCGGCTGCGGCACCGCTATCTCGACCTGCGTCGGGCGGGGCCGGCCGCCGCGATCCGCCTGCGCAGCCGGGTGAACAAGGCCGCCCGCGACGTCTTGGACCGGCACGGCTTCGTGGAGGTCGAGACGCCCACCCTCACCAGGTCGACGCCCGAGGGGGCGCGCGACTTCCTGGTGCCGGCCCGGCTCCGTCCGGGCAGCTGGTACGCACTGCCCCAGAGTCCCCAGCTGTTCAAGCAGCTGCTGATGGTCGCCGGACTGGAGCGCTACTACCAGATCGCCCGCTGCTACCGCGACGAGGACTTCCGGGCCGACCGGCAGCCGGAGTTCACCCAGCTCGACGTGGAGATGAGCTTCGTGGACCAGGAGGACGTGATCGCGCTCTCCGAGGAGGTCCTTGCGGCGCTGTGGGAGCTCATCGACTACGAGCTGCCCCGACCGATCCCGCGGATGACGTACGCCGAGGCGATGGCCCGCTTCGGAACCGACAAGCCCGACCTGCGGATGGGCCAGGAGCTGGTCGACTGCACGGAGTACTTCGCCCACACCCCGTTCCGGCTGTTCGCTCCGGACTCCGCGGCGTACGTCGGCGCGGTCGTCATGCCGGGTGGCGGCAGCCAGCCCCGCAGGCAGTTCGACGCCTGGCAGGAGTGGGCCCGGCAGCGGGGCGCGAAGGGACTCGCCTACGTCACCTTCGGCGAGGCCGGGGAGCTCGGCGGCCCGGTGGCCAAGAACCTCTCCGAGTCCGAGCGCAGCGGCCTCGCCGCCCAGGTGGGCGCGGCCCCCGGGGACTGCGCCTTCTTCGCGGCGGGGGCGGCCAAGCCCAGCCGCGCGCTGCTCGGCGCGGCTCGGCTCGAGATCGGTCGCCGAGGCGGCCTCCTCGACGAGTCGGCCTGGAGCTTCGTGTGGGTCCTGGACGCCCCCCTGCTCGAGCCGACCGCCGAGGCCACCGCCGCCGGCGACGTCGCCGTGGGGGCCGGGGCCTGGACCGCCGTGCACCACGCGTTCACCGCGCCCCAGGACCCCGAGGGCTTCGACGCCGACCCGGGAGCCGCCCTGGCCTGGGCCTACGACATCGTCTGCAACGGCAACGAGATCGGCGGCGGGTCGATCCGAATCCACCGCCGCGAGGTCCAGAACCGGGTGTTCGCGCTGATGGGCATCGACGAGGAGGAGGCCCAGGAGAAGTTCGGGTTCCTCCTCGACGCCTTCGCCTACGGCGCCCCGCCGCACGGCGGGATCGCGTTCGGCTGGGACCGCATCACCGCGTTGCTGGCGGGCACCGAGTCCATCCGCGAAGTGATCGCGTTCCCGAAGTCGGGCGGCGGGGTCGACCCGTTGACCGACGCTCCGGCCCCGATCACCCCAGAACAGCGGCGCGAGGCCGGGGTTGACGCCGTACCCAGCGATGAAGCGGGCGAAGGCCCGGAAGCGTGAGAAGGAGCAGGCCACGTGCGGCTCTCGCCGCCGTGGTGCTTCTCGCCCTGGCCGCGTGTGATGGCGCCGGTGGTGGCGGTGAGTCGAACGCCCCTGGGACGGAGGTCGTGGAGGCGCAGGAGACGTTCACGAAGAACCCCCACGCGAAGGGTCCCGCCCCCGAGATCGACGGGTCCGTCGACGGCGGGACCATCACGATCCTGGTGCCGAGCGACCCGGGCCCGACCACGCTCGACCCGACCGCGGGCTGGCCGGGGCTGGGGAGCTCGATCCAACAGGCCTACACGAACCGCTCCCTCACGCAGTACCTGCGCAATCCCGAGACCGGTCAGATGGAGCTCGTGCCGGATCTGGCCACCGACCTGGGTCGCCCCAACGACGACTTCACCGAGTGGACCTTCACCCTGCGCGACGACGTGAGATGGGAGGACGGGAACCCGGTCACGGCCGCGGAGCTGGCGTTCGGCATCAAGCGGTCCCTGGACTCGGCCACCTTCCCGGGCGGACCCGGGAGCGCCTACTCCACGGCGTACTTCCAGGGCGCCGAGGACTACGCCGGGCCCTACTCCGACCCCGACGCCGAGTACGACGGCATCGTGGTGCACGGGAACGACGTCACCATCAAGATGTCTCGGCCGTTCCCGGACATGGACTGGTGGGGCAGCTTCATGGCGATGGGTCCGGCCCCGCTGGGCCAGGCCGGTAAGCCGCCGGCGTACGGCCGGCATCCGCTGTCCACGGGCCCCTACCGGGTCGAGTCGTTCCGCGCCGGCGCGCGCCTGGTCCTGGTCCGCAACGCCCAGTGGGATCCGGCCACCGATCCGGCCCGCCATCAGTTCGCCGACAAGATCGTGGTCAAGTTCACCCAGGACCAGAACAGGGTCGACCAGATCATGATGAGCGGCAACGCCGAGTCCCAGACCGCCATCTCCCTGGGCATCAGCGCGGCAAACCACCAGATCCTGCTTGACACGGTAGGCGACCGGATGGTCCAGCAGTCCGCGCCGTGCACGAGCTTCCTGGCCCCGGACTGGGGCAAGATCGACGACCTCAACATCCGTAAGGCCATCGCCTGGGCGCTGCCCTACGAGGACATCTGGACGGCGAGCGGCAATGTCCCCGGGGTGACCCGAGTTCCTGCCCAGTCCTACATGCCGCCCGGCATGACCGGCCGGCAGGAGTACTTCGTCGACGGTGAGCAGTTCACCTACCACCCGGAGCGGGCGAAGGAGCTGCTGGCCGAGGCCGGCGTCGAGGGTCAGTACGAGCTGACCATGGTGTACACCGACTACGACCCGCTGCTCGTGGAAACGCAGCAGGTCCTCGAGGCGGGCATGAAGGAGGCCGGCTTCGACGTCACCGGGATCCCGGTGCAGGTCTCGCCGTACGACATCTGGTTGAACCCCAGGAACAGGACGGACCAGAAGCTGAACCTCCGTGGCATGTACTGGTGCTCGGACTGGCCCTCGGGGCTCACCGTGCTGGCGCCCCTGCTGACGACCGGCTCCGAGTTCAACACCTCCCACTTCACCGATCCCTCGGTGGACGAGGAGATGGAGCGCATCACCACGCTGCCGCTCGACGAGCAGCCGGCGGCCTGGGGAGCCCTGGACGAGAGGATCGGTCAGGAGTTCTTCCCGATGGTCGCGACCGCCTACCAGAACGAGCTGTTCGTGTTCGGTGAGAGCCTGGGCAACACGCACGGCGACCCGTCGATGGGTACGCCGTACTACAAGGACATCTTCGTGATCCAGTGACGCTCGGTAGGCTCGCCGGCGTGGAGGGGCTCTTCGACATGGCGCCGCCCGGGCGTCCGGGGAGCGGCTCGCTGGCGGACGCGGCGCACGCGGCGGCGCCGCTGGCGGTGCGGATGCGGCCGCGCACCCTCGAGGAGCTGGTCGGCCAGGACCAGCTCCGCGCGGCGGGGTCGCCGCTGCGGCAGCTCATCGAGGGCGACCAGTCGCTCTCACTGCTGCTCTGGGGGCCACCAGGGACCGGCAAGACCACCATCGCCTCGATCCTCAGCCAGCAGACCGACCGTCGCTTCGTGGAGGTCTCGGCCGTGGCCGCCGGCGTCAAGGAGGTCCGGGCCGCGATCGACGCCGCGCGCGCCGAGCTGGTCCGCAGCGGAGCCGAGACGGTCCTGTTCGTCGACGAGGTGCACCGGTTCACCAAGGCCCAGCAGGACGCGCTGCTGCCGGGCGTCGAGAACCGCTGGGTGACGCTCGTCGCGGCCACCACCGAGAACCCGTTCTTCTCGGTGATCTCCCCGCTGCTCTCGCGCAGCCTGCTGCTCCGGCTCGAGTCGCTCAGTGACGACGACGTACGGGCCGTGCTCGACCAGGCCCTGGTCGACGAGCGCGGCCTGGCCGGGGAGGTGACGCTGGACGAGGACGCCGCCGAGCACCTGGTGCGCCTGGCCGGCGGCGACGCGCGCCGCTCGCTCACCTACCTGGAGGCCGCGGCCGGGGCGGCGAGGACCCAGGGAAGCACGGTGATCGACCTGGCCACCGCCGAGACCGCCGTCGACCGGGCCGCCGTGCGCTACGACCGGCAGGGCGACCAGCACTACGACGTGATCTCGGCGTTCATCAAGTCCATCCGCGGCTCCGACGCCGACGCGGCGCTGCACTACCTGGCCAGGATGATCGAGGCCGGGGAGGATCCGCGCTTCATCGCCCGCCGGCTGGTGATCCTCGCCAGCGAGGACATTGGCCTGGCCGACCCGACGGCGCTCACCACCGCGGTCGCCGCCGCCCAGGCGGTCCAGCTGATCGGCCTGCCGGAGGCCCGCCTCAACCTGGCCCAGGCCACCATCGCCCTGGCCGTGGCACCGAAGTCCAACGCGGTCATCAAGGCCATCGACGCCGCGAGCGCCGACGTGCGGGCCGGGAAGGTCGGCCCGGTCCCGGCGCACCTGCGCGACGCCCACTATCCCGGCGCCCGCGACCTGGGCCACGGGTCGACGTACATCTACAGCCACGACGAGCCGTACGGCGTGGCCGCCCAGCAGTACGCCCCCGACGTGGTGGCGGACACCCGCTACTACGAGCCGACCTCGCTGGGCGCCGAGGCGGCGGTCAAGGAGCGCTGGGAGCGGATCCGGCGGCTGATCCGCGGCGGGGACGACCCGACGGGGTGATCGGGTCGAGACGATAGGGTTCAGCGTTGTGACGCAGGAGTGGATCCTCTGGCTGCTGGTCGGCCTGTTGACGGTCGCCACGGCCGGATTGGCGCTCGCTCTGATCCGGGTGCGGTCCCGCGCCGCCGAGTTCGTCCGTGCCTCCGACACCTCTCGGCACGACGCCGCAGAGCTGCGCGGTCGGGTCGCCGACCTGGAACGACGCCTCCAGCCGCCCACGGCGACGGAGGAGCCGGGCTTCGTCATCACCGACCTGCCCGAGCCGGGGACCCGGCCGGATCGCAGCCCCGCCGAGTCGGCCGTGCCGACCCGCATCGAGGGGCGCCTCTTCGCCGACCTGGTGCTCCGCGAGACGGTGGTGCGCACCGCCGGCCTGGCCGCCGGGGTGCGGCGGGCGCTGACGCCGGAGAACCGGTTCCGGATGCGGTACGAGATGAGCCGGGCGACCAAGCGCTCGCGCAAGCTGCGCCGCCAGGAGCTGCGGGCGGCGCGCCGCTACCTGCAGGAGCGGGAGCAGGCGACCCGGGCCGCGGAGGACGCGGCGTGAGCAGAAGCCTCTGGTTCGTGGCGGGGGCGGGTGCTGGGGTGTACGTCGCCACCCGCGTCCGCCGGCTGACTCAGAGCCTGACCGTCGACGGGCTGCGCGACCGCGGCAGCGGGCTCGCCGCCGCGGGTCGGGTGTTCCGGGAGGAGGTCGCCGCCGGTCGCGCGGAGCGGGAAACCGAGTTGCGCGAGAGGCTGCACCTGGTGCCAGATGGACGGCCTGAGCTCACGCCCGGCGCCACCGCGCCGGCCACCCGGGAAGGCGCCTGATGGACACCGCGGAGATCCGGCGACGGTTCGTGGCCCACTTCGAGGCCGCGGACCACGAGGTGGTGCCGTCCGCCTCTCTGCTGCTGGACGATCCGACGCTGCTGTTCGTCAACGCGGGGATGGTGCCGTTCAAGCCCTACTTCCTCGGCCAGGAGTCCCCGCCGTACCGACGCGCGGTCAGCGTGCAGAAGTGTGTCCGGACCCTCGACATCGAGGAGGTCGGCAAGACCACCCGGCACGGCACGTTCTTCCAGATGTGCGGCAACTTCTCCTTCGGCGACTACTTCAAGGAGGGAGCCATCGACCTCGCCTGGCGACTCGTCACCGGAGCCCAGGACGACGGCGGGTACGGCTTCGACCCCGAGAAGGTCTGGGTGACCGTCCTCGACGGCGACGACGAGGCGATCGACCTGTGGGGGAGCGTGGCCGGGCTGCCGCCCGAGCGCATCCAGCGACGTGGGCTGCTCGACAACTACTGGCACATGGGCGTCCCCGGTCCCGGTGGCCCGTGCAGCGAGATCTACGTGGACCGTGGGCCCGAGTTCGGCCCTGATGGTGGGCCCGTGGTCGACGAGGACCGGTTCCTGGAGATCTGGAACCTGGTGTTCATGCAGGAGTCGCTGACCGAGGTGCGCCGCAAGGACGACTTCGATGTCGAGGGGCCGCTGCCGGCCAAGAACATCGACACCGGGCTGGGGCTGGAGCGGGTCGCCTACCTGCTCCAGGGCAAGCACAACCTCTATGAGATCGACGAGATGTACCCCGTCATCGAGCGCGCCGAGCAGCTGAGCGGACACCGGTACGGCGCGGACGCGGGCGACGACGTCCGGTTCCGGGTGGTGGCCGACCACGTGCGAAGCGCGCTGATGCTGATCGGCGACGGGGTGACACCGGGCAACGAGGCGCGCGGCTACGTGCTGCGCCGGCTGCTGCGCCGGGCCATCCGCTCGATGCGGCTGCTCGGCGTCGAGGACCGGGTGCTCCCCGAGCTGCTGCCGGTCAGCCAGGCCAAGATGCGGCTCGGCTACGCCCAGCTCGACACCGACTGGGAGCGGATCTCGACCGTCGCCTACGCCGAGGAGGACGCCTTTCGGCAGACGCTGCGGTCCGGGACCCAGATCTTCGACCTGGCGGCCTCGGAGGTCAAGGCGGGTGGCGGCACCCAGCTGTCGGGGGAGCGGGCCTTCGCGCTGCACGACACCTACGGCTTCCCCATCGACCTGACCCTGGAGATGGCCGCCGAGCAGGGGCTCTCGGTCGACGAGGCCGGGTTCCGCCGGCTGATGACCGAGCAGCGCGAGCGCGCCAAGGCCGACGCGAAGGCCAAGAAGGGGGCGCATGTCGACGCCTCGGCCTATCGCGCGGTCGCCGACTCGCTCGGCCGGGCGGTCGAGTTCACCGGGTACGACGAGGTGGTGTCCGAAGGCACCGTGCGCGGGATCCTCGCCGACGGCGCCCCGGTGTCCGCGGCTCGGGAGGGCGACGAGGTCGAGCTGGTCCTGGACCGGACGCCCTTCTACGCCGAAGGCGGCGGCCAGCTCGCCGACCAGGGCGTCATCGAGCTGGCCAACGGCGCCCGGGTCGAGGTGCGCGACGTGCAGTCCCCGATCACCGGTCTCATCGTGCACCGCGCGGTGGTGCTCGCCGGCGAGGTGACCCCCGACACCGCCGCCCAGTCGCTGGTCGACGTCGGACGTCGCCGGTCGATCTCCCGCGCGCACACCGCCACCCACATGGTTCACAAGGCGTTCCGCGAGACGCTCGGCGAGACCGCGACCCAGGCGGGGTCGGAGAACGCACCCGGCCGGTTCCGGTTCGACTTCTCCGCCACCGGGGCGGTGCCCGTTTCGGTGATGCGCGACGTCGAGGCCCGGGTGAACGACGTGGTCCTGGACGACCTGCTCGTGCATGCCGAGGTGATGAGCCAGGCCGAGGCGGTGCGCTCCGGCGCGATGGCCCTGTTCGGCGAGAAGTACGGCGACCAGGTGCGCGTCGTGTCGGTCGGCGACTGGGCCCGGGAGCTCTGCGGCGGCACCCACGCGGGCCGCTCGGGTCAGCTCGGTGTCATCAAGCTCCTCGGCGAGTCCTCCATCGGAGCCGGCGTGCGCCGCGTGGAGGCCCTGGTGGGCACCGACGCCTACCGCTTCCTGGCGCGCGAGCACGTGCTGGTCGCCCAGCTCTCCGAGGCGCTCAAGGCGCGGCCCGAGGAGCTTCCCGAGCGGGTGCACGACCTGGTGGAGCGGCTGCGGGCCGCGGAGAAGGAGCTCGAGAAGGTCCGGGTCGCCCAGCTGCTGGCCGCCGGGGGCGAGCTGGCCGCTACGGCGACCGAGGTGGCCGGGGTGCAGGTGGTGGCGCATCGGGTCGACGGCGCGGGCGGCGGCGATGTCCGCACGCTCGCGATCGACGTGCGCGGTCGGCTCGACCCGGGTCGTGCGGGCGCGGTCGTGGTGATCGGGCAGCAGGAGGGCAAGGTGGCGGTGGTGGCCGCCGTGACCGACGAGGCCAGGTCCCGCGGGGTGTCGGCCAGCGAGCTGGTGCGTGCCCTCGGCCCGCTCCTGGGGGGCAAGGGCGGCGGCAAGGACGACCTCGCCCAGGGCGGCGGCACGGACCCCAGCCGGATCGACGAGGCGCTGGCGCTGGTCCCAGCCGAGGTGGCCCGGATGGCCGGCCAGGGCTGACGTGCGGGCAGGTGTGCGGCTGGGCCTCGACCCCGGGGAGGCGCGCGTGGGCGTGGCCCGCAGCGACCCCTCGGGCTTCTTGGCGACGCCGGTCGAGACGGTCCGCCGGGGTGCCGGCGACCTGGCCCGGATCGCCGTACTCGTCACCGAGCACGCGGCCGTCGAAGTCGTCATCGGGCTACCGCGGTCGCTGTCCGGAGGCGAGGGTCCGTCCGCCGCTCGGGTCCGGTCGTTCGCGCGCGCGGTGGCCCGTCGGGTTGCGCCGGTGCCGGTGAGGCTGTGTGATGAGCGCTTGACCACGGTGTCCGCGGAGTCGATGCTCCGCGAGCGCGGCCGCTCGGGCCGGCAGCGGAGGGCCGTGGTCGACCAGGCCGCTGCGGTACTGATCCTGCAGCAGGCACTGGACACCGAGCGGGCCGCAGGGGCACCGCCGGGAGAGATCGTCGAGGTCCAGGATGAGTGAGTACGACGCAGCGCCGGGGGCCGAGCACCCGGCGGAGACGTACCGACCGGACCCCTACGACCCCGGTGGCCGCCGGCGGCGGAAGAAGCGGCGCAGCCTGCCCGGCTGCCTCGCCGTCATCCTGGCCGTCGCGCTGCTGGTCGGGGGCGCCGCCTTCGCCGTGGTGAAGGGAGCCAACTTCCTCAGCGACCAGTTCTCATCGGCCGAGGACTACCCGGGTCCGGGCCAGGGCCGGGTCCTGTTCGAGGTGCAGGAGGGGGACAGCGCAGCCGAGATCGGACGGGCGCTGAAGGACCAGGGCGTGGTCGCCTCCGTGCAGGCGTTCACCGACGCCGCGGCGGCCGAGCCGGAGTCCCGAGGCATCCAGGTCGGCTTCTACCGCCTGATGAAGGAGATGCGCGCCGAGGACGCGCTGGCCGTGCTCATCGATCCGGCCAACCTGATCAAGAACTCGGTCACGATCCCCGAAGGCCTGCGCGTCGTCGACGTGGTCGCGATCCTGGTCAAGAAGACCGACTTCAAGCGCGCCGAGTTCAACAAGGCGCTCAAGGACGCCGACGCCCTCGGTCTGCCCGACTACGCCGGCGGCAACCCCGAGGGGTACCTGTTCCCGGCCACCTACGACCTCGCGCCCAAGGACACGCCGGCCAGCATCTTGAAGAAGATGGTCGACCGGTGGCGCACCGCTGCCGACGACGTCGGCCTGGAGGCGGCCGCCGAGGACCTGGGCTACACCCCACACGAGCTGATGACGGTGGCCAGCCTGGTGCAGGCCGAGGCCCGTGGAGATGACATGCCCAAGGTGGCACGGGTCATCTACAACCGCCTGGAGACCGAGGGCGCTCCGGCGTACGGACGGCTGGAGCTCGACGCCACCGTCAACTACGCCCACGGTCGCCGCGTGGGTGCCCGGACCACCGAGGAGGACCGGCAGATCGACTCGCCGTACAACACCTACCTCAACCCGGGTCTGCCACCGGGTCCGATCGAGAACCCCGGCCAGGAAGCGATGGAAGCGGCAGTGAACCCCGCCGATGGGCCCTGGTACTTCTACGTGACCATCAACCTGCGCACCGGGGAGACGCGGTTCGCGGAGACCCTCGAGGAGCACAACCGCAACGTCGAGCTGCTCAACGAGTACTGCCGCACGGAGTCGAAGCGGTGCTGAGCTGACCGGGCTGAGCGGGGGACCGCGGCGCTGCGCGGTGCTCGGGGACCCGATCGCACACTCCCTCTCGCCGACGCTGCACCGCGCCGGGTACGCCGCACTCGGACTCGACTGGCGCTATGACGCGGTGCGGGTCCCCGCAGGG
Source organism: uncultured Nocardioides sp. (assembly GCA_964551905.1). Lineage (GTDB taxonomy): Bacteria > Actinomycetota > Actinomycetes > Propionibacteriales > Nocardioidaceae > Nocardioides. The sequence continues at coordinate 41,778 of CAZKEZ010000002.1, read as the reverse complement.
GGCCTGGCTGACTTCCTGGCCGGCCTCGACGCCTCCTGGCGCGGTCTGTCCTTGACGATGCCGCTGAAGCGGGAGGCGCCGGCCCTGCTGGACTCGCTCAGTGACACCGCGCGGTTGGCGGGGGCCGCCAACACCGTGGTGCTGGGGCCCGACGGGCGGCATGGCGAGAACACCGACGTCGCCGGGGCCGCCGCGGCGCTGCGGGAGCGGTACGACGGGCCGGTCGACTCCGTGGCGATCCTGGGCGGGGGCGCCACCGCCGCGTCAGTGCTGCTGGCGCTGGCCGGCCTGGGCGCGCGCCGCTTCGACCTGCACGTGCGCGACGCCTCCCGCGCCGGGGAGACCCTGGCCGTGGCCGAGCGGTTCCCCGCCCCGCTCGAGGTCCGCCTCCGCGGCCTGGAGGAGCCTCCTGAGGCCATGGTGCTGGTCTCGACGATCCCGGCGTCCGCCCAGACGTCCGGGCTGGTGGAGCGGTGCGGCGCCGTACCCGTGCTCTTCGAGGTCCGGTACGACCCCTGGCCGACCCCGCTGGCCGCGTCAGCCGGCGACCGGGTGCTGGTCACCGGCCTCGACCTGCTGGTGCACCAGGCCGTCCTGCAGTTCGAGCTCTTCGCCGAACTGGCTGCGCCGCTCGCGGCCATGCGCGATGCTGGCGCGGCGGCACTGGCGGAGAGGACCTGACGATGGACGGCACGGCGACCGACCCGGCCGCCCTGGACTCCCTGGGTCTCGTGCTGGCGGTCCTCCTCACCGGCCTCGCCGGGTTCGCCGTCCCCTGGCTGATCGCTCACGTCCCCGAGCCGGCGCAAACGGCGGGCGACCCGGCGCAAATGGCGGAGGAGCCACCGAAGCTGCCCTACGCCGAGGTCGCGGCCGCACCCGGTCTTGCCCTGCGTTGCGCGACGCTGTGCCTTGCCGCCGCCGCCGCGATCGGGTGGGGCGTGGGCTGGGAGCCGCCGCTGGTCTATCTGCTGCCCCTCGTTCCGCTGCTGGTTGCCCTCTCAGCGATCGACTTCGCGACCAGGTTGCTGCCGACGGTCCTGATCCGGCCGTGCTATCTGATCGCGGTAGCCGGCGTGGTGGGGGTCTGGCTCTTCACTCGAGCGACCGATGACCTGGTCCGGGCCGGGGCCGGCTGGCTGATCGCCGGCCTGGTCTTCTTCGTGCTGTGGTTCGTCTACCCCCGCGGGATGGGCTTCGGGGACGTGCGCCTGTCCGGGGTCCTCGGCATCGCCCTGGGCAGCCTTGGCTGGGGGCAGCTGTGGGTGGGTCTGTACGCCGGCTTCCTGCTCTTCGGCGTCCCCGGTCTCGTGCTGGCCGTGGCGCGCCGGGACCGCAGCCTGCTCAAGGTGGCCTACCCGTTCGGCCCGTTCATGGTGCTCGGCGCCCTCGTGGGGGTCCTGTGGGGAGAGCCGCTGTGGGGCGGTCTCGTCGGCCGATGAGCCGGACGGCCGCACCGGACCCCCATGAAAGACTGACGCCATGCTGCGTTGGCTGACGGCAGGCGAGTCCCACGGCCCCTCGCTCGTCGCGATCCTCGAGGGTCTGCCGGCGCACGTCCGCGTCACCACCGACGACCTGGCCGAGTCGCTGGCTCGGCGCCGGCTCGGCTACGGCCGCGGGGCGCGGATGCAGTTCGAGGCCGACGAGGTGCGGATCCTCGGCGGCGTCCGCCACGGGGAGACTCAGGGTGGGCCGGTCGCCGTCGAGATCGGGAACACAGAGTGGCCGAAGTGGGAGCGGGTGATGGCCGCGGACCCGGTGGACCCCGCCGAGCTGGAGACGCTGGCCCGCAACGCCCCGTTGACCCGGCCCCGACCTGGGCATGCCGACCTGGTCGGGATGCAGAAGTACTCCTTCGACGAGGCTCGTCCGGTCCTGGAGCGCGCCTCGGCCCGGGAGACCGCCGCCCGGGTGGCATTGGGGCGGGTGGCCACGAACTTCCTCGACCAGGCGCTCGGCGCCCGCGTGGTCTCACACGTCGTGGCCCTCGGCGGGGTCTCCGCGCCGGACGGCCTGGTCCCGGAGCCGGACGACGTCGCGCGACTGGACGCCGACCCGGTGCGCTGCCTCGATCCGGACGCGAGCGCAGCGATGGTCGCGCGCATCGACGAGGCGCACAAGGACGGGGACACCCTCGGCGGGGTCGTCGAGGTGGTCGTGAGCGGGCTGCCGCCAGGACTGGGGTCACACGTGCACTGGGACCGGCGACTCGACGGCCGGCTGGCCGCGGCTCTCATGGGCATCCAGGCGATCAAGGGGGTCGAGGTGGGTGACGGGTTCGCGCTGGCGGCGACCCCCGGGTCCTTGGCGCACGACGAGATCGTGTCGACCGCCGACGGGTTACGCCGTACCTCCGGCCGGGCCGGGGGCACCGAGGGCGGGATGACGACCGGGGAGCCGCTGCGGGTCCGGGCAGCGATGAAGCCGATCGCCACTGTCCCGAGGGCACTGCGCACGGTGGACGTCTCCAGCGGGGAGGGGGCCGTGGCCCATCACCAGCGTTCGGACGTCTGCGCCGTCCCCGCCGCGGGCATCGTCGCCGAGGCGATGGTGGCCCTGGTCCTGGCCGACGCCGCCCTGGAGAAGTTCGGCGGTGACTCCCTGGCCGAGACCCGCCGCAACACCGAGAGCTACTTGGACACGCTGAGGTTCCGGTGAACGCCGGCTCGGACCTGACGCCGGACGCCGAACGCCGCACCCGGCCGCGGGTGGTGCTGGTCGGCCCGATGGGGTCGGGCAAGACCACCGTCGGCGGCGTGCTGGCGCAGCGTTGGGGCCTCGGTCTCCGCGACACCGATGCCGACGTGGAGCGCGTCGACGGTCGCAGCGTCTCGGACATCTTCGTCGAGTCCGGGGAGCCGACCTTCCGCGCGCTGGAGAACGCGGCCGTGCGCGAGGCGCTGGCCGAGCACGAGGGGGTGCTGGCGCTCGGCGGCGGTGCGGTCCTGGATCCCGACACCCGTGCCGCCCTGGCCGGCCACACGGTGGTCTTCCTCAAGGTCGGCCTCACCGACGCCGTTGCCCGGGTCGGCCTGGGCACCTCACGGCCGCTGCTGCTGGGGAACGTCCGGGCCCGGGTCAAGGCGTTGCTCGACGAGCGGGCTGCTCTCTACGAGTCCGTGGCGACCCTGGTGGTGGACACCGACGGCAGGACCCCGGACCAGGTGGCGAGCGAGATCGTGGAGCGGCTGGCATGAGCGGCGGATCGGCCACGGTCCTGCACGTGGGTGGAACCGCGCCGTACGACGTGGTGGTGGGGACGGGCCTGAGCGACCGCCTGCCCGCGCTGCTGGGTAGCCGAGCGGAGCGGGTGGCCCTGATCCACGCCGGTGGGTTGGGCGGCCGCGCCGAGGCGGTCACCGCCCTGCTCGAACGGAGCTTCGACACCGTCCCCCTGGAGCTGCCGGAGGGGGAAGATGCCAAGACCGCAGAGACCGCCGCCCGGCTCTGGGAGGCGCTCGGACGCCACAACTTCACCCGATCCGACGCAGTGGTTACCCTCGGCGGTGGCGCCACCAGCGACCTCGGCGGCTTCGTCGCCGCCACCTGGCTGCGCGGCGTGCCAGTGGTGCACCTGCCGACCACGCTGCTCGGCATGGTCGACGCCGCGGTGGGCGGCAAGACCGGGATCAACACCGGAGCCGGCAAGAACCTCGTTGGGGCCTTTCACGAGCCCGCCGGGGTGCTGTGCGACCTCGAGGCACTGGAGACCCTGCCGCGGGCCGAGCTGGTGGCTGGCTTGGGCGAGGTGATCAAGTGCGGGTTCATTGCCGACCCCGCCATCCTCGAGCTCGTCGAGGGGACCGATCCGGGTGACCTGACGGCCGAGTCGCCGGTGCTGAGAGAGCTGGTGGAGCGCTCGGTACGGGTCAAGATCGACGTGGTGGTCGCGGACCTCCGGGAGACCGGCGGCAGCGAAGCGCACCCGGGTCGGGAGGTCCTCAACTACGGCCACACCATGGGCCACGCCATCGAACGCACGGAGCACTACCGGATCCGGCACGGGGAGGCAGTGGCGCTGGGTTGTGTGTACGTCGCGGAGCTCGCCGCCCGGGCGGGGACTCTCTCCGCCGACGTGGTGCAGCGACACCGCGACGCCTTCGCCCGCGTGGGCCTTCCGACGGCGTACTCGAGCGCCTCCTTCGAGGAGCTGCGGCAGGCGATGGCGGTGGACAAGAAGTCGCGCGGGACCCGGCTGCGGTTCGTGGTGCTGGAGGACCTCGCCCAGCCGCGGATCCTGGCGGGACCCGATGAGGGAGTGCTCCGCGCTGCCTTTGCCGCGCTCGCGGAGGGAGGAGTGTCGTGAAGGTCCTCGTGCTCAACGGGCCCAACCTCGGCCGGCTGGGCCGGCGGCAGCCGGACATCTACGGGTCCACGACGCACGCCGAGCTGGCCGCGCGCTGCGTCGAGTGGGGCGCCGAGGTCGGCCTCGAGGTTGAGGTGCGCCAGACCAACCACGAGGGCGAGCTGCTGGACTGGCTCAACACCGCCGCGGACGATGGGACGCCGGTGGTGCTCAATGCCGGCGCGTGGACGCACTACTCGCTGGCACTCTGGGACGCCTGCGCCCAGCTGACCGCACCGCTCGTTGAGGTGCACATCTCCGACCCGCGGCAGCGTCCCGAGGAGTTCCGGCACACCTCCGTGGTCGAGCCGCATGCGCTGCAGACCATCGCCGGCCACGGGATCGAGGGGTATCGCGAGGCGCTGCGGCTGCTCGCCGACTGAGCGCGGGAACCGTCCGCCGGTCCAGGCCGTCCCACCGGGGACAGATCGCCCCCGCAACAGGAGGAACCCGGTGGAGAGCTCGGTGACGGTGAGTGTGCGAACGATCCTGCTGACGGGGCTGGTCGCCGTCGGTCTGGTGGTGGCCTACCTGCTCGGGGCCGGGGGCGGCTCCGGTGGCGGGCCCGCCCAGGCGGCCGAGGGCACCGAGTCGACGGCCGACCCGGCGATCCGGATGACCGGGCGGGGCGAGACAGCTACGGTCCCCGACCAGCTCACGTTCTCGCTCTCGGTGACCGCCAAGCGAGACAACCTCGAGGACGCCCTCGATGACTCGAGCGCCACATTGAAACGGGTCTTCTCCGCGCTGGAGGAGTACGGCGTCACCAAGGAGGACACTCGCTCCACCGGGTTGAACATGAGTCCCGAGTACCACTACCCGACGTACGGAAGCCCGGTCCTGACGGGCTACCGCGTGACCCAGCAGGCCCGGGTCGAGGTCGACGAGCTCGCCCAGGGCGGGAAGGCGATCAGCGCGGCTGTCGCCGCGGGCGGGAACGGGGTCCGGGTGCACTCCATCCGCCTCGCCGTCAGCGACCCGACCGAGGCCGTCGCCGCCGCCCGCGACGCCGCCGTGGCGGACGCCCAGGCCAAGGCCGAGCAGTACGCCGCCGCGACCGGCCGCACCCTCGGCGAGGTGCTGACCATCCGCGAGGTGTCCGCACCGCCCCGCGTCGTCGAGCAGGCCCTCGATCTCACCCGCGCCAGCTTCGCCCTCAAGGCCGCCCGCGACTCCGTCCCCATCCGAGCCGGCACCCAGGACCTCACCGTGCGCGTGCAGGTCGTGTGGTCCTTCGAGTAGCCGACGACGCACCAACCGAAATGGTCGGAGAATCGCGAGCATGCGAGCCATTACGGTTGGTGCGTCGGGGTTAGGCCGCACGTCTCGCGGCGGCTAGACTCGACCGCCGGTGTCAGGCGATGGAAGCGCAGTGACCCGACGACCCCGACCACCCACACAAAGGCTGAAGCGCGCGCATGGCAACCACGAACGACCTCAAGAACGGCATGGTGCTCAAGCTGGACGGCCAGCTCTGGCAGGTCATCTGGTTCCAGCACCACAAGCCCGGCAAGGGGGGCGCGGTGGTCCGCACCAAGCTCAAGAACGTCGAGTCGGGCAAGACGGTCGACAAGACGTTCAACGCGGACGTGCGGGTGGAGGTGGCGAGCGTCGACAAGCGGACGATGCAGTACCTCTACAACGACGGCACGTCCTACATCTTCATGGACACCGGCACCTACGACCAGCTCGAGGTGTCGCCGGAGATCGTCGGTGACGCCAAGAACTTCATGCTCGAGAACCAGGAGGCCATCGTGGCCACCAACGAGGGCCGGGTGCTCTACATCGAGCTCCCCGCCTCGGTCGAGCTGGAGGTCACCTACACCGAGCCCGGCCTGCAGGGCGACCGGTCCACCGGCGGCACCAAGCCAGCCACGCTCGAGACCGGCCACACGATCCAGGTCCCGCTGTTCCTCACCACCGGCGAGAGGGTCAAGGTCGACACCCGGGACTCCTCCTACCTGGGCCGCGTCAGCAGCTGATGGGAGCCCGGTCGAAGGCCCGCAAGCGCGCCCTGGACCTCCTGTACTCCAGCGAGATGCGCGGTGAGTCGCCGATCGAGGCGCTGGACCGGCTCGAGGCGGCGGGGGAGGGTCCGACCAACCCGCACACCGCGTTCCTGGTGCGCGGCGTGGTCGAGCACCAGGCTCGGATCGACGAGCTGTTGACGTCGTACTCCCAGGGGTGGGCGCTGAACCGGATGCCGGCCGTGGACCGCAACGTGCTCCGGATCGGGGTCTTCGAGCTCGTATACGTCGACGACGTGCCCGACGAGGTGGCGGTCGACGAGGCCGTCGGCCTGGTCAAGGAGCTGAGCACCGACGACTCTCCGGGGTTCGTCAACGGCGTCCTGGGCACCATGTTGAAGGACAAGCCCCTGCTCGAGGTGTGACGCCGCGTCGAGTCGGGACCCACCCCAACCGTTCGGTAGGCTGGGTCACTCCCTGCGGCGCGGCCAGCCGACCTGCCCGCCACCCGGAGGTCTCGGACATGTCTGACGAAGCGCCGGCGTACAACGCCCGCCACGCGATGCCGGTCGACGACCAGCTCGCCCCGGCGGAGTGGGCCTGGGAGCCGGAAGAGCCGGCCGAGCCGGAGGAGCGGGTGCCGACGGTGCCGCGCCAGGTGGCCCACGACCAGCCGTCAGAGGTGCCGCCGACGGTGACCGCTAGCCAGTTCCTGGACCGGCGGACCGGCGCCCACGAGACCGGCCTGGCCACCTGGGGATGGCGCGGCGCGATGCGGCGCTGGAGCGGGGGGATGATCCGACCGCGGATGGGTCCCGACGAGCGGGCCCACCACACCGCGCGCCGCCGGATCCAACGCGACTTCGACGGCCCCCGCACCATCGTGTTCATCAATCCCAAGGGCGGTGCTGCGAAGACCACGGGGGTGCTCGCGGCGGGGTACACGTTCGGCACCGTCCGCGGCGGTGGCGTGGTCGCCTGGGACAACAACGAGACCCGCGGCACGCTGGGGATCCGGGGCACCCGGTCCACACATCGCAACACCACCAGGGAGCTGCTGGAGGACCTCGAGCGGTTCTCCGACGTGTACCAGTCCCGGATCGGGGACCTGGGTGCGTTCGTGCGCTCCCAGGGTGACGCCCACTTCGACGTCCTGGCCTCCGACGAGCGACCGGACGTGACGGGGACCATCCACGCCGCCGACTTCACCGCGGTGCACCGGTTGCTGGAGCGCTTCTACCGGGTGATCCTGGTGGACACCGGCAACAACATGCGTGCGGAGAACTGGCTGGCCGCCGCCGAGGCCGCCGACCTGCTCGTGGTGACCTCGACGATCCGCGAGGACACCGGCTACAGCGGCCTGTGGATGCTGGACGCCCTCCAGGACGCGGGGTACGCCGACCTGAAGCGCAAGACGCTGACCGTCCTCTCGGACCCCTCACCCACCGTCGACGCGGGGCTGGCCCGCGACCTCACCTCGGTGTACGAGCAGCGCACCCTCGGCGTGCACCGGGTGCCGTTCGACCCCGCCCTGGTGTCGGGCTCAGTGGTGCCGTACGCCGAACTGTCGTCGGCCACCACCCGGTCATGGCTGGACGCCTGCGCCGCGATGGCCGCACAACTATGACTCGCCACGTCGACGTCGTGGTCATCGGCCTCGGGCCGGGTGGGGAGCACGCCGCACAGAAGCTGGCCGAGGCCGGGCTGTCCGTGGTCGGGGTCGAGAAGCACCTGGTCGGTGGGGAGTGCCCCTACTACGGCTGCATCCCCAGCAAGCTGCTCATCCGGGCGGCCGACCTCGTCGGGGAGGTCGGCCGGGCCGGCCGGCTGGTCGGACCCGCCCGCGTCGAGCCGGACTGGTCGGTCGTGTCCGGCCGGGTCCGGGAGGAGGGGACGTCGGACTGGACCGACGACTCCCACGCCGACCGACTGGCGCAGGCCGGCGTCACCGTCGTGCGCGGCCACGGCCGGCTCGACGGGCCCGGACGGGTCGTCGTCGACGTCCCCGGCCAGGGCCGCGAGGAGTACGTCGCGTCGCGTGGCGTGCTGCTCAACCCGGGAACCGACCCGTCCACCCTGCCGATCGACGGGCTGGACGCGACGCCGTACTGGACCAACCGCGAGGTCTTCTCGATCACCGACCTGCCGGAGTCGCTGGCCGTCATCGGCGGCGGCCCGATCGGCTGCGAGCTCGCCCAGGCGCTCTCGCGGCTCGGCGTGCAGGTCACGCTGCTGGAGGCGGCCGACCGGATCCTCGCCGTGGAGGAGCCGGAGACCAGCACCGTGCTGACCCAGGTCTTCCGCCGCGAAGGGATCGACGTCCGCGCTGGGGTGGAGATCGAGCGGGTCCGGCACGCCGACGACAGGTTCACTCTGATGGTGGACGGCGGAGAGCTGAGCGTCGACCGGCTGCTGGTCGCGGCCGGCCGGACCCCGCAGCTGCGAGGCCTCGGGATCGAGACCGTCGGCCTCGATGCCGACGCGAAGATGCTGGAGGTCGACGAGCGGATGCGGCTCGGGGAGCGGCTCTGGGCGGTCGGGGACGTGACCGGGCACGGTGCCTTCACCCACGTCTCGCTCTATCAGGCAGACGTTGCGATCCGCGACCTGCTGGGCGAGGAGGACGGGCCGTGGGCGGACTACCGGGCGGTGTCGCGGGTGACGTTCACCGACCCGGAGGTGGGGTCGGTCGGCCTCACCGAGCACCAGGCACGCGAGCAGGGGCTGACCGTGCGTACCGCGACGTCGGACACCCCCGACTCCACCAGGGGCTGGATCCACGGCCCCGGCAGTGACGGGATCATCAAGCTGGTCGCCGACGCCGACCGGGGGGTGCTGGTGGGCGGGACCGCGGTCGGGCCGGCCGGCGGCGAGGTGCTGTCGATGCTGGCCACAGCGGTGCATGCGGAGGTGCCGCTGGCGACGCTTCGGACCATGCACTTCGCCTACCCGACCTTTCACCGCGCCGCACAGGTGGCGATCGAGGATCTGTAGTGCATCGGTGTTAGGGTCGCCGTGATCGACATCCTTTAACGAGCCGTCCCGTGAGGCGGAGAAGGAGGTCCGGCAGCAGTGACTGCGCCCGAACCCACGGCCCTCGATCCGGCCGTATCGTCCCGCCAGCCCCTCGGCCGCGTCGTTCTCGACGACGCCGACATCACCCGGGCGCTCACCCGCATCGCCCACGAGATCCTCGAACGCAACAAGGGCGGCGACGACCTCGTGCTCCTGGGCATCCCGACCCGAGGCGTCCCGCTGGCCCACCGGATCGCGGCCCGGATGTCCACCGTCGAGGACTGCGACGTGCCGGTCGGCTCGCTGGACATCACCATGTACCGCGACGACCTGCGGCTCAAGCCGGCCCGGGCGCTGCTGCCCACCGAGATCCCCGCCGGCGGCATCGACGACCGGGTCGTGGTCCTCATCGACGACGTGCTGTTCTCCGGGCGCTCGATCCGGGCCGCCCTGGACGCGTTGAACGACATCGGCCGCCCCCGTGGGGTGCAGCTCGCCGTCCTGGTCGACCGCGGCCATCGCGAGCTGCCGATCCGGGCCGACTTCGTCGGGAAGAACCTGCCGACCTCGCTCGTCGAGCGGGTGCAGGTCAGCCTGGCAGAGGTCGACGGCAGGGACGCCGTCACGATCGAGGGAACCCCAGGAGGTGCGGCATGAAGCGGCACCTGCTCTCGGCCGCGGACCTGACCCGCGACGAGGCCGAGCTGGTCCTCACCACCGCCGAGGAGCTGCGGTCCCTGGCCGACCGGCCCATCAAGAAGCTCCCGGCGCTGCGTGGGCGCACGGTCGTCAACCTGTTCTTCGAGGACTCCACCCGCACCCGGATCTCCTTCGAGGCCGCCGCCAAGCGGCTCTCCGCCGACGTCATCAACTTCTCGGCGAAGGGCTCTTCCCTCTCGAAGGGGGAGTCGCTGAAGGACACCGCCCTGACCCTGGAGGCGATGGGGGCCGACGCCGTCGTGGTCCGTCACTCCGCCTCCGGCGCGCCGCACCGGTTGGCCCACTCCGGCTGGGTGCGGTCGTCCGTCGTCAATGCCGGTGACGGGACTCACGAGCACCCGACCCAGGCACTGCTCGACGCATTCACCATGTGGCGGCACCTGGGCTCCCTCGACGGCCGCCGGGTGGCCGTGGTGGGCGACGTGCTGCACTCACGGGTGGCCCGCTCCAACGCCCTGCTGCTGCGCACCCTCGGGGCCGAGGTGACCCTGGTGGCGCCGCCGACGCTGCTTCCGGTCGGCGTCGACACCTGGCCGGTGGAGACCTCGTACGACCTCGACGCGGTGCTCCCGAAGGCCGACGTGGTGATGATGCTGCGCGTGCAGCGCGAGCGCATGCACGCCGCGTTCTTCCCGACCGCCCGGGAGTATTCCCGCCGCTACGGGCTGGACGGACGACGGATGGCCACCCTTCAGGACCACACGATCGTGATGCACCCGGGTCCGATGGTGCGTGGCATGGAGATCACCGCCGACGTGGCCGACTCCGACCGGTCGGTGATTGTCGAGCAGGTCACGAACGGGGTGGCGGTCCGGATGGCTGTCCTCTACCTGCTGCTCAGCGGAGCCGATGCCCCGCCTGTCGACGACGAGACCGCGGGAGCCCTGGCATGAGCGCCTACCTGCTGAAGGGGGTCGCGCCGCTCGGCGGCGAGCCCACCGACCTGCTCCTGGCCGACGGGGTCATCGCCGCCGTTGGCGCCGATGCTGAGGCCGGGTACGACGAGGGCCGCGTGGAGGTGGTGGACGCCACCGGCCTGATCGCCCTCCCCGGACTGGTCGACCTGCACACCCACCTGCGGGAGCCGGGCCGCGAGGACGCCGAGACCGTCGAGTCCGGCACCCGAGCCGCGGCGCTGGGCGGCTTCACCGCCGTCCATGCGATGGCCAACACCGAGCCGGTGGCGGACACCGCCGGCGTCGTCGAGCAGGTGTGGCGCCTCGGAGCGGAGGCGGGCTACTGCGACGTGCGTCCCGTCGGCGCCGTCACCGTCGGCCTGGCCGGTGAGACGCTCGCCGAGCTGGGTGCCATGGCCGACTCGGTCGCGCGGGTGCGGGTGTTCTCCGACGACGGCCGCTGCGTCAGCGACCCGCTGATGATGCGGCGGGCGTTGGAGTACGTGAAGGCCTTCGACGGAGTCATCGCCCAGCACGCCCAGGAGCCACGGCTCACCGAGGGTGCCCAGATGAACGAGGGCGAGCTCTCCGGGCGGCTCGGGCTGGCCGGGTGGCCGGCCGTCGCCGAGGAGGCGATCATCGCCCGCGACTGCCTGCTGGCTGCGCACGTCGGCTCCCGGCTGCATGTGTGCCACGTCTCGACCGCCGGGTCGGTCGAGATCGTCCGGCAGGCCAAGGCCAACGGGTGGAACGTGACCGCCGAGGTGTGCCCCCACCACCTGCTGCTGACCGACGAGCTGGCGGCGACGTACGACCCGATCTACAAGGTCAACCCGCCACTGCGCTCGGCTGCCGACGTCGAGGCGCTCCGGGCCGGCCTGGCCGACGGGACCATCGACGTAGTCGCCACCGACCACGCACCGCACCCGTTCGAGGACAAGGACTGTGAGTGGGCAGCGGCGGCGTTCGGGATGATCGGGCTCGAGACGGCCCTGTCGATCGTGCAGACCTCGATGGTGGACACCGGGCTGCTGGACTGGGCCGGCGTCGCGGACCGGATGTCGGCCGCGCCCGCCCGGATCGGCCGGGTGAGCGACCATGGTCGACCGCTGGAGGAGGGGGCGCCGGCGAACGTGGTGCTCTACGACCCGGTGGTGCGCCGGGTGGTGGACTCCTCGGAGATGGCCTCGCTGTCGCACAACACGCCGTACGCCGGGATGGAGCTGCCCGGGCGGGTCGTGGCGACCTTCCTGCGCGGCCGGGCCACGGTGCTGGACGGGAAGCTCTGCTGAGGTTCCCGGCCGGTGATGCACCGCGTCACTGAGTAGGGTGCTCGGCCAGCCAGGCCCGGGCCCGGGTGGGAGACGTGCGGGACAGCCAGGCGTCCTGGACCACCTCGGTCAGCACCGGCAGCGGCAGCTCGTCGAGTCGGGAGGCCCGGACCAGGACCGAGGGATGCCCGTCGAAGTGCGCGGTGGTGAAGAACGGGAGCGACTCGTCCTGGAGCAGCGCCTGCTTGTCGTCCTCACCGGCCACCCACAGCACGATCACGTCGTCGTAGCGTTCCCCGCTGCCTGCGTCGACGGCGTCGGGACGCGGATTGCGGAAGAAGACGAAGGAACGGCCACCCACCTGGTAGACCGGCTTGTGCTCCGTGCCCGGGTAGACCGTGACGTGCGGCATCGCCAGGGCGAGCCGATGCACGTCCTCGACGGTGGAGCGTCGGTCCGGATCAGACACGCCTTCCAGCGTATCCGCGGACAAGCCGTAGTTTCCTGGGGCCCGGACAGGGTATGAATGGGTCATGGAACAGCAGCCCGTTGCTCAGCAAATCGTAGTGATGGGTGTCAGCAGCGTGGGCAAGACCACCGTGGCGAAGGGCCTTTCGACGCTTCTCGGATGGACCTTCGCCGAGGGCGACGCGTTCCACTCAGAGGCGAACGTGGCGAAGATGGCCTCCGGAACCCCGCTGACCGACGAGGACCGCTGGCCCTGGCTGCGCTCGATCGGGGAGTGGATGTCGGAGCAGATCGCAGCCGGTCAGCCTTCGGTGGTGACGTGCTCCGCGCTGCGCCGGGTGTACCGCGACCTGCTGAGGGAGGGCCGTCCGGAGGTCCGGTTCTGTCATCTGGTGGGTGGCGAGACGCTGGTGGCCGACCGGATGAGTGCGCGCAGCGACCACTTCATGCCGAGCTCGCTGCTGCGCAGCCAGTACGAGACGCTCGAGGATCTCGAGCCCGATGAGCCGGGCGTCGAGGTGAGCGTCGAGGGGAGTGCAGCGCAGGTGATCGAGCGGGCGGTGGCCCTGCTCGAGCTGGAGGTACCCGAGGATCGATGACCCGGGTCTCGGGAGTGAGGTCCGGTTTGACGACAGGAGACACGCCGTGAGTCATTCCCTGGTGGTCCGTGCGGCCGAGGTCGAGCCCTTGACCGACGCCGGCGACACCCAGCTGATCATCGCCGCCCTGTTGGGCATCGCCGCGGTGGTCCTGCTGATCACCGTCGCCAAGATGCACCCGTTCCTGTCGCTGATGCTCGGTGCCGGGGTGATGGGTGCCTTCGCCGGCGTCGCACCCATCGAGATCGTCAACAGCTTCACGGTGGGGTTCGGCTCCACGGTCGGCTCGGTGGGCCTGCTGATCGCGCTCGGCGCCATGATCGGCAAGATCCTGGCCGACTCCGGCGGCAGTGACACCATCGTGGACTCCATCATCGGCCGGGTGGGGCCACGCGGCCTGCCCTGGGCGATGGCGCTGATCGCGGCGATCCTCGGGCTGCCCCTGTTCTTCGAGGTCGGCGTCGTCCTCCTGGTCCCGGTGGTGCTGCTGGTGGCCCGCCGCATGGACATCCCCGTGATGCGCGTGGGCATCCCCGCTCTCGCTGGCCTCTCGATCCTGCACGGTCTCGTCCCGCCGCACCCCGGCCCACTGGTGGCCATCGACGTGGTCGGCGCGGACCTGGGCCGGACCCTGATCTTCGGTCTGATCGTCGCGGTGCCCACGCTGGTCATCTGCGGTCCGCTACTGGCCCGCTTCGTCGAGAACTGGGTGCCGGTGCATGCCGCAGCCATCCCGGGCGTGGTCGGCAGCGGCGAGGACGGCGACGAGCACCGGATCCCGGTCGCCGAGGGCGTCACGAAGCGTCCCGGGTTCCTGGCAGCGGTCATCAGCATCACCATGCCGGTGATCCTGATGCTGCTGCGCGCGATCGCAGAGCTCACCATCGACGACCCGGAGAACGACCTCCGCCAGGTCCTCGTGTTCATCGGCACCCCGTCGGTCGCGATGCTGGCGGCCGTGCTGGTCGCGATGTTCGCGCTCGGGTTCGGCACCGGCATGAACCGCAACCAGGTCAGCGACTCTCTGGGCTCCGGTCTCCCCGGCATCGCCAGCATCCTGCTCATCGTCGCGGCCGGCGGCGGGTTCAAGCAGATGCTGGTCGACTCCGGCGTCGCGGACGTGATCGGCGACTGGGCCACCGACTCCGGGATCTCGGTCATCATCCTCGGCTGGCTGGTGGCCGTCGGCGTCCGCCTGGCGACGGGCTCCGCCACGGTGGCGACGATCACCGCCGGCGGCATCGTCAGCGGCCTGGCCGCCGGGATGAGCACCAACGACCTGGCGCTGCTGGTGCTGGCGATCGGCTGTGGGTCCCTGTTCTTCAGCCACGTCAACGACGCCGGCTTCTGGCTGGTCAAGGAGTACTTCGGGATGACGGTCGGCCAGACCATCAAGTCGTGGTCGGTGATGGAGACCGCGATCTCGGTCGTCGGCCTGATCTGCGTGCTGCTGCTCGGGTTGGTGGTCTAGCGACTGATAGGGTCGCCCGCGACATCCTTTAACGATCCGTCCCGTGAGGCGGAGAAGGAGGTACGGCGTGCCGACGCATGCCCTGCTCGTCCTCGAGGACGGGCGCACCTTTCGCGGCGACTCCTTCGGCGCCGAGGGCGAGACCTTCGGAGAGGCCGTCTTCGCCACCGGGATGACCGGCTACCAGGAGACGCTGACCGACCCGTCGTACCACCGGCAGGTGGTCGTGATGACGGCGCCGCACATCGGGAACACCGGCATGAACGACGAGGACCCGGAGTCCCGGCGGATCTGGGTCGCCGGGTACGTCGTCCGCGAGCCGGCCCGGACGCCGTCGAGCTGGCGCTCCCGCCGCGGCCTCGGCGAGGACCTGCGCGACCAGGGCGTGGTGGGTATCTCCGGCGTGGACACGCGGGCGCTCACCCGCCACCTGCGCGAGCGCGGAGCGATGCGGGTGGGCATCTCCACCGTCGAGACCGACCCGGCGGCGCTGCTGGACCGGGTGCGGGCCTCCGCGGAGATGACCGGCGCCAACCTCTCGGACGAGGTCTCCACCGAGCGCGCCTATGTCGTGAAGGCACGCGGCGAGCGACGGTTCACGGTGGTGGCCCTCGACCTGGGGCTCAAGGCCAGTACCCCGCGACTGATGGCCGAGCGCGGGATCGAGACCCACGTCCTGCCGGCCACGACCTCCTTCGACGAGGTCCTCGAGCACGACCCCGACGGGCTGTTCTTCTCCAACGGGCCGGGTGACCCCGCCGCCACCACCGGACAGGTCGACCTCCTGCGGACCGCCCTGGAGCGGGGCTTGCCGTACTTCGGCATCTGCTTCGGCAACCAGCTCTTCGGACGCGCGCTCGGCTTCGAGACCTACAAGCTCACCTACGGCCACCGCGGCATCAACCAGCCGGTCCTCGACCGCACCACAGGCAAGGTGGAGGTCACCTCCCACAACCACGGCTTCGCGGTGCGGGCGCCGCTGGACGCGGCCACCCGGACGCCGTACGGCCTGGCCACCGTCTCCCACGTCTGCCTCAACGACGACGTGGTCGAGGGGCTGGAGCTCCGTGACGCCGACGGCCGGCTGCGGGCCTTCTCGGTCCAGTACCACCCCGAGGCCGCCGCCGGACCCCATGACGCGGCGTACCTCTTCGACCGGTTCTGCGATCTGATCAGCGGGGACGGAGGGGAGGCCTGATGCCGCGCCGCACCGACCTCCGGAGCGTCCTGGTCATCGGCTCGGGGCCGATCGTGATCGGCCAGGCCTGCGAGTTCGACTACTCCGGCACCCAGGCCTGCCGAGTGCTGCGGGCCGAAGGGATCCGCGTGGTGCTCGTGAACTCCAACCCCGCGACGATCATGACGGACCCGGAGTTCGCCGACGCGACGTACGTCGAGCCGATCACCCCTGAGTACGTCGAGAAGGTGATCGAGGCGGAGCGCCCCGACGCCCTGCTCGCCACCCTCGGCGGACAGACCGCCCTCAACACCGCGATGGCGCTGGCCGAGCGCGGGGTGCTCGAGAAGTACGGCGTCGAGCTGATCGGGGCCTCCATCGAGGCGATCGAGCGCGGTGAGAACCGGGAGTCGTTCAAGCGGATCGTCGAAGGGCTCGGCGGCGAGGTGGCCCGGTCGGTGATCGCGCACACCTTGGAGGAGTGCCTGGCCGCGGCCGACGACCTCGGCTACCCGATGGTGGTGCGGCCCTCGTTCACGATGGGCGGCTCGGGGTCCGGCCTGGCCTACGACGAGGCCGACCTGCGGCAGATCGCGGGCGCCGGCCTGGCGGCCAGCCCGACCACCGAGGTGCTCCTCGAGGAGTCGATCCTCGGTTGGAAGGAGTACGAGCTGGAGGTGATGCGCGACCGTCGGGACAACGTCGTGATCGTCTGCTCGATCGAGAACCTGGATCCGATGGGCGTGCACACCGGCGACTCGATCACGGTGGCCCCGGCGATGACCCTGACCGACCGCGAGTACCAGCACCTGCGGGACCTCTCGATCGGCATCATCCGCGCGGTGGGCGTCGACACCGGCGGCTGCAACATCCAGTTCGCGGTCAACCCCGACGACGGTCGGGTCGTGGTGATCGAGATGAACCCCCGGGTGTCGCGGTCCTCGGCGCTGGCGTCCAAGGCGACCGGCTTCCCCATCGCGAAGATCGCGGCCAAGGTGGCGATCGGCTACACCCTCGACGAGATCCCGAACGACATCACCGCACGCCCGGACGGGCAGCGCACACCGGCGTCCTTCGAGCCGACCCTGGACTACGTGGTGGTCAAGGTGCCCCGGTTCGCCTTCGAGAAGTTCCCCGGCGCCGACCCCACGCTGACCACCCACATGAAGTCGGTCGGTGAGGCGATGGCCATCGGCCGCAGCTTC
Source organism: uncultured Nocardioides sp. (assembly GCA_964551905.1). Lineage (GTDB taxonomy): Bacteria > Actinomycetota > Actinomycetes > Propionibacteriales > Nocardioidaceae > Nocardioides. The sequence goes on along the minus strand of CAZKEZ010000002.1, from coordinate 24,641 downwards.
ACCGAGGCGCTCCAGAAGGCGCTGCGCTCCCTGGAGAACCGGGCCGCGCCGTTCGACTTCGGGCCGCTGGAGACCGGCGCCGACCGCTCCGGCCACCGCGACCAGCTCCTGGCGTCGGTGCGCACGCCCCACGACGGTCGGCTGCGCGCGGTGATGGACGCGATCCGCACCGGCGCCACCCAGGAGCAGGTGTGGGAGGCGACCCGGATCGACCCGTGGTTCGTCGACCAGCTCTTCTTGGTCCACGAGGTCGCCCAGCTGGTCGCGGACGCGGACCGGCTCGACGAGGCGACGTTCCGGCTCGCCAAGCGGCACGGCTTCTCCGACGCGCAGATCGCCCAGATCCGTGGGATGCGGGAGGACGTGGTCCGCGGGGTACGCCAGGCACTCGGGGTGCGGCCCGTCTACAAGACCGTCGACACCTGTGCCGCGGAGTTCGCCGCGCGCACGCCGTACCACTACTCCACCTACGACGCGGAGACCGAGGTCGAGCCTCGGCAGCGGCCGGCCGTGCTCATCCTGGGCTCCGGCCCGAACCGGATCGGCCAGGGCATCGAGTTCGACTACTCGTGCGTGCACGCCTCCCTGGCGCTGGCGGAGGCGGGCTACGAGACGGTGATGGTCAACTGCAACCCCGAGACGGTGTCCACCGACTACGACACCTCCGATCGCCTCTATTTCGAGCCGCTGACCCTCGAGGACGTGCTGGAGGTCGTGCACGCGGAGCAGCAGGCGGGCCCCCTCGCGGGGGTGATCTGCCAGCTCGGCGGGCAGACCCCGCTCGGGCTCGCTCAGGGGCTGGCCGACGCCGGCGTGCCGATCGTCGGCACCGCCCCGGAGGCGATCCACCTCGCCGAGGAGCGCGGGGCCTTCGGCCGGGTGCTCCACGAGGCGGGGCTCCCCGCGCCGAAGCACGGCCTGGCCGCGTCCTACGACGAGGCTCGGGAGATCGCCGGCGAGATCGGCTACCCGGTCCTGGTCCGGCCCTCCTACGTCCTCGGTGGGCGCGGGATGGAGATCGTGTACGACGACTCCGCCCTGCGTGGCTACATCGAGCGGGCCACCGCGATCAGTCCCGAGCATCCCGTCCTCGTCGACCGGTTCATCGACGATGCTGTCGAGATCGACGTGGACGCCCTGTTCGACGGCGCCGAGCTCTACCTCGGCGGCGTGATGGAGCACATCGAGGAGGCCGGCATCCACAGCGGCGACTCGGCGTGCGCGCTCCCGCCGATCACCCTCGGCGCCGCCGAGATCGGCCGGATCCGGGCGGCCACGGAGGCCATCGCGCGGGGTGTCGGGGTGCACGGGCTGATCAACATCCAGTTCGCCCTCGGGTCGGACGTGCTGTACGTGCTCGAGGCCAACCCCCGCGCCTCTCGCACCGTGCCGTTCGTGTCCAAGGCGACGGCGGTGCCGCTGGCCAAGGCGGCCGCCCGGGTGATGCTGGGGGAGTCGATCGCATCGCTGCGCACGGCCGGAGTGCTACCCGCCGAGGGCGACGGGGGAGACCTCCCTCCGACGGCGCCGATCGCGGTGAAGGAGGCCGTGATGCCGTTCAACCGCTTCAAGACCCCCGACGGCAAGACCGTGGACACCGTGCTCGGGCCCGAGATGCGCTCCACCGGGGAGGTGATGGGCTTCGACGCCATGTTCGGCACGGCGTTCGCGAAGTCCCAGGCCGCGGCGTACGGCTCGCTGCCCACCTCCGGACGGGTCTTCGTCTCGATGGCCAACCGCGACAAGCGCACCATGATCTTCCCGATCAAGCGGCTGGCCGACCTCGGCTTCGAGGTGCTGGCCACCCAGGGCACGGCGGAGGTGCTGCGCCGCAACGGGATCCCGGCCACCGTCGTCCGCAAGCACTTCGAGGGGATCGGGCCGCACGGGGAGCCGACCACGATCGAGCTGATCGCCGACGGCTCCGTGCAGCTGATCGTCAACACGCCGCACGGGTCCGCCTCCGGCGGGTCCCCGCGCGTGGACGGCTACGAGATCCGCACCGCCGCGGTCATGAACAACGTTCCCTGCATCACCACGGTCCAGGGTCTCGGCGCCGCCGTGCAGGGCATCGAGGCGCTGATCGCCGGGGATGTGGGAGTGCGGTCCCTCCAGGACTGGGCCCGACGCGGCACCGAGGACGCATGAGGTCCCGGCGCGCGGCGTACGACGTCCTGTTCGACCGCGTCCTCACCAGGGTCGACGCCGAGCGGGCGCACCGACTCGGGTTCTCGGCGCTCCGGGCGGCCGCCCCCGTGACCCGGCGCAGCTGGCCGCCGACCCGGCGCAGCTGGCGGGCGGAACCGGTCGAGGCCATGGGGCTGACCTTCCCGAACCGGCTCGGTCTGGCCGCCGGCTTCGACAAGAACGCGGTGGGCATCGACGCGCTGGCCGCGCTCGGGTTCGGACACGTCGAGGTGGGGACGGTCACCGCACTGCCGCAGCCGGGCAACCCCCGGCCGCGACTGTTCCGGCTGCCCGCCGATCGGGCCATCGTGAACCGGATGGGGTTCAACAACGACGGCGCGGAGGTGGTCGCCCGCCGACTGGCAACCCGCCAGCGGCGCAGGTCGCAGCCCACCGCGACAGTCGTCGGGGTGAACATCGGGAAGTCCAAGGTGGTGCCGGAAGACGACCGGGCCGCGGTGCTGGCCGACTACGAGACCAGCGCGGGACTGCTCGCCCCCTACGCGGACTATCTCGTGGTCAACGTGTCCTCGCCGAACACCCCGGGCCTGCGCAGCCTGCAGTCGGTCGAGCGGCTCGAGCCGCTGCTCGAGGCGGTACGACGACAGGCCGACCGGGTCTCTGCGGAGCGGCGGGTCCCGCTGCTGGTGAAGATCGCCCCGGACCTCGCCGATGAGGACGTGCACGCCGTCGCCGACCTGGCGCTCGCGCTCGACCTCGACGGCATCATCGCGACGAACACCACGATCAGCCGGGACGGGCTGGTCACCTCCGCAGAAGACACCGGGCGGATCGGTGCCGGTGGGCTGTCCGGTGCGCCGCTGGCGGCCCGGGCGCTCGAGGTGCTGCGCCTGCTGGAGAAGACCGTGGCGGGCCGGGTCACCCTGGTCGGCGTCGGCGGCATCGCCACCGCGGAGGACGCGACGGCCCGGCTGGACGCCGGCGCCGTCCTCGTCCAGGCGTACACCGGCTTCGTCTACGGGGGGCCCGGCTGGCCACGCAGGATCGCGAGAGGACTGGCGTCATGACGGACTTCGGAGCCCGGCTGAGCGCCGCGATGCGGGAACGCGGGCCGCTGTGTGCCGGGATCGACCCGCACGCTGCGCTGTTGCACGAGTGGGGTCTCGACGACACGGTGGCCGGGCTGGAGCGGTTCGCGCTCACCGCGGTGGCGGGACTGGCACCGGAGTGCGCCGTGGTGAAGCCGCAGAGCGCGTTCTACGAACGGTTCGGGAGCCGAGGGGTGGCGGTCCTCGAACGGGTCGTGGCCGAGTCCCGGTCGGCGGGTGCCCTGGTCCTGCTCGATGTGAAGCGTGGCGACATCGGGTCCACGAGCCAGGCGTACGCCGAGGCCTACCTCGACCCCGCCGCCCCGCTGGCCGCCGACGCGATCACCGTCAGTCCCTATCTCGGGTTCGGCTCTCTCGACCCGTTCGTGGACACGGCCCGCCGGCACGGTGCCGGGCTCTTCGTGCTGGCGCTCACGTCCAACAAGGAGGGCCCGGAGGTCCAGGCTGCGGTCGGTGCCGACGGCCGCACGGTGGCCGGGGCCGTGCTGGACCGGCTGCGCCGTCTCAACGCCGGCGCCGACCCGCTCGGCTCGTTCGGCGCGGTCGTGGGCGCCACCGTGTCGGCCCCGGCGGAGGACCTGGCCATCAACGGACCACTGCTCGCGCCCGGGTTCGGCGCCCAGGGGGGCACGGTTGCCGACCTGCGGCGGGTCTTCCAGGACTCCGTCGGGCAGGTGCTGCCCAGCTCCAGCCGCGAGCTGCTGCGGCACGGGCCGGATCCCGTCGCCCTTGCCGCGGCCGCCCGCCGGGTCAACGAGTCGTTGCAGGCGCCGGACCACGTTCACTAGATTGACTCGGAAGCCCAGTCGTACGTCGAGTCGTGCACCATGAAGTCGAGGATCCCCGTGGCCCTGCCCCCACTCACTCCCGAACAGCGCCAGGCGGCCCTGGAGAAGGCCGCCGCCTCCCGTCGGGAACGGGCCGAGGTCAAGAACCGGCTGAAGAACTCGGGCGCCTCGATCACCGACGTCCTCAAGGAGGGCCAGGAGAACGAGGTCATCGGGAAGATGCGGGTGGTCGACCTCCTGCAGTCGATGCCCGGCCTGGGCAAGATCCGGGCCCGGCAGCTGATGGAGCGGCTGGGGATCGCCGAGAGCCGCCGAGTGCGCGGGCTCGGCAGCAAGCAGGTGGCGGCGCTGGAGCGCGAGTTCGGTCAGTCGTGACCCAGGCCCGGCTGGTCGTGCTGGCCGGGCCCACCGCGGTCGGCAAGGGCACCGTCGCGGCGCAGGTGCGCCGACACCACCCGGAGGTATGGATCTCGGTGTCCGCGACCACCCGGGAGCCCCGGCCCGGTGAGCGCCACGGCGAGCACTACTGGTTCGTCAGCGATGCCGAGTTCGACGCCATGGTGGCCGCCGGCGAGATGCTCGAGTGGGCGGTGGTGCACGGCGTCGCGAAGTACGGCACCCCGCGGGCCCCCGTCGAGCGAGCGCTGGCGGAGGGTCGACCGGCGCTGCTGGAGATCGACCTCCAGGGCGCTCGGCAGGTGCGCGCGTCGATGCCGGAGGCGCTCTTGGTGTTTCTCCGCCCCCCGTCGTGGGGGGAGCTGGAGCGTCGGTTGGTCGGTCGCGGCACCGAGAGCCCGGAGGACCGGGAGCGGCGGCTGCGCACGGCGCGGGAGGAGCTGGCGGCCGAAGCCGAGTTCGACGTCTCGATCGTCAACCGCGAAGTTCACGCTGCGGCGGAGGAGTTGGTAACCTTGATGGTCGCGTCCCAGCGCGGCCCCGATGAGGCGCGCCGTGACCCATCCACCACCGACGATCTGTGAGGCTCCTTCGTGTCTGGCCCCGTTCCCGCGGCCGAGGGTGTGACCAACCCCTCGATCGACGATCTGCTCACCAAGACGGACAGCAAGTACCAGCTGGTCCTGTACAGCGCCAAGCGCGCCCGGCAGATCAACGCGTACTACTCCCAGCTCGGCGAAGGGCTCCTCGAGTACGTCGGCCCGCTCGTGGACACCCACGTCCAGGAGAAGCCGCTGTCCATCGCCCTGCGCGAGATCAACGACGACCTGCTCACGATCGAGAAGGTCGACCCGGCCACCCTGGCCGCCGAGGAGGAGGCCCGCGCCCAGGCTGCGCTCGAGTCCTCCTTCGACGTGGCCGACCCGTTCGCCAGCACCGAGTGAGCCGGCCGCTGCGATGACGACGCGGGTCGTCCTCGGCGTCTCGGGAGGGATCGCGGCGTACAAGGCCTGCGAGCTGCTCCGCCGCTTCACCGAGTCCGGCCACGACGTCACCGTGGTGCCCACCGAGGCCGCCCTGCAGTTCGTCGGCATCCCGACCTGGGCCGCGCTCTCCGGCAAGCCGGTGGCCACCGACGTCTGGAGCGACGTCCACGAGGTGCCCCATGTGCGGATCGGCCAGACCGCCGACCTGGTGATGGTCGCCCCGGCGACGGCCGACCTGCTGGCCAAGGCCGCCCACGGGCTGGCCGACGACCTGCTCACCTCCACCCTGCTCACCGCCCGCTGCCCGGTGGTCTTCGCCCCGGCGATGCACACCGAGATGTGGGAGCACCCCGCGGCGGTGGCCAACGTGGCGACCCTGCGCGAACGAGGTGCCGTGGTCGTCGACCCCGCCGAGGGCCGGCTCACCGGAGCCGACTCCGGCAAGGGCCGGCTGCCGGACCCCGAGGAGCTCTTCGACCTGGCGCTTGACGTGCTGGCCCAGGCCCGGTCCGGGTCCGCACCGGTCGCGGACCTTGCCGGGCGCCACGTGGTGGTCTCCGCCGGGGGGACCCGGGAGCACCTGGACCCGGTCCGCTTCCTCGGCAACCTGTCCTCGGGACGCCAGGGGTACGCCCTGGCCCGGGTGGCTGCGGCCCGCGGCGCCCAGGTCACGCTCGTCGCGGCCCATGTCACGCTTCCCGACCCCGCGGGGGTGAAGGTGCTGCGGGTCGGGTCCACCGCCGAGCTGCGCGACGAGGTCATCCGCGCCGCCGGCACGGCTGACGCCGTCGTGATGGCCGCGGCGCCGGCCGACTTCCGGCCCACCAACGTGAGCACGGACAAGATCAAGAAGTCCACCGACGGCTCGGCACCCACGATCGAGCTGACCCAGAACCCCGACATCCTGGCCGAGCTCTCCGCGCACCGCGCCCGGCCCGGCCAGGTCGTGGTCGGGTTCGCTGCCGAGACCGGGGACGCCACCGGCTCCGTGCTCGACCTGGCGACCGCCAAGCTGGCCCGCAAGGGCTGCGACCTCCTGGTCGTCAACGACGTCTCCGGAGGGGCGGTCTTCGGCAGCCCCGACAACCAGGCCGTGATCCTCGGCGCGGACGGGTCCCGCGTCGACGTACCCCACGGCCCCAAGTCGGCCCTCGCCCACGTGGTGTGGGACCAGGTCGTGAGCCGAATCGGCGGAGTCGGCGCGGACGGTTAGAGTCTGCCCAACGCCCAACAACCAACAGCAGGAGCGAACGTGGCCGGACGCCTCTTCACCTCTGAGTCGGTGACCGAGGGTCACCCCGACAAGATCGCCGACCAGATCAGCGACACCGTGCTGGACTATCTGCTCCACCACGACCCCCACAGCCGAGTGGCCGTCGAGACCCTGATCACGACCGGGCTCGTCGTGGTCAGCGGCGAGGTCACCACGCAGGCGTACGCACCCGTGGCCCAGCTGGTGCGGCAGCGGATCCTCGAGATCGGCTACGACTCCTCGGAGAAGGGGTTCGACGGCTCCACCTGCGGGATCCAGGTCGCGATCGGGGAGCAGTCCCACGACATCGCCCAGGGCGTCGACGACGCCTACGAGGAGCGCCACGACCACTCCACCGACCTGCTGGACCGGCAGGGAGCCGGCGATCAGGGCCTGATGTTCGGCTACGCCTGCGACGACACCCCCCAGCTGATGCCGCTGCCCATCATGATCGCCCAGCGGCTCTCCCACCGGCTCAGCGAGGTCCGCAAGGACGGGACGCTGCCCTACCTGCGACCTGACGGGAAGACCCAGGTCACCATCGAGTACGACGCCGACAACCATCCGGTGCGCATCGACACGGTGGTGCTGTCCACCCAGCACGCCGAAGACGTGCACCTCGAGGACGCGCTCGAGCCGGACGTCAAGAAGCATGTGATCGACCCGGTGCTGGCGAGCTTCGAGATCCCGTCCGACGACTTCCGGATGCTGGTCAACCCGACCGGCCGCTTCGTGGTCGGCGGGCCGATGGGCGACGCCGGCCTGACCGGCCGCAAGATCATCATCGACACCTACGGCGGGATGGCCCGGCACGGCGGCGGAGCGTTCTCGGGCAAGGACCCGTCGAAGGTGGACCGCTCGGGCGCCTACGCGATGCGCTGGGTCGCCAAGAACGTGGTGGCCGCGGGGTTGGCCACCCGCTGCGAGGCGCAGGTCGCCTACGCCATCGGGACCGCCCACCCCGTCGGGGTGTTCATCGAGACGTTCGGCACCGGGGTCGTCAGCGACGAGCGGATCCAGGCGGCGGTGCTGGACGTGTTCGACCTGCGGCCGGCCGCGATCATCCGGGACCTGAACCTGCTGCGCCCGATCTACAACAAGACCGCCGCCTACGGCCACTTCGGCCGGGAGCTCCCGGAGTTCACCTGGGAGCACACCGACCGCGCCGACGCGCTGCGGGCCGCAGCCGGACGCTGACGGGAGCGGCCATGGCCGGCCGCTCCCTCGAGCTGGCGGCGACCGACCCGGTCGCCAGAGTCCTGGTCGACCTGCCGCTCGCCCACCTCGACCGTCCCTTCGACTACTCGGTGCCGGCCTCGATGGCCGACGCTGCGGTCCCCGGCGTCCGGGTGAAGGTGCGCTTCGCCGGGCAGGACGTGAACGGCTTCTGCCTGGAGCGTGGCGCAGAGTCGGGGCACCGGGGCCGGCTCGCCCCGCTGCGCCGCGTGGTCAGTGCCGAGCCCGTCCTCGACCCCGACATCGCCCGGCTCACGGGGCGGATCGCCGAGCGGTACGCCGGCACCCGCTCCGACGTGCTCCGGCTGGCCGTGCCGCCGCGACACGCGGCAGCCGAGCGGGAGCCGTCCCCCGACGCGCCGGCCGACGACGTCGACCCGCGGGCCGGACGCGCGGCCTGGGACGACCACGAGCAGGCTCCGTCCTTCCTTGACCACCTGGCGGCCGGGTCGTCACCCCGCGCGGTCTGCGCCGTGGCCCCCGGCGCGGACTGGCCGGCCATGCTGGCGGCAGCGGTGGTGTCGGCGTACTCAACCGGCCGGGGGGTCGTCGTCTGCGTGCCCGACCATCGAGACGCCGAGCGGGTCGCCGCCGCTCTGACAACGCTGCTGGGGGAGGGGCACCACGTGCTGCTGGGCTCCGAGAGCGGTCCGCGGCGGCGCTACCGAGACTTCCTGGCGGTGCGTCGGGGGGCTCGGCGGATCGCGATCGGGACCCGGTCGGCGGCGTTCGCGCCGGTGGTCGACCTCGGACTGGTGATCATCTGGGACGATGGCGACGACCTGCACGCCGAACCCCGGGCGCCCTACCCGCACACCCGCGAGACGCTTCTTCTTCGGGCCGAGCAGCAGCGGGCCGGTGCGCTGCTGGCCGGGTTCTCCCGCAGCGTCGAGGCGGCCTACCTGGTGCGCACGGGCTGGGCCGGCGAGATCGGTCCTAGCCGGGAGAGCTTGCGCTCCAGGGTCACCGTGCAGGTCGCCGGCGCCAGTGACGAGGAGCTGGCCCGCGACCCGCATGCCCGGGGGGCGCGGGTGCCGACCGCGGCGTTCGAGGCGCTGCGCACCGGCCTGACGCGCGGCCCCGTCCTCGTGCAGACCCCCCGGGCAGGCTACGTCCCGACGCTCGCCTGCGAGCGCTGCCGGGCGGCGGCTCGGTGCCGCCGGTGCCAGGGTCCGCTGGCGCTCCGCGCGCAGCTGGGGGCGCCGGGCTGCCGCTGGTGCGGCACCCCGGAGCCCCGTTGGGCCTGCCCCGTCTGCGGGCACCGCGGGCTGCGGGCCCCGGTGCGGGGCGAGGAGCGGACGGTGGAGGAGCTGGGCCGCACCTTCCCTCAGGTGCCGGTCGTCGGGTCCAGCGGTGCGCACGTTCGGACCCACGTGGCCGGGGAGCCGGCGATCGTGGTCGCCACGCCCGGCGCCGAGCCGGTCGCGGACGGCGGCTACACCGCCGTGGTGCTGCTGGACACCTGGCTCAGCCTGGCCCGCGCCGACCTCCGCACCGACGAGGAGTCGCTGCGGAGGTGGCTGGGCGCCGCGGGGCTGGTCAGACCGGGCGGCCGGGTCGTCGCCGTCGGCAACCCCGGACTTCCCGTGCTGCAGGCGCTGGTCCGGTGGGACCCGGCCGGCTTCGCCGAACGCGAGATCGACGCCCGTCGGGAGGCCCGGCTGCCACCGGCCGCGAGGGTGGCCACCGTCACCGGCACTCCCGGTGCGGTGGAGGAGGCCCTCGGCCTGCTGGAGCTGCCACCGGGAGCGGAGATCCTGGGCCCGGTCCCGGTGGACGCCGAGGAGTGCCGGGCGGTGATCCGGGTGCCCCGGTCGCAGGGGGTGGCGCTCTCCCGGGCGCTGGGCGAGGCCCAGCGGGTCCGGGCCGCGCGCAAGCTCACCGCCGTACGCATCCAGGTCGACCCGCCGAGTCTCTAGGTCCCCTCCTAGACTGACCGGCGTGTCGGTCCGGCCCATCCGCCTCTTCGGCGACCCCGTGCTCCGCAGCCCGGCTGCGGCCGTCGTGGACTTCGACGCCGAGCTGCGCCGCCTCGTCACCGATCTGACCGACACCATGATGGAGGCCCCCGGCGCCGGCCTGGCCGCCCCGCAGATCGGGGTCGGGCTGCGGGTGTTCACCTGGTACGTCGACGGTGCGGTCGGCCACCTGGTCAACCCGGACCTGTCGCTGTCGGAGGAGATCCAGGACGGCCCCGAGGGGTGCCTGTCGCTGCCGGAGCTGGTCTTCGACTGCCGGCGCGCTCTCAACGTGGTCGCTCAAGGGTTCGACATGTACGGGGAGCCGGTGCGGATCGAGGGCACCGCGAAGCTGGCCCGGGCGATCCAGCACGAGACCGACCACCTCGACGGGATCCTCTTCATCGACCGACTCGACCGGGAGGCCAGGCGAGCGGCGATGCGTCAGATCCGCGAGTCCGACTGGTTCGGCGCCGACCCACCCGAGGTCCGGCTGTCCCCGCACCCGACGAGCGGCCTGTGGTTGTAGTGCCGAACGCGGCGGGGTGGCACTGATGCGGGTCGTGTTCGCGGGCACCCCCGAGGTGGCCCTGCCCGCCCTGGACGCGATCGTTGCCTCGGCGCACGAGCTCGTCGGGGTCGTCACCCGTCCTGACGCGCCGGCCGGCCGTGGGCGGCGGCTCCAGCGATCCCCGGTGGGCCGCCGCGCCGACGAGCTCGGCGTCCCGGTGCTGACCCCGGCACGACCCGGCGATCCCGACTTCCAGGCGGCGTTGCGCGACCTCGCGCCGGAGTGCTGCCCGGTGGTCGCCTACGGTGCGCTGGTGCCGGAGGCGACCCTACGGATCCCGCCACTGGGCTGGGTGAACCTCCACTTCTCGTGTCTGCCGGCCTGGCGCGGCGCGGCGCCGGTGCAGCACGCGCTGTGGGCGGGGGACGAGGTGACCGGGGCCACCACGTTCCGGCTGGTCCGTGAGCTCGACGCCGGTCCGACGTTCGGCGTGATGACCGAGCGGATCCGGCCCGACGACACGGCCGGCTCGCTGCTGGCCCGGCTGGCCGAGGGCGGCGCCGGCCTGCTGGTGGCCACCCTCGACGGGCTGGCCGCCGGGGCGCTCGAGGCCCGGCCCCAGCCCGCAGACGGGATGAGCCTCGCCCCCAAGATCACCACGGCCGACGCCCGCGTGGACTGGTCGCAGCCAGCCGTGTTCCTGGACCGACAGGTGCGGGCCTGCACCCCCGAGCCCGGCGCGTGGACGCTCCACCAGGAGGCCCGCCTGCGGCTGGGCCCGGTGCGGCCGGATCCCGCGCACCCGCCGCTCGGTCCCGGCGAGGTGGCGATCGCCAAGCGCTCCGTGCACGTGGGCACCGGCACGGTGCCGGTGCGCCTCGACGAGGTCACCCCGGTGGGGAAGCAGCGGATGCCGGCCGCCGACTGGGCCCGCGGTGCCAGGCCGACCCACCTAGGCTGAGCACCATGAGCCGTCCGGCCACACCCGGCGACATCGACGAGATCTGCCGCAGCCTCCCAGAGACCGAGCTGGGGATCTCCTGGGGCGACGTCCCCACCTGGAAGGTGCCGCGCGGGGAGAAGGGGAAGGGCTTCCTGCTCTACCGCAAGCCGCACCCCACCGCTGTCGACCCCGACACCGGAGAGCTGTACGACGACCTGCTGGTCGTCATCGTCCGTGACGCGGCGGCCAAGGAGGAGCTGGTCCAGGATCCGACCCTGCCGTTCTTCACCATCGACCACTTCCGGAGCTTCAACGCGGTCCTGGTGCAGCAGTCCCGCCTCGGCGAGCTCGAGGTGGACGAGCTCCGCGAGGTGGTCACCGACGCCTGGGCGACTCGGGCGCCGCGCCGGCTGGTCAAGGAGCTCCTTGGCGAGGGTTGACCCGGCCCGGCGGGCGGCGTACGACGTCCTGCGCGCGGTCCGGGTCGACGACGCCTACGCCAACCTCGCCCTGCCGGTGGCCCTGCGCGCCCATTCGCTCAGTGGCCGGGACGCGGCGTTCGCCACCGAGCTCGCCTCGGGGACGCTGCGCTGGCGGGGGACCTACGACGCGGTACTGACGGCGTGCGTCGACCGGCCACTGGGTCGGCTGCAGGCGCGGGTGCTCGACTGCCTACGGCTCGGCGTGCACCAGCTCCTCGGGATGAGGGTGCCGCCACACGCCGCGATCTCGACGACGGTCGACCTGGTCCGCGGGACCGCGGGCGCGCCTCCCGCCGGGCTGGCGAACGCCGTGTTGCGGCGGGTGGCGGCGCACGACCTGGACGGCTGGGTGGCGCGGCTGGCGCCACCGGCCGAGGTCGACCCCGTCGGTCATGCCGCGCTCGCCCACGGGCACCCACCGTGGGTGGTCGAGCGGCTTGCCGAGGCCCTCGCGGCGGGGGGCTCCGCTGACGAGCTCGACCGGCTCCTCGCCGCCGACAACGCGGCACCGCGGGTGGTCCTGGTCGCCCGCCCTGGGCAGTCCGAGCGGACCGAGCTCCCGGGTCGCCCGACCAGCTACTCGCCCTACGGGGCGGTGCTGGCTGGTGGCGACCCCGCTGCCATCTCTGCGGTCGCCGAGGGCCGGGCCGGCGTCCAGGACGAGGGGTCGCAGCTGGTGGCGCTCGCGCTCGCCAGGGCCGAGGTGCTCGGACGGGACGAGCGCTGGCTCGACCTGTGCGCGGGACCGGGGGGCAAGGCGGCCCTGCTGGCGGGGGTGGGCGCCGAGAGGGGTGCGCGGCTGCTGGCCGTGGAGCGGCAGCCGCACCGGGCGGCGCTGGTCCGTCGAGCCATCGCCGGCGCCGAGAACGCCACGGTCGTGGTGGCCGACGGCCGGCGGCCGCCGCTGCGCCCGGCATCGGTGGACCGGGTACTCGTGGACGCGCCGTGCACCGGACTGGGTGCTTTGCGGCGGCGACCCGAGGCCCGGTGGCGGCGGACCCCCGCCGACCTCGAGGCGCTGGTCCCGCTCCAGCGGGCCCTGCTCACCTCGGCACTGGATGTCGTGCGTCCGGGCGGCGTAGTGCTCTATGCGACCTGCTCCCCGGTGCTGGCGGAGACGAGCGGGGTGGTGGAGGCGGTGCTCGCGGAGCGCCCGGACACGACGCTGGAGGACGCCACGGCGCTCCTGTCCGCCGTACCCGACATCGCGGGGCCGCTGGCCGGAACCGCCCAGCTGTGGCCGCACCGGCACGACACCGACGCGATGTTCCTGGCTCTGCTGCGCCGCTAGCGTGGGGGCATGCCACCCAGCAGCTCGCCCTCGGTCGAGATCGAGGTGGACGACAAGGTGGTGCGGGTCAGCAACCCGGACCGGATCTACTTCCCGGAGACAGGCGCGACCAAGCTCGACCTGGTGGAGTACTACCTCGCGGTCGGCGACGGGATCGTCAACGCGCTGTTCGAGCGCCCGTGCATGCTGCACCGGTTTCCCAAGGGGCTGGCCGGTCCCAAGGTGCACCAGAAGCGGCTGCCGGCCGGAGCGCCGCCGTGGGTGGAGACGGTGCGGCTGCACTTCCCCCGGTGGAACCGGACCGCGGACGAGCTGTGCGTGACCGAGCTGGCCAGCGTGATCTGGGCGGTGCAGATGTCGACCGTCGAGTTCCACCCCTGGAACAGCCGTCGGGCCGACACCGAGAAGCCGGACGAGTGGCGCATCGACCTGGACCCCGGCCCGCTCTGCGACTTCCCGACCGTGCAGCGGGTGGCCGGGGTGGTGCACGAGGTGCTGGACGAGCTGGGCGCCACCGGCTTCCCCAAGACCAGCGGCGGCAAGGGACTGCACGTGTACGTGCGGATCCCGCCCGAGCACGGCTTCACCGACGTACGCCGCGCCGCGCTGGCGTTCGCCCGCGAGGTGGAGCGACGCGCGCCCGACGACGTGACCACGACGTGGTGGCGCAAGGACCGGGACCCGCACCAGCTCTTCGTGGACTACAACCAGAACGCCCGCGACCACACCATCGCCGCGGCGTACTCCGTCCGCGGCGTTCCCGACGGCCGCGTCTCCACCCCCATCCGCTGGGACGAGGTCGACGACGTCGACCCCCGGGACTTCACTCTCGCCACGGTTCCGGCCCGGTACGCCGAGCTGGGCGACCTGCACGCCGACATCGACGACCACGTGTTCGACGTCGCGCCGCTGCTCGTCTGGGCGGAGCGGGACGGGCTCTGACGGCGCCTGGTCGCGGGAACCCTAGACTGCCGGGGTGGGCATCCAGATCACCCCGAGCATCCTGAGCGCCGACTTCGCCCGCCTCGGGGACGAGGTGGCCCGCATCCCCAGTGCGGACTGGGTGCACGTCGACGTGATGGACAACCACTTCGTGCCGAACCTGACCTTCGGTGCTGGGATGGTCGAGGCGCTGTCTCGCACCACCACGCTGCCGCTGGACGCCCATCTCATGATCGAGAACCCCGACCGCGAGGCACCGGCGTACGTCGAGGCGGGCTGCGCCTCGGTGACCTTCCACGTCGAGGCCACCGCCGCCCCGGTGCGCCTGGCGCGCGAGCTGCGCGCCCTGGGGGCGCGAGCCAGCTTGGGCCTGAAGCCGGCGACCCCGATCGAGCCCTACGAGGACCTGCTGCCCGAGTTCGACACGGTCCTGGTGATGACCGTCGAGCCGGGCTTCGGCGGACAGCAGTTCCTGGACGTCTGCCTGCCCAAGATCCGACGTACCCGGGCCCTCATCGAGAAGCACGGGGGCGAGGTGTGGCTCCAGGTCGACGGGGGAGTCTCGCCGGAGACGATCGAGCGGTGCGCCGAGGCCGGCGCCGACGTCTTCGTGGCCGGGTCCGCGGTCTACTCCGCGGACGACCCCGACGCGATGGTCACCCAGCTGCGGGCGCAGGCTCAGCAGGTGTGGGACGGCCTGAGGTTCGACGGGCGGGGATGAGCTTTTCAGGGTTCCTGAGGCTCCTCGACGTCCATCAGCTCCTCGAACGGCTGGACGTGGTCGGCCAGCAGCTGGCGCGCATGCTCCAGCGACATCGGGTCGGTCTGTGAGCAACAGGCCACCGTCAGGCCGTCGATCAGCGCGGTCATCAGGTCCAGGTCGGTCGGGCTGACCCGGAAGTCGTAGGCGCGGGAGAGGTGGAACCGGTCTTCCGCGCGTGCGTCCGCGAGCAGGGGACCGATGTCCGGCGTCACGCGACCGATCTCAAGCCAGGCCAGCCAGCACCGGGCGCTGTCGAGGCCGTAGTGTTCCTGCATCGGCCGGTACTCCTCAGGGAGGAAGGCGAGCGCCCGATGCTCCCAGAGGCTGCGGATGATCGCGCATCGGCGTGACCGGATGCTCAGGATCGCGCCCCGGCGCAGCATGCCCGCCTTCGACCCGAACTCGTGGTTCAGGGATCCCGGGCTCAAGCGGGTCAGCTCGGCCACGGCACGCATGCTCACGGCACTCGCCCCGTGCTCCGTCAGCAGTCGGTTCACGGAGTTGGTCACGGACTCGGCCCGCGTCTCGGCTCCCCAGACAAAGGTCATGGCGAGAGGACACCACAGGCTGGCTGTGCGGACCGCTGCTCGTCCACAGGATCGGTCGAGGCGGGCCAATGAGAACGCCTGTGCATGCGCCGGGGGGATCCGAGACACCTCCCGCACAGGGGTGAGTCCTGCGTTGGCCGATCGTTCGTACAATTCGGCCCAATTTCTGAACGAACGATCGGCCAATCCAGAAGTCACCGCGTGTGGGAGCAGGCCGTCGTGTGGCAGACTAGGAGGCACGAGTTCTAGAGAAGCTCGCGTGCTCTGGGGGCGGTGAAATTCCGCACCGGCGGTGAAAGTCCGCGACCCGGCCGCAGCCAGCGGCCGGTTGACCAGGTGAAATTCCTGGACCGACGGTCAAAGTCCGGATGGGAAGAGCAACGCCGGTGGCGCCGTGGAAGGCCCGTCGGATGCCCCTTGAGTCCGCGATCGGACCGAGGAAGGCAGTGTCCACCAAGGCAATGTCCACCAAGGCAATGTCCACCAAGGCAATGTCCATCACCGCCGAGTTGGCCGCCATGCACCGAGCCCTGGCGATCGCAGCGACCGCAGGGGTGCCGCTGGGCCCCAACCCCCGGGTCGGCTGTGTGCTGCTCGATGACAGCGGCGAGGTCGTGGCCGAGGGCTTCCACCGCGGGGCTGGCAGTCCGCACGCCGAGGTGGCGGCCCTGACGGCTGCTGGCCCCGCCGCCCGCGGCACCACCGCCGTGACCACCTTGGAGCCCTGCCGGCACTCTGGCCGCACGGGACCGTGCACCGAGGCGCTGCTCACCGCCGGGGTCCGGCGGGTGGTCTACGCCCAGGCCGACGCCAACCCCATCGCGGCCGGCGGCGCGCAGGCGCTCAGGGATGCCGGCATCGACGTCGAAGGGGGTCTGCTGGAGGAGGAGGCACGCCGGCTGAACCGGGAGTGGACCTTCGCCGTGGAGCACGGTCGGCCCTTCGTGACCTGGAAGTTCGCGGCCACGCTGGACGGCCGCAGCGCCGCCGCCGACGGCACGAGTCGCTGGGTCAGCTCCCGCGCGGCGCGGGTGGACTCCCACCGGCTCCGGGCGCTCTGCGACGCCATCCTCGTCGGGTCGGGGACCGTTGCCGGGGACGACCCGCAGCTGACGGTCCGCGACGAGTACGACGAGCCCTTGTCCAACCAGCCGCTGCGGGTGGTGATGGGGCTGCGCGACCTCGACTCGACGAGGCGGGTGTTCGACGACCGGGCGGAGACGCTGTGGCTGCGCACCCGCGACCCGCACCAGGTGCTGAAGGAGCTCTACGAGCGCGACCGTCAGCACGTCTTCCTCGAGGGCGGTCCGACGGTGGCCGCCGCGTTCCTGGCAGCGGGCCTGGTCGACGAGGCGGTCGCGTATGTCGCCCCCGCCCTCCTGGGGGCCGGCGCGGCCGCGGTCGCCGACCTCGGCATCACGACCATCGGCGACGCCCGCCGGTTCACGATCACCGACGTGTCGACCGTCGGCACCGGGGACGACACCAACGTCCGGATCGTCCTCACCCCGCTGCCCACGGCCACGCCGGATCAGGAGCGCTGACCATGTTCACCGGCATCGTCGAGGAGCTCGGCACCGTCGAGTCGATCCATCGCCTCTCCGACGCGGTGCGACTCAGGGTCCGTGCCGACACGGTCCTGGGCGGCATCTCGCTCGGTGACTCGATCTCGGTCGACGGCTGCTGCCTCACCGTCGCCCGGGCCGACGACTCCGCGTTCGAGGCGGACGTGATGGCCGAGACGCTGGACAAGACCACGATCGGTCGGCTCGTCCCCGGCGACCCGGTGAACCTCGAGCGCGCGGTGACCGTGGACAAGCGGCTCGGCGGGCACATCGTCCAGGGGCACGTGGACGGCGTGGGCACCGTCACGACCCGCACGCCGGGCGAGCACTGGGAGGTGCTGGAGATCTCCGTCCCGCCCGCGCTGGCTCGCTACCTGGTGGACAAGGGATCCATCACCGTCGACGGCGTCAGCCTGACCGTGGTCTCGGCACCCGGCCCCGGGCAGCCGGATCCCAGCTTCACGGTCTCCCTGATCCCCGAGACGCTCGCCCGCACCACGCTCGGCCGGCGGGCACCCGGCGAGCCGGTGAACCTCGAGGTCGACGTGCTCGCGAAGTACGTCGAGCGACTCCTGACCGCGTCGACCTCTCTCCCCGAAGGAGCGACCCATGAGTGACTCCGTGCGGCTCGACAGTGTCGAGCGCGCCATCGCCGACATCGCCGCCGGCAAGGCGGTCGTGGTGGTGGACGACGAGGACCGGGAGAACGAGGGCGACCTGATCTTCGCCGCCTCCAAGGCCACCCCGGAGCTGATGGCGTTCACGATCCGGTGGTCCAGCGGCGTGATCTGCGTGCCCATGCCGGCGGAGATGCTGGACCGGCTCGAGATCCCACTGATGACCCCGCACAACAAGGACAAGCTGCGCACGGCGTACACGATCTCCGTCGACGCCCGGGACGGGATCACGACCGGGATCTCGGCCGCGGACCGGGCCCGGACGGTGAAGGTGCTGGCCGACTCGGCCACGGAGCCGTGGGAGGTCACTCGGCCGGGCCACGTCTTCCCGCTGCGCTACCGCGAGGGCGGCGTCCTGGTCCGCCGCGGCCACACCGAGGCCGCCGTCGACCTCGCCCGGCTGGGCGGCCTCACCCCCGCCGGGGTCCTGGTGGAGATCGTCAACGACGACGGCACGATGAAGCGCGGCCCCCAGCTGCGGCAGTTCGCCGACGAGCACGGGCTGGCGATGATCTCGATCGAGGACCTGGTCCGCTACCGACGCCGCCACGAGTCGCACGCCGAGCGGGTCGCGGTGACCCGGCTGCCCACCAGCCATGGGGAGTTCCTGGCCTACGGCTACCGCATCTCGATCGACGACAGCGAACACATCGCGCTCACCCTGGGCGACCTGTCGGACCCGGCTCCCGTGCTCACCCGGGTGCACTCGGAGTGCCTCACCGGGGACGTGTTCGGGAGCCACCGCTGCGACTGCGGCCCCCAGCTGGACGAGGCGATGCAGCGCATCATGGAAGAGGGACGCGGCGTCATCATCTACCTGCGCGGGCACGAGGGCCGCGGGATCGGACTGGTCGCGAAGCTCCAGGCCTACGCCCTCCAGGACTCCGGACGCGACACGGTCGACGCCAACCTCGACCTGGGGCTGCCGGCCGACGCCCGGCACTACGGCACCGCCACCCAGATCCTCCGCGACCTGGGCGTCTCCAAGGTCCGGCTGCTCACGAACAACCCGGCCAAGACCGCGAGCCTGGAGGACTTCGGCGTGACGGTGACCGAACGGGTGCCGCTCACGCCGCGCCCCACCGACCACAACCTCACCTATCTGGCGACCAAGCGCGACCGGATGGGTCACGACCTGCCGCACCTCCCGCCGGTGGAAGGCGGCCCACGATGAGCGGCCACGGGGCACCCGACCAGGGGCCGGTCGACTGCGGCGACCTGACGGTGGCGGTGGTCGCGGCCAGCTGGCACGAGGAGGTGATGGACGGCCTCCTGGCCGGCGCCCGGCGCGCGCTGGCCGACTTCCGCGTCCAGCAGGCCACCGAGGTGCGGGTCCCGGGCACCTTCGAGCTGCCCGTGGCCGCCGACGCGCTGGCTCGTCACGGGTACGACGCCGTGGTCGCGCTGGGGGTCGTGATCCGCGGCGGAACGCCACACTTCGAGTACGTCTGTGCAGCGGCCACCGACGGACTGACCCGGGTAGGCCTGGACCACGGCACTCCGATCGGGTTCGGCGTGCTCACCTGCGACAACGAGGAGCAGGCGCTGGACCGCGCCGGCCTAGACGGCAGCCGGGAGGACAAGGGCTACGAGGCGACCTCGGCCGCGCTGCTCACCGCCCGGACCCTGCGCGGGCTGCAGCGGCCCACGGCCTAGGCTTGGCCCTCGTGAAGACCTTCGACGGTTTGTGGGCCGAGCTCGAGGAGCGGGCCCGGACCCGGCCCGCGGACTCGGGCACGGTGCGTCGCCTGGACGCCGGCGTCCACGAGGTCGGCAAGAAGGTGGTGGAGGAGGCCGCCGAGGCCTGGATGGCCGCCGTGCACGAGGGACCGGAGCGGACGGCCGAAGAGGTGAGCCAGCTGCTGTACCACGTCCAGGTGCTCATGCTCGCCACCGGAGTCAGCCTCGATGACGTCTATGCCCGGCTGTGAGGAACCCATGACGACGACCCCGCTACGCATCGCCGTGCCGAACAAGGGTTCCCTCGCGGCAGCGGCCGCCGAGATCCTCCGCGAGGCCGGCTATCGGCAGCGCCAGGAGGCCAAGGAGCTGACCCTGGCCGACCCCGACAATGGCGTCGAGTTCTTCTACCTGCGCCCGCGCGACATCGCCCTCTACGTCGGCGAGGGCACCCTGGACGTCGGCATCACCGGGCGCGACCTGCTGCTGGACTCGGGCGCCAAGGCGGAGGAGGTGCTCGGGCTGGGCTTCGGCCGGTCCCGCTTCCGGTTCGCGGGCCCGGTCGGGCAGTTCACCGACGCCGCGCAGCTGGCCGGACGGCGAGTTGCGACGTCGTACGCCGGCATCCTGCGCGGCTACCTCGAGGAGCGGGGGATCGAGGCCACGGTGCTGCGTCTCGACGGCGCGGTCGAGACCTCGATCCAGCTCGGCGTCGCCGACGTCATCGCCGACGTCGTCGAGACCGGGACCACCCTGCGCGCCGCCGGTCTGGAGGTCTTCGGGGAGACGGTCCTCGAGTCCGAGGCCGTCCTGGTGACCCGCGGCGGCGGCCCCCTGGGACCTCCGAACGGGTTCGAGATCTTCCGCCGCCGCGTCGAGGGGGTCCTGGTCGCCCGGACCTACGTGATGATGGACTACGACATCCGGACCGAGCACGTCGCCGCGGCGGTGGCGCTCACGCCCGGGATCGAGAGCCCGACGGTGTCGCCCCTGGCCCGCGAGGGGTGGGTCGCGGTCCGCGCGATGGTGCCCCGCTCCGGGGCGCAGCCCCTCATGGACGCCCTGTACGACGTCGGCGCCCGGGCCATCCTGCTCACCGATATCCATGCCTGCCGGCTCTGACCCGCCGGTGACCCTGCCGCACACGTGGCGACCGTTGGGGGTGCGCCTGGCGGGATGGTTCTTCGGGGGCGCCCTGCTGCTGGTCTGCACGGTGATGTGGGTGCGCTTCGACCCGGAGGTCCGGGCCGCCTTCACCTGGGGGCAGCGGGCGACCCTGGTCGCCTTTGGGCTCCTGACAGTCGCCCTCATGCACGGCCTGATGCGCTCGCGGGTGACCGCCACCGAGGACCGTCTGGTGGTGGTCAACGGCTACCGCCGCCGTGAGTTCGACTGGCGGCAGGTGCTGGCGGTCACGATGCCGGCCGGTGCCCCTTGGGCGGGCCTGGACCTGGCGGACGGCACGAACGTGTCGGCGATGGGCATCCAGGGCTCCGACGGGGCCCGGGCCCGCACTGCGGTGCGTCAGCTGCGGGCACTCCTCGACAGCCGGTCCAGCTAGTCCAGCGCCCGGATTCCCCACGAGGCCGAGTGCTCGTCACCGGTGGCTCCTGCGGGGGCCAGCACCACGAGGTCGTCGCCACTGCGGAACGCATCGGGTGGCCCGGTCATCGGCTCGACGGCCAGCGCCCGCCGCGCGGTGCTCGGGTCCTCCTCGCCGCTGTAGACCTGCAGCCACCGGTGCCGCGCGTCGACCCACAGAGCCGCGCCGAACCCTCGCACCGGGTCCCGCAGCACGGTGGTGGCTCGGCCGGACCCGTCCCGGTCCAGGTCGGTGAAGGCATGGTCGAACACGGTGTCGCGGATCGGGCGGCTGATCCGGTGGTCCAGCTCCGTGTCGGCCACCGACTGCCGGTGGGTAGGCAGCTTCCGGTCGTCGGTAAGCAGCTGGGTGGCCGCGGGCAGCGTGAGCTCGAGCCCGTCGATCGGGACGCCGAGCGTGAGATAGGGATGCGCGCCGGCCACGTACGGCGCCGACCCGTCCGCCAGGTTCGTGGCGGTCAGCGTCACCGTGAGCCCGTCGGCGCCGACGTCGTACAGCACGTGCAGGTCGAGCGTCCACGGGTAGCCGGTCTGCGCCATCAGCCGGTACACCAAGGAGACGGAGTTGTCGGTGCGCTCCTCCAGCGTCCAGCCGCACCACCGGACCAGCCCGTGCGAGGCGTTGTGACGCGCCGGCTCACTGAGCGGCAGTCGCAGGTGGCGCCCGGCAAACTCATACTCGCCGTCCCGGATCCGGTTCGCCCAGGGAGCGAGCAGCTGACCACGACCGCCGGCCGGCATCGAGTCCTCGGCGAAGCCGTCTACCAACGGTCGCGCCTCGCCACCCACCGGGCGGAAGCTGAGGGAGCGCAGGGTGGCCCCACCCTCGGTCACGACCGCGGTGTAGCCCCCGCCGGAGATCTCGTACTGCTCACCGGTCGGCGCCACCATGACGTCACCCTTCCACACCGACGATCCGGCCGTACGCGTCGACCGTGACGTCGGCTCGGTTCTGCGTCGCGTGGCGACGGAAGTGGGCGCGCTCGTCCGCCATCCACTGCTGCCAGCGGTGCCGGAGCCCCGCCCCGTCCCGGGCCAGGCCCCTGGCGAGACGGAGGTCGTCAGGTGCCTCGACCCAGACCAGGATCCCGATCCGTTCGGCCACCTCGGCGGACCCGGATCCCACGCCCTCCACGACCAGCAGCGAGACAGGGTCCACGACATGGGTCTCCGCCCAGCCGCCGGCCAGCCAGTCCCAGCGGCGGTAGCTCCCGGAGCGCCCCTCGGCCAGCGGGTCCACGATGTCCTGGCGCAGTCGGCGCCCGGCCTCCGGCAGGCCCTCCCAACCCTCGAAGAGGTCGTCCATGTGGATCAGCCGGGTGGAGGCGACCAGCCGACGGGCCCCATGCGCCAGCGCCTCACCCAACGTGGTCTTCCCTGCACCGGCGGGCCCGTCGACACAGACCAGGCGACCGGTCCCCACGGTGGGTGGCCGGTCGAGGGCCAGGTCGAGGATCCGCTCCACCGTCTCCGGGTAGGTCGAGGGTTCGGCCGGTTCGTCAGTGGACACGACCGGCACCTCGGTAGGTGTCCACCGCGTCCACGAACCGGTCGCCGGAGAGCAGGTGGACAAGGTTGGCGTGCTCGAACAGCTCGCCGGACTTGGCGTGCCGGAACCAGACCAGGTCCCCGATCATCAGCAGCGCCGCAGGGTGCCCGGTCAGTGGTGTCTGCACCTCGCCGGCACCCTCCAGGCCGGTCAGGTGCAGCCCCGGCGGCGCCCAGGGCACGGGCAACCGGTCGTCCCCGGCCGGCCCGGAGGCCACCAGCCCGCCCCCGTGGACGGTCACGACCTGCGGCGCCGGCCGCCTGGTCACCGGCAGCCCGAAGTAGGCGGCCGGGCGTGGCGCGAAGGACGCGTAGTGGTCGAACAGCCCGGGGACCAGGAGCCCCGATCCGGCGGCCACCTCGGTGACCACCGGGTCGGCGGCCGTCTCGTCGATCGAGCCGGAGCCGCCGCCGTTCCAGAACTCCAGGTCGGCGACCTGCCGAAGCGCATCGGCCAGCTCGCGGCGGCGAACGGTCAACTGGCTCATCGACGCCGACTTCATCCGCCGGACCACCAGAGACCGGGCGCGGTGGTGCGGGTCGTCGTCGGGTACGCCGGCCACCTGGCCCTCATAGGTCATCACGCCCACTAGGCGGAACCCCGGTCGCCCCAGGATCGTCGTGGCCAGCTCGAGCACGTCCCGGGTGTCGTAGAGCGGCGAGCGCCGCGGCCCGACGAGCTGCCGACCGATCCGCAGCCCGGCGTCGATGTCCAGCGCCACCCGGACCGGCACCGCCTTGGAGGCGCGGACCGAGTCGATCACCTCCAGGTGGTCCGGGGAGTCGACCATGAGCGTGATGGCGGCCGCAGCCGACGGGGAGGCCACGAGCTCGTGCAGCGCGGCCCGGTCCACCGTCGGGTAGGCGACCACGAGGTCGTCGGCAGGCAGGTCGACCCGCTCGTGCAGCCACAGCGCCTCGGCCAGCGAGTAGCACAGCAGCCCCGCGAATCCGTCCCGCGCCAGCGCCCGCCCGATCAGGGCTGGCACCCGCAGCGACTTGGTGGCCACCCGCACCGGCTTGCCGCGCGCCCGGCTGACCAGGTCGGCGGCGTTCGCGTCGAAGGCGTCGAGGTCGACCACGCAGATCGGTGCCCCGGGGGAGAGGCCGGCCTCGCGGACAGCGGCGTTCAACCGCGCCCAGAGCCGGTTGCGGTCAAGGGAGTCGTGGGCCATCAGGTGATCCCGCGGTTGCGCAGGATCGCCTCGATCTCGGCCAGCTCCGGGTCCTCGGTGGGGGCGACAGCCGGCGGGCCGGCCTTCCGGGCGGGACTGCCGGCCGCCGGCTTGCGCCGATCGAGTCGGCGTCCCGCCACGATCAGGACCACGGCCAACGCGGCCAGGACCAGTCCGCCCCACATCAGCGGGCTGAAGATCAGGCCGCTCGCCCACGCGACCACGGCATCGAGAACGCGCAGCAGCAGCGTCAGCGTGCCGGTGAACAGCGCGGCGAACGGCAGCAGCACCCAGCCGGCACCACGGACGCCGGCGCCCAGTCCGCGTCGGCGGTAGGCGAACAGCGTCCACACCCCCGCCACCAGCGACAACGAGATGGCGAGTGCCCACAGCGAGGGATCCAGTGCATAGCCCACGTCCCCAGCCTGACATACGGCGATTGGCTGGCCCGCGGAATGTTCCGGTAGCATGCGGCGTTGACCGATCCGTCACCCGGCCCGCCCCTGCGGGGCGAGTGGCAGATCCCCCAAGCGGGGACCGCGTGACACGTCCCCCACCCGCATCGACCGCCGCAGGTCGTCGGGTCCGGTCTTGTGGCTGGCCTCCGCTTGGACATCATTTCCAAACAGGAGGACTCATCAGCACCGAGCTGCGAATCAACGACCGGATCCGGGTTCCCGAGGTTCGACTCGTCGGACCCAACGGCGAGACCGTCGGCATCGTCCCCACCGTCGAAGCACTGAAGCTGGCCCAGGAGGCCGACCTCGACCTCGTCGAGGTGGCTCCCATGGCGCGCCCGCCGGTGTGCAAGCTCATGGACTACGGGAAGTTCAAGTACGAGAACGCCCAGAAGGCTCGTGAGGCGCGCCGCAACCAGACGAACGTCGTCATCAAAGAGATGAAGCTCCGGCCGAAGATCGACCAGCACGACTACGAGACGAAGAAGGGGCACGTGGTCCGGTTCCTGCGAGCCGGCGACAAGGTGAAGATCACGATCATGTTCCGCGGTCGTGAGCAGCACCGCCCCGAGCTGGGCTTCCG
>CAZKEZ010000001.1:0-95353 GCA_964551905.1 uncultured Nocardioides sp. | reverse complement strand
ATGCCGCTGCGGGTGGCCCTCCGCAAGGCGCCCGACGCCGTGTTCCTGGCCGTGGACAAGCCGGCCTACGACGCCGCGTCCGCTGAGGTGATGGGCGTCCTGCGGGGACTCGAATGGGGCGGGGTGCCGGTGCTCCTGGAGGTCCTCGGCTGGGACGAGGCATTCCTGGGGCCGGGCCCGGGCCACGAGCCGCTCGGTGACCCGAGGGACTTCGCCGACACCATCCGACGCACCGTCACCGAGCAGACCCGGCTCACCTGCTGCGTCGGCATCGGGGACACCAAGCTGCGGGCCAAGGTGGCGACCGGCTTCGCGAAGCGCGAGGGCGAGGACGGCAGCGGCGTCTTCGTCCTCACCGAGGAGAGCTGGCTGCCGGTGATGGGCGAGCGGCCGACCACCGCGCTGTGGGGGATCGGGTCCCGCACCGCCGCCCGCCTGTCGGGTCTGGGCATCGAGACCGTGGCCGAGCTGGCCGCCGCCGACCCGGCGCGGCTGGCCGCCGAGATCGGCCCCACCATGGGGCCCTGGTTCCGACGGGTCGGCCGCGGCGCTGACGACAGCCCGGTCGACCCGACGCCCTGGGTGCCCCGGGCGCACGGTCGCGAGGAGACCTTCCAGGTCGACCTGACCACGCGTGCGGCGGTGGAGAAGGCGGTCCGCCGGCTCACCTCCAGTGCCCTGGCAGACATCGACCGGGAGGGCCGACCCGCCGCCAGGGTGGGGCTGAAGGTCCGGTTCCGGCCCTTCGTCACACTCAGCCGCAGCCTCACCCTGGCCGCGCCTACTAACGATCTGCGCACTCTGGCCGACGCGGCGGTGTCTCTCCTCGACCGGCTCGACCTGACCCCCCGCGACGCGAGCGGCCCGGCGACCGACGAGTGCCGGCCGGTCCGGCTGCTCGGCGTCCGCCTCGAGATGGTCGACCCGCTCACCGAGGGGTGAGCCAGGGGCGGGGGGAGTCGTGGTCGAAGGGCGGTCGGTGGGAGCGGAGCGCGGTCAGCAGTGCCTCGCCCGCGGCCCGGGCGGCGGCCACGACCTTCGGCGGGTAGTCGTACGCGACCGCGTGGGCCGCGAGCTCATCCTCGTCCTCGAGCGTCACGGTGTCGTCGAGCTGGCGCACCACGTCGAGGTCCAGGTCCACGGCCCGGAGCTCGGTCCCGTGCCAGCGGGCCGGCGTGGTCACGTCGACGTACGTCGACACGGTGCCGCCCGGGGCGTGGAACGTCGCCAGCCACGCCACGTCGGGGGAGTCGACCACGGCGCCGGGCCTCGGCACCAGGCTGGCCTGGTCCACCGGAGCCACATAGACCCGCCCGGGGCGGACGAACCGGGTCCCGGCCGGGAACCGCACCCAGTCGCCGTGTCGGTCGGTGCCGAGGAAGGAGCCCGTGAACTCCCAGTGCGGCCGGTCGCCCCACTTGGTCATGACGACCCGGACCGGTGTCCCCGCGGCGAACCGGTCGCCCATCAGGTCTCTGCCTGGTCGCGACGGGCGGCAGCGGCCAGCACGTCCTGGTAGCGGGCACCGAGCAGGCGGGCGAGGTGGTGGGTGAGGTGGGCGTCGACGCCGACCAGCACCCGCGGCTTGCCTGCGAGGACGCCCTTCCAGACCAGCTCGGCGGCGTGGTCGGGCTCCATCCGGGCCCAGCGCTCCTCGAACAGCCGGGCCCGCTCCTCGGCATCGACCCCCACCGGGTGCCGGGCGTTCCGCGCGATCGAGGTGCGGACCCCACCGGGATGCACCACGGTGACGCCGACCCGGTGGCCGGCGACCAGCATCTCCTCGCGCACCGCCTCGGTGAGGCCGCGGACGGCGTACTTCGTCGCGTTGTAGGCGCTCTGCCCCGGCACGGAGACCAGCCCGAACAAGGAGGACATCGTGACCAGGTGTCCGTCCCCGCTGGCGATCAGGTGCGGCAGGAACTCCTTCGTGCCGTGCACCACGCCCCAGAGGTTGACGCCGACGATCCACTCGAGGTCCTCGTAGGTCAGCTCGGTGAGGTCACCGCTGAGCGCCACCCCAGCGTTGTTGACCAGCACGTCGACGCCGCCGAACCGCTCCACCACCTCGGCGGCGTACTCGCGGTAGGCCGCCCGGTCGGCCACGTCCAGACGTGACGCCGACACCGCGCGGGACCCGTGTCGCTCGGCGAGCTCGGCGGTCTCGGCAAGTCCCGACTCGGCCACGTCGGACAGTGCCAGTCGGGCGCCCCGGGCGGCGGCCGCCAGGGCCAGCGCCCGACCGAGGCCGGACGCGGCGCCGGTGATGACGACCGTCTTGCCGTCCAGGCTGCGCATGAGGGAACGCTCTCACAGCCCGACCGGTCGACCGGTGCGCCTGCGGCTCTGTTGTCGGTTGTCGGGGGGACAAGTACCGTCCAAGGGATGGTGTACACGAGCAAGTACCCCATCTTCGCGGTCACTGCCGACATCGCCATCCTTACCGTGCACGACGACGCACTGTGCGTGCTCATGGTCGAGCGGGGGTCCGATCCGTACGCCGGCTCCCTGGCCCTGCCGGGTGGCTTCGTGGACCCCGACGAGGACCTCGTGGACGCGGCCCGGCGCGAGCTCGAGGAGGAGACGGGGGTGACCGACGTGGTGCTCGAGCAGCTGGGCAGCTACGGCTCCCCGGACCGCGACCCGCGCGGCCGAGTCGTCAGCGTGGCCCACGTGGCGGTGCTGTCGCGGGCCGTGCCGGCCACGGCCGGCGACGACGCCGCGGACGCACTGTGGGTGCCGCTGCTGCCGCTGCTCGCCGACCCCGAGTCCCGCGTCGCGTTCGACCACCGCCAGATCCTGGCCGACGCCCTGGCGTGGGTGCGCACGAGGCTGGAGTACACGACGCTCGCCACCGCGTTCGTCGACGAGGAGTTCACCCTCTCCGAGCTGCGCCGGGTCTACGAGGTCGTGTGGGGTAGCGAGTTCGACGCCGGAAACTTCCAGCGCAAGATGCGGCGGACCGAGGACTTCGTGGTCGAGACCGGACGCACCCGCCCCGCGGCCGGTGGCCGGGGCCGGCCGGCGGCGACCTTCCGGGCCAAGGCACCCGGGGTGCACCGCCTGTCGACGCCGATCACCCACGCACCGGAGTGACCCGCACCGGTCCGGGCACAATGGCGGGCACCATGTCGGACCGGCCAACGATCTCCTATCCCGCCGGGCTGCCGGTCAGCCAGCGGCGTGAGGACATCGCGCGGGCCATCGCCGAACACCAGGTCGTCGTGGTCGCCGGGGAGACCGGGTCGGGGAAGACCACCCAGCTCCCCAAGATCTGCCTGGAGCTCGGCCGCGGTCGGGAGGGCCTGATCGGGCACACCCAGCCGCGTCGGATCGCGGCCCGGTCGGTGGCCGAGCGGATCGCCGAGGAGCTCGCCGGGGACGGGCTCGGCACCGGGCTCGGCGACCTGGTCGGGTATCAGGTCCGTTTCACCGACCGCACCTCCCCGTCGAGCCGGATCAAGCTGATGACGGACGGGATCCTGCTCGCCGAGCTGCAGCGCGACCGCCAGCTGCGACGCTACGACACCCTGATCATCGACGAGGCCCACGAGCGCAGCCTCAACATCGACTTCCTCCTCGGCTACCTCAAGCAGCTGCTGCCGCGCCGTCCCGACCTACACGTGGTCATCACCTCGGCCACCATCGACCCCGAGCGGTTCGCGGCACACTTCGCCGACCGCCGGGGCCGGCCGGCGCCGATCGTGGAGGTCTCGGGGCGCACCTATCCCGTGGAGGTGCGCTACCGGCCGCTGGTGGAGCTGCCCGAGCAAGACGACGAGGGCGAGCCGGTGGTGCGCGACCAGACCGAGGCGATCGTGGACGCGGTCGGTGAGCTGAGTCGCGAAGGGCCGGGGGACGTGCTGGTGTTCCTGCCCGGCGAGCGGGAGATCCGTGACACCGCGGACGCCCTGGCCGGACTGACGCGCGACCCGCGCCGGCCCCTCGAGGTGGTCCCGCTCTACTCCCGCCTGTCGGCCGCGGAGCAGCACCGGGTGTTCCAGCCGCACTCCGGGCGCCGGGTGGTCCTCGCGACGAACGTCGCGGAGACCTCGCTCACCGTGCCCGGGATCCGGTACGTCGTGGACACCGGGGTCGCGCGGATCAGCCGCTACTCGGCCCGGACCAAGGTGCAGCGCCTCCCGATCGAGTCGATCAGCCAGGCCTCGGCGAAGCAGCGGTCCGGACGCTGCGGGCGGCTGGAGGCCGGCATCGCGATCCGGCTCTACTCCGAGGAGGACTTCGACGCCCGACCCGAGTTCACCGACCCCGAGATCCTGCGCACCAACCTCGCCTCGGTGATCCTGCAGATGGCCAGTCTCGGCCTCGGCGACCTCGCCCGCTTCCCGTTCGTCGACCCGCCCGACCGGCGCAACGTCACGGCCGGGATCCAGCTGCTCGAGGAGCTCGGTGCCCTCCAGCCCCGCGGTCCCCGGCTCACCCGGCTCGGGCGCCGGCTGGCCCGGCTGCCGATCGACCCGCGGCTCGGCCGGATGATCCTCGAGGCCGAGCGGCTCGGCTGCGTCCGGGCCGTCCTGGTGATCGTCGCCGCGCTCTCGCTGCAGGATCCGCGGGAGCGCCCCACCGAGCGGCAGGCGGAGGCCGACCAGCTCCACGCCCGCTTCACCGACCCGACCTCGGACTTCCTCACCTGGCTGAACCTCTGGCGCTACCTCCGGCGGCAGCAGCGGGACCGCTCGTCGAGCGCCTTCCGCCGGATGTGCCGTCGCGAGCACCTGAACTACCTGCGGGTGCGCGAGTGGCAGGACTTCGAGTCCCAGCTGCGTCAGGTCTGCCGGGAGATGAAGGTCGACCTCGGCAAGGGCGGACGCGACGACGGCCCGGTGGACGCGGACGGCATCCACCAGGCGCTGCTCTCCGGACTGCTCTCGCACATCGGCCTGCTGGAGGAGCGGGACCCGGTCCGACCGGGGGGGCGGCGGGCCAAGGACCAGCGCGGCCCGCGCACCTACCTGGGTGCCCGCGGTGCGCGGTTCGCGATCTTCCCCGGCAGCGCGCTGCGCAAGAAGCACCCCACCTACCTGATGGCCGGGGAACTGGTCGAGACCTCCCGGCTGTGGGCCAGGCAGAACGCCGGCATCGACCCGCTGTGGGCCGAGCGGCTCGGGGCGCACCTGGTCAGCCGCAGCTACTCCGAGCCGCACTGGTCGAAGAAGCGGGCCTCGGTGACGGCGTACGAACGGGTCACCCTGTACGGCGTCACGCTGGTGGCGGACCGGGCGGTCGGCTACGGCCGGATCGACCCGGAGCTGAGCCGGGAGCTGTTCATCCGGCATGCCCTCGTGTACGGCGAGTGGGCGACTCGGCACCGGTTCTTCCACGAGAACCGGCGGCTCCTGGAGGAGGCCGAGGAGCTCGAGCACCGGGCCCGACGCCGGGACCTCGTCGTCGACGAGCACACCCTCTTCGACTTCTACGACGCGCGGATCCCGGCGGACGTGGTGAGTGGCGCCCACTTCGACGGGTGGTGGAAGGACGCGCGGCGCGAGCGGCCGGACCTGCTGACCTTCGACCCGGTGATGCTCACCCACGACACCGTCGAGCAGGTGGCGGAGGGGGACTTCCCGACCCACTGGGAGGACGAGGGGCTGACCTTCCCGCTCCGCTACCACTTCGAGCCCGGCGCCGCCGACGACGGGATCACCATCGAGGTGCCGCTGGCCACGCTCAACCAGGTCGCCGACGACCACTTCTCCTGGAGCGTCCCCGGCCTGCGCGAGGAGCTCGTCACCAGCCTGCTGCGGAGCCTGCCCAAGCCGCTCCGGGTCAGCTTCGTGCCCGCGCCGGACACCGCCCGCGACTTCCTGGCCGAGGCGCCGCCCGGCGCAGAGCCCCTCCTCGACGCCCTCGAGCGGTTCCTCCGGGCCCGGACCGGGGTCGTGGTGCCCCGGGAGGCGTGGGACTGGACGAAGGTGCCCGCCCACCTGCGTCCGACGTACCTCATCATCGACGACGACGGCCGTGAGGCCGCCCGGGGCAAGGACCTGGCCGTCCTGAAGGAGCCGCTGCGCCCGAGCGTGGCCGACGCGGTGGCTGCGGTGGCCGCCGAGTCCGGGCTCGCGGCGACCGGCAAGACCGCCTGGGAGTTCGGGGAGCTGCCGACGGTGGTCACCGAGCGCCGTGCCGGACACGAGGTCCGGGGCTACCCGGCGGTGGTTGACGCCGGGGCCACGGTGGCGGTGATGGTCTACGGATCCGCCGACGAGGCGGCCGCCCGGCACCGGCACGGGATCCGCCGGCTGGCCCTGCTCCGGCTCGCGGCCGAGCACGGACCGACCCCCGTCCGGGCGGTGCTGGAGGACCTCGACACCGGCGCCCGGCTCTCGCTCGCGGGCTCGCCGTACCCGTCGGTCAACGAGCTCGTCGAGGACGTCGAGGCCGGCGCCGTGCTCGACCTGGTGGACGGCCGCCCCGGGGTCCGGACCGAGCAGGCGCTCGCCGAGCTGGTGGCGGCCGCCGCGCAGACGCGTCTGGACCGGCTCCGCGTCGGCGTTGCGCTGGGCGGCACCGTGGTCGAGGCCTGGCGGCGCACCGAGAAGACGCTGTCCGGCCGTGCCGAGCTGCCGTTGCTCCCGGCGCTGACCGACCTGCGCGGGCAGCTGGAGCGGCTGGTGCATCGCGGCTTCGTGGGTGAGGTGGGCCAGGACCGGCTCCGCCACTACGGCCGGTACCTCGCCGCCATGGAGCTGCGCCGGGCCCGACTGACCGAGCAGCCCGGTCGCGACCGCGAGCTGATGGACCGGGTCCAGGAGCTGCAGCAGGCGTGGCTGCACCGGCGCGACGCCCTCCCCGAGGGCATGCCGCTGGACGCTTCGCTGCGTGAGGTGCGCTGGATGCTGGAGGAGTACCGGGTGTCGCTGTGGGCGCAGCAGCTCGGCACCAGCCAGCCGGTCAGCGACCGGCGGATCCGGAAGACCCTCCAGACGGGCTCGGCGTCGTAGTCTCGGCAGGGTGAGCGACCGACCGCACCACCGCCCGGTCACCCCGGGGGATGGGTTCTTCGAGGACCGTGCCGGCGGTCCCGACCCCGCCCGGCTGTCGGAGAGCGCCGAGCGGGCGGCGTACCTGCTGGTGCGCGGCGCCCACGACGCGGACGAGACGGCGGTGGCCGAGCGGCTGGTGCGGCTGGCGGAGACCGAGGGGCTGGAGACTCTGGCCGAGCTGTGGGCGGGGGCCCCGGCGGAGTCGCTGGCCGGCTGTCTGTGGCGGCTCTACGTGCTGCGCACCTGGGTGTACGCCGAGCCGCGGCGGGCCGCCGACGAGTTCGAGGCCGGCCGGACCCGGGCCCAGGTCGCCCGCGTCGTCGCCGGCGTCGCCGACCCACCTGGTCCCGACGAGCTGAAGGCGATGGTCGACCAGGTCCTGCGCGGCATCGCCGAGGGCGACTTCGCCGACGTCCTGTTCCGGGCCTCGGCGTTCGCCCGCGTCGTGGCCACCGGGCGGGCGGTCCTGTCCAGCGACACCCGGGACGGGGCGACGCGGATGCTCGCGCTGGCCGAGCAGCTCGAGACCGCGGGCCACGTGGAAATGACGCACGGCCTGGGCTAGGGCCCTACACTCGACAGAGTGCGTCGGGCCGCGGCAGCCCCGGGTCCCACATCAAGCCGCTACGAGCGGCCACGCGCCGTGAGGCGCTCCCGGTCCGGCGCACCACCCCCGACCGGCCGCCGGTAAAGTTCACCCAGCGGCGCGTGTCCGCAACGCCGGCGAGGGGAGTGGATCGTGTCGACGCTGCCGCGCGGAGGTTCGCTGGCAGCGGCCCTTGCGGTCGCGTCCCTGCTGCTGACGGCCTGCTCCAACGGGGAGGACGAGCCACCCCCGACCCCGCCCAGCACCCCGACCGCGGAGTCCCTCACGTTCGGAGTGTTCGGGCCCGAGGCCGAGATCGCCGCGTTCGAGGACCTCGCCGAGACCTACACGGCCGCGCACGGCACCCAGGTGGAGGTCGTGTCGTGGGCGGACCGGGACGAGGCGGCCGCGGAGTACCGCGCGGGCAGTGAGCTGCCGGACGTCTTCATGGTCTCCCAGCGGGATCTGGGCACGCTGGTGGACGAGGGCCGCACCCAGCCCGTCGACGAGCTGCTGGACGCGCGGGGCGTCTCCTTCGGCGACGACTACTCGCGCGACGCCCTGCAGGCGTTCGCGGTCGACAACTCCCTGGCCTGCATGCCGTACTCCATCTCGCCGATGGTCATCTACTACAACACCCAGATGATCGACTTCGACCGGATGGAGCGCCGCGGCCTGGACGTGCCGCCGCTCGACGAGGACGGCCAGCGCGAGGATGAGTGGAGCTTCGAGCAGTTCATCGCGGCCGCGGACTTCGCGGCGCGGCCCGCTCGTGGCACCCGCGGCGTGTACATCGAGCCCACCCTGGGCGGGTTCTCCCCGTTCGTGTACTCGGGCGGTGGCGAGGTCTTCGACGACCCGAAGCAGCCCACCTCGCTGGCCTTCAGCAGTGACGAGACCCGGTCCGCGCTCGAGACGTTCCTGCCGGTGTTCCGCGACCCGCAGCTGACGCCGTCGGCCGAGCAGCTCGCCGGCAGCGGCGCCCTGGAGCGGTTCACCGAGGGCGACCTCGGCATGATCGCAGGGTTCCGCAACCTGGTGCCGGTGCTGCGCGCCGCCCCGGACCTGCAGTTCGACGTGATGCCGATGCCCCGGATCTCGCGGTCGCTGACGACGGGCGAGGTCATCGGCATGTGCATCTCCGCCGACACCGACGACACCGGGGCAGCGGCCGACTTCCTGGTCGAGGTGCTGTCGGAGGAGGCGGTGGCCGCGGTCGTCGAGCAGGGCTACCTGGTGCCGGCCAACGTCGCCGTCGCCACCTCGGAGGCCTTCCTCCAGTCCGACCAGCTGCCCGCGAACGCCGAGGTGTTCAATGCCAGCGTCCGCGACATCCAGCTGCCCCCGCAGCTCGAGTCCTGGGTCGCGCTGGAGGCGTCGGTGGCAGACGGCCTCCTGTCGCTGGTCACGGTCCCGGTGCTCGACGAGGAGACGCTCGACGGTCTGACGACCCAGATCGACCTGGACTCCCAGGCCGTGCTGGCACCCCCGCCGGATCCGAGTGACAGCGCCAGCCCCTCCGAGTGACGCCGCCCGGCGGCCCGATCACCCCTGGTCGGCGTCGATGATCGCCGCCACCAGCAGTGGCAGGGTCTGCTCGATCTGCCAGGGCCGCGCTCCGAGCCCGCGCAGCAGCTCCGCCGACTCCTCGGCCAGCGGGCCCGGGACGCGGGTCTCCGGCGGGGTCCACAGGAGCCGGCGCAGGTGGTCCGGGGTGAGCAGGTTCTCTGCGGGCACCTCCAGAGTGGTCCCCAGCTCGGTGAGGGCCGCCCGCGCCTGCGTCAGGCGGCGGGCGGCGACCGGGTCCCGGTCGGCCCAGGCCCGAGCCGTCGGCGGCCCGTCCTGCGTCGGCGCCCGCCCCGGCAGCTCGGTCTCGGGGAGCTGACGGGCCGCCTCGACGGCGGCCATCCACTGGCGGGCGTGCCGCCGGGCGCCGCGGCCGTGGAAGCCCGGGGTCTCCAACAGCGCGCGGGTGTCCGTCGGCATCGCCTGCGCCGCGACCACGATCGCCGAGTCGGGGATCAACCGGCCCGGGGCGACGTCGCGCTCGCGGGCGATCCGGTCCCGGGTCTCCCAGAGCGAACGCACCACGGCCATCGCCCGGCGTCCGCGCAGCCGGTGGGCACCCGACGTACGTCGCCACGGCTCGGACCGCACGGCCGGCCGGAAGCTGCGCAGCGCCTCGAACTCCTGGGCCGCCCACTCGTCCTTGCCTGTCTCGGCCAGCCGGGCGGCCAGGGACTCCCGCAGCTCCGAGAGTGCCTCGACGTCCAGGGCGGCGTACTCCAACCACGGCTCGGGCAGCGGCCGCGACGACCAGTCGACCGCCGAGTGCTCCTTGCGCAGCCGCCGGCCCAGCAGCTCCTCCACCAGGGTCGCCAGGCCCACGCGCGGATACCCCAGCAGCCGCCCGGCCAGCTCGGTGTCGAAGAGGGCGGCCGGCTCGAGGCCCAGCTCGGTGAGGCACGGCAGGTCCTGGGTCGCAGCGTGCAGGATCCACTCGGTCCCCGCCAGCGCCTCCCGGAGGGGTTGCAGGTCGTCGAAGGCCACCGGGTCGATCAGGGCGGTGCCGGCACCGGGTCGGCGCAGCTGGATCAGGTAGGCGCGGCCGGTGTAGCGATATCCCGACGCTCGCTCCGCGTCGACCGCCACGGGGCCGGACGCGGCCGCGAGTGCGCGGGCGGCCCGCACCAGCGCCCCCTCGGTGTCCACGACCCCTGGGAGGCCGTCGCGCAACTCCAGGAGCGGCAGGGGTGGCTCCGCGTCGGGGAGGTCGGTCTGGTGGGCATCGATAGCGGGGGGTGACACGAAGATCAGCGTCCGCCCCCGCGCTGCCCCCGACGGCTCGGCATGGTGGCGACCCCTTCCGGCACCGGGGGCAGACCGGCCGCTGTGCACAGCAGCTCCCCCCAGGCCTCCGCGTGCGCCGCGATGTCGGGGACGACGTCGTAGGACGACCCGTCGGCGGCACACGGCGTCCACGACGCGCGGATCTCGATCTGTGCGGTTCCCGCCTCGTCGGACATGCCGCCGAAGCTCTCCGTCGCCACCCGCGTCACACTGCCAGATGCGGCGATGAAGCGGGCGCCGTGGGCGTCCAGGGCCTCGGTCAGCCAGGTCCACCCGACCTCGGCGAGCATCGGGTCGGTGATCAGCTCGGGGTCGATGTCCGCGCGGGCGTACGCCACGCACCGGAAGCTGCCGTCCCACGCGTCGTTCCCGGCCGGGTCGTGCAGCACGATGATCCGCCCGGTGCCGACCTCGGCGCCGTCGATGGTGACGTCGGCCGAGAGCGCCGCGGCGTACGGCGCGATCCGCTGCGGCGCCGGCATCTCCTCGCAGAACAGCTCAGGCCGGAAGCGGGCGCCCTGGAGCGCCGAGACGGCAGCGCGGAACTGCGGAGGGGTCGGCTCCGCTCCGGCGTTCGTCTCCTGCCCGACCACCATGAGGTTCACAGTAGGTCGGGGCCGGGAGCCGCGATGTGCCAACACGCCGCCCCACCTGGGAGGATTCCCACGTGTCCGACGCCGCGTCCCCCGATCTCGCGGACAGCCCGTTCCTGCGGGCCGCCCGCGGACAGCGGCCCGCGCACACCCCCGTGTGGTTCATGCGCCAGGCGGGACGCTCGCTGCCCGAGTACCGCGCGCTCCGGGCGGGCGTCGGGATGCTCGAGGCGTGCATGGACCCCGACCTGATCGTGGAGATCACGCTGCAGCCGGTCCGTCGGTACGGCGTGGACGCCGCGATCTTCTTCTCCGACATCGTGCTGCCGCTTAAGGCGGTCGGCGTCGACCTCGACATCAAGCCCGGAGTCGGGCCGGTCGTCGCCTCGCCGGTGCGGACGCTCGCCGACGTCGAGGTGATCCCCGACCTCGAGCCCGAGCACGTGCCCTACGTGACCGACGCGGTGCGCGGCCTGGTCGGGGAGCTCGGCGCCGTCCCACTGATCGGGTTCGCCGGGGCCCCGTTCACCGTGGCGTCCTACCTGGTCGAGGGCGGTCCGTCCCGCGAGCAGGCCCTGACCAAGGCGATGATGTTCGGCGCCCCCGACGTCTGGGACGCCCTGTTGCGCAAGATCGCGGGGATCGCGGCGACCTATCTGGAGGTGCAGGTCGCGGCCGGTGCCTCTGCGGTGCAGCTCTTCGACTCGTGGGCCGGGTCGCTCGCTCCGCGGGACTACGCGGCGTCCGTCGCGCCGTACTCCGCCAGCGTGCTCGCCCGGGCCGGCGCGCTCGGGGTCCCGCGGATCCACTTCGGGGTGGGCACCGCCAACCTGCTCGGGCTGATGGGCGAGGCGGGCGCCGACGTGGTCGGCGTGGACTGGCGCACCCCGCTGTCCGACGCGATCCCTCTGGTGGGCGACCGCGCTGTCCAGGGGAACCTCGATCCCACCCTGGTGTTCGCGCCCCCCGAGGTGATGACCGCCCGGGCGGCGGAGATCCTCGAGGCCGGCCGCGCCGCCCACGGTCACGTGTTCAACCTCGGCCACGGCGTGCTCCCCACCACCGACCCCGACCAGCTCGCCCGGCTGACGGAGTTCGTGCAGGGCTACCCGCTGGAGGCGTAGGTCAGGACTTCGCGGCCTTCTTCCGCGGCCGCGCCGACCGGAGCCGGACCCGCACCGAGCCCGGTCCGCGCTCCACGTCCACGAAGTTTTGGGCCTCGACCAGGTCCACGAGCTTCGTCTTGTGCCACAGCCGGGGGTCGAAGGACGACTCGATGCGCACCAGCTGGGTCCCGACCGCGGACAGCGTGGCCCACCCGTCGTCCTGCGCGGTGGCGTTGATCGCCCGGGTCAGGATCGACTGCAGGTTGGGCAGCTCCACCGGAGTGGCCTGCTGTTCGGACTCCTCCGCACCCGCGGCGGGCTCGGGCTCGGCGTCACTGTCCTCCTCCTCGAGGAGCACCTCGACGAAGATGAAGCGGTCGCACGCCTCGGTGAAGGCGCGCGGGGTCTTGCGGGCGCCGATGCCGTACACCAGGCTCCCCGACGCGCGCAGCCGCATCGCGAGCGGGGTGAAGTCGCTGTCGCTGGAGACGAGCACGAACCCGTCGACGTTGTCGGCGTACAGCAGGTCCATCGCATCGATGATCAGTGCCGAGTCGGTGGCGTTCTTCCCGGTGGTGTAGGCGAACTGCTGCTGCGGCTGGATCGCCAGCTGCGGGAGCAGGGCCCGCCACTTGCCCAGTCGGGGGCTCGACCAGTCGCCGTACGCCCGCTTCACCGTGGCGGTGCCGTGCTCGGCCACCTCCACCATGATCCGGCGGGCGTGGGCCGCAGAGATGTTGTCGGTGTCGATGAGCACCGCGAGGCGCATACGGTCGGATTGCTCGGTCACGGGGTGACGCTACCCGGCGGGCGCCGGGAGCGGAGGGAGCGCCTCAGGATCAGCCAGGTGGGAAGGGCGATGATCAGGGCCAGGATCGCGAACGGCAGGATCGCGCCGACGATCGTGGCGGCGCCGGTGACGAAGGACTGAAGCCCGGCCCACCCGGCCGAGAGACCGGCGAGGAACCCGCGGTCCTCCGCTGCCGCCGCCTTCTTCTTCGGGGTCTTCTCGAGGTGCACCGTGATCGTGCTCATCGAGGTCTGGTCCTGCAGCCAGGCCATCTGGCCCTTCAGGGAGTCCAGCTCGGCCTGCCGACGGGTGAGCTGAGCCTCGATGGCGACGATGTCGCGGATGCTCTGAGCCTGGGCCAGCAGGACCTCGATCCGCTCCAGGCTCTTCTCCTGGGCCCGGATCCGCACCTCGGTGTCGATGACCTCGGTGGTGACGTCCTGGGCGCCGGTCGACGCCGAGACCAGGTGGCCCACCTTCTTCAGGTCGGCGACGGTGTCGTCGAAGCTCGCGACCGGCACCCGGATCACGAGCCGGGAGCGCCGGACCTCGCCGTCGTCGGAGGACTTGCTCTCCTCCTCGGTGACCTCGCCGCGGTAGGTGTCGACGACCTTCTGGATGTCGAAGAGGGCCTGGCCGACGTCCTCGCTGTGCAGCGACACCACGCCGGTGGCGATGATCTCGCGCTGCTGGATGCTTCGTCTCGCGGCGGGCTGACCGCTCGTCATGGTGTCCGCTGCCTGGCCCTCGGCCTCGGACATCACGGCCGAGTCGCCCCCGCCCGCTCCGTCCGCCATCCCCGCTGGCTCCTCCATCGGCATCGGCATGTCCAGGTCGGACGAGGCCGCGTCGGAGCCCTCGTCCGAGCCGTCGGCTCCCGAGCACGCGGCCAGCCCCAGAAGACTGGCCACGAGAAGGGCGACGAGCGCGATCAGGAGATGGGTACGCCGGGAGCGAAGGCGGCTGAGGTTCGTCATGTGGGTCGGACGCCGCGACCCGGGAGGCGGTTCCCGAAGGTTCTTTGGCACAGTGCAACCGTGACCCAATCGCGATCTTCGCCGGCCGTCGTCGTCGGTGGCGGGATCGCGGGGCTGGCGGCGGCCCACTTCCTGTCCGGTGGCCCCGACCACGTCGACGGCTCTCGCGTGCTGGTGCTCGAGGGCTCGAGGGAGGTCGGCGGCAAGCTGCGCCGCCGGCAGGTGGCCGGGACCTGGGTCGACGTCGGGGCCGAGGCCATGCTCAATCGTCGACCCGAGGGCGTCGACCTGGCCCGCGAGGTGGGGCTCGAGATCGTCCACCCGGCCGCGGCCGCCTCCCACGTCTGGACCCGAGGCGAGCTTCGGCCGCTACCGCGGTCCCTGATGGGGGTGCCGCTCGACCTCGATTCGCTCGAGCGCTCCGGGGTGCTCTCCTCAGCAGGGCTGGCCCGGGTCCGCGCGGAGCGTGACCTGCCGCCCGCGATCGTCGACGGCGACCTGTCCGTCGGTGCGCTCGTGGCCGAGCGCGTGGGTGAGGAAGTGGTCGACCGGCTGGTCGAGCCGCTGCTCGGCGGGGTGTACGCCGGCCACGCGCGCGAGCTCTCGGCCCGGGCGTGCGTGCCGCAGCTCGTCGAGGCCGCCTGCCGAGGCTCGATCCTCGCGCAGGCCGGGACGATCTCGCCCACCTACGAGGGTCCGGTGTTCGCAGGCATCCCCGGCGGGATGGGGCTGCTCCCCGAGGCGCTGGTCGGCTCCGGGCGCTTCGAGGTCCGCACCTCCACGCCGGTTCGCGAGCTGCGTCGCACGCCCGAGGGCTTTGAGCTGACCGTCGGCTCGGCCGCCGCACCGGAGCGTCTGGTCGCGGGCCGGGTCGTGCTGGCCACGCCCGCGGCGCCCACCGCCCGGCTGCTCGCCGGGGTGGCGCCGGTGGCGGCCGCTGCGCTGGCCGCGGTGGAGTCGGCCTCGGTGGCGGTGGTGACCTTCGCCTTCCGAGCCGCGGACGTCCCGGACCTGCCCGGCTCGGGGTTCCTGGTGCCGCCCGTCGAGGGTCGGCGGATCAAGGCCTCCACCTTCTCGTCGGCGAAGTGGGCCTGGGTGCGGGAGGCCGGCGGCGCGGACGACGCCGACGGGGTGGTGTTCCTGCGCACCTCGCTGGGCCGGCACCGCGAGGAGGCCACGCTCCAGGTGCCCGACGAGGAACTGGTCGCCGCCTCGCGCACCGACCTCGCCGCAGCGGTGGGTCTGCGCGCCACCCCCGTCGACGTGCACGTGCAGCGGTGGGGTGGCGGGCTGCCGCAGTACGCCGTCGGGCATCTCGACCGGATCGCCCGGGTCCGCGCCGACGTGACCGCCGTACCCGGCCTCGCCGTGTGCGGCGCGGCCTACGACGGCGTCGGCATCCCCGCCGTCATCGGCTCGGCCCGGCGTGCCGTCGAATTGCTGGCCCGGGCACAATGGCCGACATGACCGAGAAGCGCTCCAAGGGGAAGCTGGCACGGGAGATCAACCAGACGATCCGCTACGCGATGTGGTCGGTCTTCCGCCTCGACCAGCCGCTGGCCGACGCCGACCGGACCGCCGAGGCGCTGGAGGTCACCGGCCTGTTCGACAAGCTGGCGGCCGACGACGTGGTGGTCCGGGGGACCTACGACGTGTCGGGGGTGCGCGCCGACGCCGACCTGATGGTGTGGTGGCACGCCGCGACCGTCGAGCAGCTCCAGTCGGCGTACAACCAGCTGCGACGCACCGCCTTCGGTCGGCGGCTGGCGCCGGTGTGGAGCCAGTTGGCCATGCACCGCCCGGCCGAGTTCAACGTCTCGCACATCCCGGCCTTCATGGCCGAGGAGGAGGCCCGCGCCTACCTGTGCGTCTATCCGTTCGTGCGGTCCTACGACTGGTACGTCATGAAGGACGAGGACCGGCGCCGGATGCTCGTCGAGCACGGACAGATGGGACGGGAGTACCCCGACGTCCGCGCCAACACCGTCGCGTCCTTCGCGCTGGGCGACTACGAGTGGATCCTCGCCTTCGAGGCCGACGAGCTGCACCGCATCGTCGACCTGATGCGCCACCTCCGCGCCTCCGAGGCCCGGCTCCACGTCCGCGAGGAGACCCCCTTCTTCACCGGCCCGCGAGTCGACCCCGTGGACCTCCTCCACACCCTCCCCTAACCGTTGAAACGTGCCTCCGGGCGGGTTGAAACGTGCCTCCGGGCGGGTTGAGACGTGCCTC
This sequence comes from uncultured Nocardioides sp., assembly GCA_964551905.1. Classification (GTDB taxonomy): domain Bacteria; phylum Actinomycetota; class Actinomycetes; order Propionibacteriales; family Nocardioidaceae; genus Nocardioides. Next base: position 79,215 of record CAZKEZ010000001.1, on the reverse strand, counting down.
CGGGCGGCTCAGTCCCCGATCGGCTCGAGGGTGAGGCTCACCGAGTTGATGCAGTAGCGGTCGCCCGTGGGTGTCCCGTACCCGTCCGGGAACACGTGCCCGAGGTGGGACCCGCAACGCACGCACCGGACCTCGACGCGCTTCATGCCGTGCGAGTGGTCCTCGAGGTACTCGATGGTGTCGCTGATCGGTTGGTAGAACGACGGCCACCCGCACCCGGAGTGGAACTTGGTCTCGGAGCGGAACAGCTCGGCCTGGCAGGCCCGGCACCGGTAGACGCCGACCGTCTCGGTGTCGGTGTACTCACCGGTGAAAGCGCGCTCGGTGCCCGCCTGCCGCAGCACGGCGTACTCCTCGGGAGACAGCTCCGCGCGCCACTGCTCATCGCTCTTGTCCACCTCGTAGCCCATATCGCCACGGTAATGGCCCCGCCAAGGGTCACCGGTCATGATGGAGGGCATGCCGTCTCCCGCCGCCGAGGTCCAGGCCGGTGACCGAGCCGTCCGGGTGACCAGCCCCGACCGGGTGATCTACCCGGCCACCGAGCACACCCCCGAGGTCACGAAGCTGATGGTGGCGGAGTACTTCGCCAGCGTCGACGACGGGCTGATGCGGGCGTTGCGGGACCGTCCGACCGCCCTGGAGCGGTGGCCCGCCGGGGTGCACCCGGGGATCAAGCTGGCGACCGGCCGCCCGGGGGAGAAGGCCGACGCGTTCTACCAGAAGCGGGTGCCCAAGGGTGCTCCGCCGTACGTCGAGACCGCGCAGGTCACGTTCCCCTCGGGACGGACCGCCGACGAGATCTGCCCCACGGAGATCGCCGTGCCGGTCTGGTGCGCCCACATGGGCACGCTGACCTTCCATCCCTGGCCGGTACGTCGCGGAGACGTCGACCGGCCGGACGAGCTGCGGATCGACCTCGATCCCCAGCCGGGAACCGACTTCCGCGACGCCGCGCGGGTCGCGGACGTGGCACGGGAGCTACTGGAGGAGCTGGGCCTGCGGGGCTACCCGAAGACGTCGGGCAACCGGGGCGTGCACGTCTACGTCCGGATCGAGCCGCGCTGGGAGTTCGTCGACGTGAGGCACGCGGCGATCGGGTTCGGGCGGGAGCTGGAACGCCGTGACGACGGGGTGACGACCGCTTGGTGGAAGGAGGAGCGCGGGGCGCGGGTGTTCGTCGACTTCAACCAGAACTGCCGCGACCGCACGATCGCGTCGGCGTACTCGCTACGGCCCATCCCCGGCGCCCCCGTCTCGACCCCGGTGACCTGGGAGGAGCTCTCGGGGTTGACCGATCCCGGCGTGTTCAACCTGTTCACCGTGCCCGAGCGGCTGGCAAGCGGTGACCCGTGGCGGACCATCGACGACCGGTCGCACTCGATCCAGCCGCTGCTCGACCTCTACGAGGAGAGCGGGCTGGGCGAGATGCCCTATCCGCCCGACTATCCGAAGATGCCGGGCGAGCCGCCGCGGGTGCAGCCCAGCAAGAAGGTGGCGGCCCACTGGGACGAGCACGGCAACCGGATCGAGGGCACGTGACCGAGGATCGACGGGTCGCGAGGAACCCGGCCGAGCCCCACAAGAGCGAGCCGGCGGGGGCCGAGCGCTGGATCGGCTACCTGGACTGGGTGCGCGGCGACGTGGTCGACGGCGTGCTGGCGCTGTCGGAGGAGCAGCGCCGGCACACCCTGCTGCCGTCCGGGTGGACGCCGATCGAGCTGCTCTCCCACATCGTGCACATGGAGCAGCGGTGGTTCGTGTGGGGGTTCCTCGGGGAGCCGGTCGGCGACCCGTGGGGCGACTGGACGGCGGACCGGTCGCGGTGGCAGGTGCCGGACGACGTCACCGCAGCCGCCCTGGCCGCCCGGTCGGACGAGGTGGCCGAGCGGACCCGGTGGGTCCTGCGCCACCACTCCCTGGACAGCCGGGCCGCGCCGGGGGGTCGGTTCGACGCGGACCCGCCGACCCTGGAGTGGATCTGCTTCCACGTGCTGGCGGAGTACGCCCGCCATGCGGGTCACCTCGACATCGTCGTGGAGCTCTCGGCACCCGACCGGTGACCGACGAGCCCGCCTATTGACCGAGGTCAGATGCCGGTGATCCCCTCGCCCGCGCCCCCCTGCTCGTCGAAGTTCTCGTGCTCGAGGAGATGCAGGACGGGCACGCCGATCTTGCGGCGCGCACGCGAGGTCCAGTCGACGTGGAAGAACTCGGCCACCACATGCGGCCGGGTGAGGATCAGGGCCTCGCGACCGTCGACCTCCGCGACCTTGGCGGCCAGCGCGTCGATCGGGGGGTCGGTCCCGATCGTGCCGATCGCCGTGGCGCCGGCGGCGCGCAGGGCCTCCAGCGTGCTCTCGAGCTCGGCGGCGGTCCGCTCTTCACAGTCGCGCTGGACGGCCTCGAGGTCGACGTCGTCCATCACCATGGCCGGGGAGGCCATCGCCTCACCCGCCGCGAGGGAGCCCATCGCCGCCTCGATCCTGGCGGCCGCGTCCTCCATGGGCAGCAGTACGTGGTAGGTCACCGGCTCGTCGAGACCCTCGTGCAGGGAGTGGACGCGCGAGGCGTCATCGGCCGACAGCTCCTGCTCGATGAGCAGCACCACGTTGTAGGTCTCGCTCACTTTGCCCACATCCTCTCCGCGGCCGCCGCTGACTCGCTCAGCTGCCGATGCTCAAAATCCTAGCCAAGTCGTAGCCCGCCGGCTCTTCGAGTTGGTCGTACCCACAGGACTCGGGGTCGCGGTCCGGTCGCCATCGGCGGAACTGGGCGGTGTGCCGGAACCGGCGGCCCTCCATGTGGTCGTAGGCGACCTCGAGCACCAGCTCCGGCCGCAGTGGCGTGAAGCTGAGGTCCTTGCCGGCGCTCCAGCGGCTCTGGGTGCCCGGCACCCGATCGGGGTTGGCGATCGCCCACTCTTCCCACGCCCCCCAGGGGTGCTCGGAGAACGGGCACACCAGCGGCTGCAGCTCCTTGATGAGCTCCGCGCGGCGGGCGGCGGTGAACGAGGCGGAGACTCCGACGTGCTGCAGCGTCCCGTCGGCGTACAGACCGAGCAGCAGGGAGCCGAGCAGCGGCTTCTCCGGTGTCGAGGTCTTGTGCTCGCGGTAGCCGGCCACCACCACGTCGGCGGTCCGCTCGTGCTTGATCTTCAGCATGGTGCGGGCGTTCTGGCGGTACGGCGCACCGAGGGGCTTCGCCACGACCCCGTCGAGACCGGCACCCTCGAACTGGTGGAACCACTCCTCTGCCACAGCGGCGTCGGTGGTGGTCCGGGTCAGGTAACAGGGGCCGTCGAGCCCGGCGAGCTGCTGCTCCAGGGCGGCCCGGCGCTCGACGAACGGGCGGTCGACCAGCGACTCCGCTCCCAGCGCGAGCACGTCGAAGACGACCAACCCTGCCGGCGTCGTCTCGGCGAGGAGGTTGACCCGAGAGGCGGCGGGATGGAGCCGTTCCTGCAGCACCTCGAACTCAAGGCGGTCGCCGCCCTCGCCCCGACTCGCCACGAAGAGCTCGCCGTCGACGACGCAGCGCTCGGGCAGCTGCTCCCGGACGGCGGCGAGGATCTCGGGGAAGTAGCGGGTCAGCGGCTTGGTGTTGCGGGACGCGAGCTCCACCTCGTCCCCGTCGCGGAACACGATGCACCGGAAGCCGTCCCACTTCGGCTCGAACGAAAGCCCGGGCACCTCACCCACGGAGTACTTGGCCGGGTCCGGGATGCCGCTCACGGACTTGGCGAGCATCGGCTGCACGGGTGGCATCACGGGCAGGTCCACTCATGAACCCTAACCGCGGGCGCGCGATGGGGCGGGCGGCGCCGCTACACCTAGACTCGCTTCCCTATCCCCGGTTGGTCTGCCGGCAGGGCCCGCCTGACTTTGAATCAGGACTAGCGACGTAGGTTCGACTCCTACCCGGGGAGCAAGCCTCACAGAGTCTGTGCAGGTCATAGACGGCAGAGCCCGCCCCTACTTCCGATTGGGGCGGGCTCTGTCTCCCGTTTGGTCACAAGTTCTGGTCACAAACCGTGACGGTCACTCGTCGTCGGGCTCAGGGTCCAGCGGCGGGACGCCCTCCGGGAGCACGTCGAACAGGTCGCTACTCAGCCACTCGCCGATCACGCGCCACCGACCGCGAACAACCGCCCGGCTGCCTCGGCGGCCGATGCCGCGCCGTCGTCGTCGGTCACGAGGTAGAACCGCCGATAGGTCGCCACGTCGTGACCGAGCAAGGCCGCCGCGTGGTGCTCGGGTACGCCCGCCTCATCAAGTGCCGTCGCGAGCGTGTGTCGGACGTTGTGAATCGCCCGGAGCACCGGCAGCCCGGCTCCCCGGCAGAGCGACCGGAACCGCGCCGAGTAGGTGTCTGGGTCCACCGGCTGCCCCGCCGCGTCACAGACGACGAGCCCGGACTCCGGGCGACCCTGCGCGAGCCAGAGAGCCCGGAGCGCCGCCACGGTGCCCGGGTGGATCACCTCAGCCTGAATCGTCCGGAGCGAGTTGGCCGCTTTGACCTCGCCGAGAGCGGTCGCGGTTCCCCGGCCCGTCTTGACCCGGCTCGCGGAGACCTCGACGCTTCCGACGTCAAGGTCTACCCGCTGCCAGTCCAGCCCCAGCACCTCGGAGCGGCGCATCCCGCACAGCGTGAGCCGCATCCCGGCCCGGAGCCACGGCTCGGCCGCGAACGCCTCGCCCTGGCCGTAGGTGTCCGCGTGCTCGCGGAACCGCGCGAGTTCCGCCGGTGTCCACCGGAGCGCGTTCGCGGCCTTGCGGCTACCGTCGTGACGCGCCCGGGGCGGCTTGGCGAGCGCGGCCGGGCTGGTGCGGAGCCACCCCTCGCGCACCGCGTAGTTGAACACCTGACGGAGTGACGTGAGTGCGTAGACGATGCTGCGGTGCGAGAGCGGGCGACCCCACTTGCCCCCGACCGTGGCGAGCGTGCGGAGCATCGTCTCGACCTCGCCCGGCGTGACCTCTCGGGCGATCCGGTCACCCATGTGGAGCAACGGCGCGTGAAGGGCCGAGCGATAGCCGTTGAGCGTCACCTCGCGGATTCCGCCGGGGGTGCCGACTTCCTCGGCCCGCTTGGCGAGCCACCGCTCACAGAGCGCCCGCACGGTGAGGCGGCTGGGGTCGCTGTAGGTGCTCGACCGGCTCGCGCCGTCGCGCGTCTCGGCGACCCACTCGCGAGCCTCGGCGAGCGTGTCGGAACGGCGCTTGATCTGGCGGCGCTTGCCGTCCTGGCCCTTGACCCCGACGACGGCAAGGAACCGGCCGGAGTTCTCCCGGCGGATCGGCTCGCCGTAGGTTGGGCACTCCGGGCAGGTCCAGCCGATTACCCGGCCGTCGCTGCTCGTGATCGGTGTCCAGCCCTTGCGGACGTTGCCGCGCGGTGTCTCGCACGACGCGCACACCCGAAGCGCGTTCTTCGGCAACCGCTGGCGGTTGCCGTTCTTGGTTGTGGTCATTTCCTGTTCTTCCTCTCGGTGTTCCCGGCGTCGGTGCCGGAGTCCTTCGGAGACCTGCCACGGCGGCGCGGCGGCATGGTCTGGGGGCGTTCTCGATAGGCGCGGCCGATCCAGTCGGAGACGGTGCTCGGGCTGCGTGAGTAGCGCGCCGCGATGGTCTGGCGCGTCTCGCCGCTCAGGAGCATGGCCTCGACCTGCTCGCTGGTCGGTACATCACCCGGGAGGCTGACCTCGCCCGTTACGCGGCCGTCGTCGTCATGCGCCCACAGCGCGGCCTCTCGGGCGTACTGAGTTGCGACCGCCTCGGCGAGCGTCTGGACCGGCACCCGCCGGAGCATCGCCGCATCTACGGGTGCGCCGTTCTGAGGCTCGATCGTCAGGGATGCGAGCCAGACCGCCGGACCGGCGCCGATGGGCTCCCGGTGGGTGACGCCTCGCTCGGGGTCGCCCTTGCCCTGGCGTCGGCGACCGAGGGTGACTCGGTAGAGCACGCCTCGATCCGGGTCGTGTACGACACCGCCCATGACTTCCTCAGCGCCGATCCAGTCGCCGGTTTCCGGGTCGTGCCGGTCGTGGACCTGGTGATCCGTCGTCACCTGCCAGTTGCGATGAGTTGGCGTCATGTCCGCAATATTACAGCCTAGATTATTGCGGCACAAGCGGGCAGGCTGAGCACGTGGGACCACGACGGACCACGTACGACGATCTGAGAGGAGAGAACCCATGACCGTGACCACGGCCCCGGAGCGGGTGCTCCGCGTCCGCGACGTGGCGACCCACCTGGGGTGCGACCCGGACACCGTGTATGCGCTCATCCGGAGTCACCAGATTCGAGCGATCCGGCTCGGCCGAGTGATCCGGATTCCGGAGAGTGCACTCGCCGACTTCATCGCCGGGCGCTGACCCACAGACCACTGTCCGTGGCCGGGTTCGGGTTGATGTGCTCCCCGGCGCGGACGGTGCGCCACAGAAAGACAACGGCCCCCGATGGGCGGGGGCCGCTACCGAAAGGAAAGCAAGATGAACACGACCACTGTAACCAACCTGATCCCGGCCGAGGTGCGGGCGCTGAACGACCTCGCGTACGACCTCGGCCTCAACCGGTCGATCGTGCCGGAGTACCTGGCCCGGCACATGGCCCCCGACCTCACGTGTCCGGCGGCCGTCGTCGTCCCGCTTCACGACCGGGGCCGCGTCGGCGACATTGCTCACCACCGCCTCATCATTCGTCTCAACGACGGTGACGAGGTGCTGATCGACGTTCCGGCCGAAGTCTGGGAGTGGGTCGAGACCCACGGCTGTTCGCCCGTCACGCCGCTGGTCAAGACGTACGCCGCCATGTTCCGGGTCGAGGTGGCCGGGCAGGACGACGCCGAGGCGGTGGGGTGGTGAACGCCGGGGTGCAGATGAGCCTCACCGAGACGTGGGTCTACGCCGATGAGGCCGAGGCCGCCGAATGGCTGCCGGTCTGGCGCAACGGAGGACCCCGCGACGGCGCTCGGCTGGGCACGGCTTACCCGAACGATGAGGGCGGCCTGTCCGTTCACATCGGTTACGACGAGAACGGCGAGGTGCTGCCGGGATTCGCTGGCGGCGCGTCATGACCAACCAGCAGATGACCGCTCAGCGTCGCCAGACATTCGGCGACTACGGCGCTCCGGCGGCCTGCTGGGACGCCTGGTACTTCGGCGGCGACCGCTGGACCGAGCACTGCAAGCGGTGCCGGGACTGCCGCGAGGTGGAGCGGGAGCGGGCTCGCCGCGACCGTGAGCGGGGGCGGTCGGGTTGAGGCCGCCACCTCCCACGACGCACGCAGCCGCTGGCAGCAAGGGCCGGGCTCCCCAGAACGGGGGCTCGGCCCTGGCCCTTCCAACCCCCGGAGCACTGATGAGACTCGACCCGACCGAGCACCCCGACCCGCTGGTGACCGCCGCCTCGGTGGCGGGCAACGGCTGGCCGGTGCTGGCGATCCGGCCGGGCAGCAAGGCACCGCTTCACCACGGAGCCGGAGACAACCACCGGGCCGCGTGGCTTGCCACGCCCGGCGAGGTTGTGGAGGCGACTGAGGACTACGCCGGGACGTGCTGGGAGTGCCGCTGCCCCGCGTTCGCTGCGGTGACCGGGCAGCCGGGCCGCTACGGGCTGGCCCTGGTCTGTCTCGACCACGACGGGGGCGACCTCGCGGCGCTGCTGGCCGAGGCAGGGCCGGAGGCCGAGGAATGGGCCGCCGAGACGCTGCGGGTCCAGCGGTGTGACGAGCGCGCCCACCTCTGGGGCACTGTCCTGGCCGCCGAGGTACTGCCGACTGGTCGCCTGTCGGACGGGCTGGAATGGCGCGGGGCCGGTGGCTACGTCCTGCTCCCCGGGTCGCTGCACCCGACCGGCGTGCGCTACGCGATCACGGCCGGGCGGGTGGAGTTCACGGAGGGCCACGCACCGGCGGGGGCGATCTACCGGGGAGTGACCGACCCGGACCCGTCGCCGTGCGTCGCATGGGTCTACCCGCTGCCGGTGCCGGAGTCGCTGCTCGCATTGGTGGCGCGTCGGTTGGGTCACGAGGACGCGTCACCCGCCGCCCCTGTTCTGCGACTCGTGCCCGGTGGGGGGCTCACTGCTGGCGAGGCTCGGGCACGGCTCGGCGGGGTCCTGACATGGCTCGGCTTGGCCGAGGTGGGCGAGCGGAATGACCGGCTGAACAAGGCTGCCGGACTCGCCGCCGGACTGCTTGCCCGGGTGCCCGAGGCCGAGCGGGTGGACGACCTCGCGCCGGAAGTCTGGCGGCAGGCGATAGCCGACGCCGGGGTGATGCTGGGGCTCGACCGCCAGGAGGCCGAGCGGACCACGGCAAGCGGCTGGGGCTATGGGTGGGAGCACCCGGCCGAGGACCGGACCGCCGTGACCGTGCTCGATGACACCGAGGCGACGCGCGACCGCTTCCCGCTGCTCGACCTGGCCGCACTCGTGGACCCCGACCGCCCGGCCCGGCGTTGGCTGCTGGCCGATGTGATCCCCGAGGGCGATCACGTCTCCATCGTCGCGCCCGCCGGAGTGGGCAAGTCGCTCTTCGTGCTCGCGCTGGCCGTCGCTGCCGTACGGGGTGCGCGAGCGTTCGCGGGCCGCGCCCTGGACCTCGGCGACGGCCGCGTGTTCTACGTGGACATGGAGAACAGCGAGGACGATTGGGCCGAGCGACTGGCCGACCTCGGGGTAACCCCGGGGAACGTCGGCGACCTGTCTCGGCTGCTCGTGTTCCACCTGCCCCGGCTGCGCGGGCTCGACACGGCCGAGGGTGCCCGCGACCTGCTGACACTGCTCGACGCCTACGCCGCTCGGCCGGGTGACGTGCTGGTGCTCGACTCGACCCAGCGCGTGACTGAGGGCGAGGAGAACAGCAACGACACGATGCGGCGGCTCTACGTCCACACCTCGGCCGAGGTGAAGCGGCGCGGGCTGACGGTGGTTCGAACCGACAACACGGGATGGGACCGCACCCGCGAGCGCGGCGCATCGAACAAGCGCGATGACGTGGGCTACTCGTGGCTGCTGTCAGCCGATGAGCACGACCCCGAAGTGTTCACGCTGCGGGAGGCCAAGCGGCGGGGACGGCCGGGAGGTGCGGGCGGACCTCTGACGTTCCGGCGTCACACGGTCGGCGGGGTGCTCCGTTTCGACGCGGCGCGCTCGACCTACGGCGACCTGCTGGCCGAGGCGAGGGCACTGCTCGACTCGCTCGACGTGCCGCACGACGCGGGAGTGCACCGGGCATGGGAGGCGGTCCAGGAGGCGCGCCGGGTGGCTGAGACCTTCCCCGCGTGGGCCAAGCGCGAAGTGATCCGCAAGGCGCAGAGCGAGCGCCGACCGCTGCCGGAGGTGACCGAATGACCGCCCGCGAGGTGTGCCGAAACGCTCGGCACAGCACGGCCGTGCGGCGACCACGGATCGGCTGTGCCTTCGCCCTCGGCATAGTCCGGCACAGCGGGCCGGCGCTCGACGCGTTTCCGCTGCTCACGAGCGGTTTCCGGGCTGTGCCGGCCGCCCCGGCACACCCCGGCACAGCACGACGCGCGGTGACTGCTGGGGAGGTGTGCCGCCGTTGCCGGTCTCTTAAGACCGGCACACGGCACACCCCGCACACCAGGCCGCGTCCCGCGACCGCCGCGAACCGACCGACCACAACCGAGCGCCGCGCGTGCGCGCCGGAGGTGATGACCGATGAACGTTGCTGACACGCGCGCCGCGCTCGTGCGGCTCTGGGAGGGCGTCCTCGCGCCGCCGGGCCACTGGCCCCGGCTCGACCGGCTGACCGACGCACCGGCCCCGCCGGGCTGGGCGGTCTGGCGCGCTGGGGGAGAGGGCGGCCCGCTGACCGCGCTCCCGGACCTGCTGCCCTCGGCCCCGCTCGACGTGCGCCGCCGCTACCTGGCTCGCGTCGTGTCGAACACGACCGGTCGTTGCCCGATGTGCTCGGCGGTCGCCGACATCACGCCGGACTCACCGACGCCCGAGCGCCCCGGAGCATGGCACGTCCTGCCGGTGAAGGTCGGGACGACTCATGCGCCCGACTGCCCTGCGATCTTCACCGAGGACGACCGGCAGCACCTCGACCCTCGGGCGCTCGGAGAGCCGTCATGAGCCGCCGGATTCCTGAGGCTGAATCAGGACGAGCCGCCGCGTTTGGGCAGGTCAGCGGCCACATTCCGCCCTGTGGTCACAGCGGTGGGCACTGCCGGGACGCGCGGAACCCGATACCTCGACACCCCGGAAAGGAACACAGATGAGTCGCGAACCTGAGTCGGCAGCACTGCGCTACCGCGAGGCGCTCGGGCGGTCCGGTGCGCCGCTCGACCCCGTGCCCAAGCCGCCTCCGCCGAAGCCCACCCGTCCGAAGCCGGGCAAGGGCAAGCGGGTCAAGGTCCGGGTCGAGCCGAAGCGTCGCGCGGCGCGCACCCGTGAGGAGGTGTTCACCAAGTGGGCGACCTCGACCGAGCGGCTCACAGCCGACGAGCGGGCTCTCCTGCGCGAGATACGCGAGGTGAGCCCCGACGCGGCGAGTCGCTCGCTGGCCGCCATCCGTGAAGCCAAGCGCCGCAAGGGGGAGGACACCCGATGACCGAGACAACGACCGCGCCTGAGACCGCGCTCCCCGAGGGCGGGCACGCGTGCCCGGGGTGCGGCGTGCGCACGACGCCCGACCGAGCCGAGCCCGTCGTCACGGTCCCGGTATTCGCGGCCCGCCCTGACGGCGCGGCCGGGCGGCTCATCGCGACCATACCGCTGACCCGCTGCGCCGACTGCCGCTCACTCCGTGACCACGCCCGCGCGCTGCTCGACGCGCACCCCTCGGTGCGCGAGCGGCTGGGCAACATTGCCGACGAGCGGACCGAGGGGGCGCTCTGCGCTCTCGTGCTGCTCGGGGTGCCCGTGCCTGAGAGCCCGACCGAGCCCGACCTCCTGGCGCTGCTGCGCCACCTCGCCCACCCCGGAGCCGTCGCTCGCTGGGAGGTGGGCGCGCGGCCGGGCAAGCACGCGCCTCGGCCGTGGGCACACGTGACGGACGATGCGCGGGCCACGCTCCGGACCGCCTACGCGACGATGTTGCGCGAGCGGTTGGCCGGGGCCGCGCCGGACGTGACTCTCACGCCGCCCCCGGTCGAGTTCTGGGGGCAGGACGTGCCCGCCTCCGGCGGCTGCCTGTTCTGCGGAGTCCGCGCCGTCACCGTGTCCGCCGCTCAGGTGGCGCGCGTCGGTGGGCGCGAGGCGGCCCAGCGGCTCGCTTGGCGGCCCGTGTCGGGCTCGCCCGCGACCCTCGGCGGTCGGGCCGCACCCGTGCGCGTCGCGGGTTACCTGTGCCCGCCGTGCGCCGACGCGCTCGACGCTGCCGGAGCAGTGGGGCCGACCGCCCTTGAGCGTGCTCTCGCCGAGTTCCTGCCCGACGCTGCGGCCCGGCGGCTGCGCGCCGCGCTCGCCCAGACGGTCGGCACCGTGCCCGGCCTCGTCGGCTGGGGCGCGCTGGTCCACGCCGCCCGGACCCGTGACCTGACTCCGCCGCGACCGAACGCCGAGCCGTGGGGCCACATCGACCTCTCGGAGTTGACCTCATGACGTGGCCGAAGGGCTCCGGCGTCCCGGCCGGTGGGCCGGGTCACGGGCCGCCGTCCGGCATACCGGCCACGGGCACCCGGCCGCCGTTCACGCCGGGCAACCTCGCGCCGGTCACGCACGGCGCGCGCTCCCCGCGCGTCTACGGCGACCTGGCCCAGCGTCTCGCGGCTGGGCTCGTGGAGGACCGGCCCGACCTCGCCGCCTATCCCGAGGCTGTGGCCGCATGGGCGACGGCCGAGGCTCAGGCCGCTCTGTTGCGCCGCCACGTGGCCGAGGTGGGGCCGCTCGACCCCGAGAGCAGCAATCCGCGCGAGGCGCTGCTCTTGTGGCTCACGCGGTTGGAGAGCGCGGCGGCACGGCACCGGGCGACGCTCGGACTCGACCCGCGCTCGGAGGCTGCCCTCGCACGGGAGCGCGCTGCCGCCTCGGTGCTCGCGGTGGACCTCGACGCGCTGGCCGAGCGCGGACGGCAGGCTCTCGCTGCCCGTAGTACGTCCCCGCGCGACCTCCCGGGCGAGGTGCTTGCCGAGCACGTCGCCGCCTATGCCGCCGAGCGGGAGGCCCCACGATGACCGCGCTCGATCCGCTCGGCCTGCTCTCTGCCCTGGTGCTCGACTCCGGGGCGCTGTGGGGCGAGACCGCGACCGACTGGCAGCGCGCGGACGCCGCTGCCCTGCTCGACCACCGTCCCGACGCCCCCCGACTGCACTTCCTCACCCGTCCGCGCGGTGGCAGCAAGACGACCGACCTTGCGGCCGTGGCGCTCGCGGCGCTGGTCACCCAAGCGCCGACCCGCTCGACCTCGCACGCGTTCGCCCGAGACCGCGATCAGGCGGCGTTGCTGCTCGACGCCCTCGGAGGGCTCGTGGACCGCACCGGGCTCGGCGGGCTCGTGGACGTGGGCTCGTGGTCCGTCACGGTGCGTGAGACGGGCGCACGGCTCGCCGTGGAGTCGGCCGACGCTGCCTCGGCCTACGGTCACCTGCCGTTCTTGGTCATCGCCGACGAGTTGGCCCAGTGGCCGACCACGCGCGGCGCACGGGCGCTGTGGGAGGCACTTGTCTCCGGGCTGCCCAAGCGGCCGGACTCCCGGCTCGCGGTGCTCACCACGGCAGGCGACCCGGCACACTGGTCGGCGAAGGTGCTCGACTCGGCGCGCATGTCGGGCCGCTGGCGCGTCTCGGAGGTGCGCGGGCCGTTGCCGTGGGCCGATCCCGACGACCTCGCAGAACAGGCCCGGTTGCTGCCCGCCTCGGCCTATGCCCGACTTCACCTCAACCGCTGGACAGCCGCTGAGGACCGGCTCACCTCACCGGAGGACCTGGCCGCGTGCGTCACACTCGACGGCCCCCAGCCCCATGACCCGCGACACCGCTACGTGATCGGGCTGGACCTCGGGCTCAAGAACGACCGCACGGTGCTCGCGGTGTGCCACGCCGAGCACACGTCCGGCCCGCCGCTCGTGGTGCTCGACCGGCTGCACGTGCTCGCGGGAAGCCGCGAGCGGCCGGTCAGCCTCGCCAACGTGGAAGCCCTCGCTCATGAGGCCGCGACCACCTACGGCGCACCGATCCGACTCGACCCCTGGCAGGCGGTCGGGCTCGCCCAGCGGCTCCGGGCTCGCGGCGTGAGCGTGACCGAGTGGACGTTCTCGCCCGTGTCGGTCGGGCGGCTGGCGATGACCCTGCACCAGTTGCTTAGGGAGCACCGGCTCGCGCTGCCCGATGACGCCGGACTGCTCGACGAGTTGGCGGCCGTCCGGCTGCGCGAGACCCGTCCCGGCGTCTACCGGCTTGACCACGACGCGGGCGACCACGACGACCGCGCCGTGGCCCTCGGGTTGGCCGCCCTGGCGCTGACCGAGCAGACCGAAGGCCGGGGGAGCATCGTCATCCCGACGACGCTGCCGCGCGTAGTACGCACGCTGCGCGACGGCCGCCCCTCGCTGCCTACCCGCCTAGCGGTTCGACAGGCGGTGCGGAAGATGCCGCGAGGTCTACCGGGGGGCCGTGGCATTCGGGGGGTGCCTGGCGCACACGATGACCCTGGTCGGCGGGGTTGAGTACCACGCGTTCCGAGTTGCCGATCGTCCGGACGCGCTACGATCCCGGAACGGACTAATAGCGAGGGGCAGAGATGGCGGACAGTGTGAAGTCTCCCGACGAGCAGATGCGAGGCCTGCTGGCGACTGCCATGGCTGACGCACACGTCGCCGAGTCCGCGAGACTTGTTCACGCCGCGATGCAGGTCGTTCCCGTGCCTCCGGTCGTTCAGTCCCAGTTCGCCGGTTTCAGCACGAGCGCCAACTAGTGCCGACTTGGGGGGAAACCCTGGGGGAGATTCAGGAGAAGGCGCAGGCCAACGGCGGGAACGTCGACCTCGATGCTCTGCGGACTGAGCGCCTTCAAACGCTGAACTCCCTCACGGGTCGGAGCGTCGTCGTGTACGCCGCCGACTTCTTGAACAAGGGCGGCCCGGTCACTCAGGTGCAACTCGGCGACATGGTCGGCTTGATGGAGGTGTTCAAAGACTTGCCGGGGCCGAATCTTGATCTGATTCTGCACAGCCCGGGCGGACAGGCAGAAGCGACCGACCGATTGGTGCGCTACATGCGCTCCAAGTTTGACCACGTGCGAGTGATCGTGCCGCTTGCGGCGATGTCTGCGGCCACCATGTGGTCGATGGCGGCAGACGAGATCGTGCTTGGGAAGCACTCCCAGTTGGGGCCGATTGATCCGCAGATCACACTGCCGACTACCGGCATGCCGATGCCTGCGGGTGCCCTCATCGCTCAGTTCCGAGAGGCGTCGGAGCAATGCGCCAACGATCCCAAGCGGATTACCGCTTGGATGCCAACCCTTCAGCAGTATCCGCCCGGCTTGCTCAACGTGTGCGAGAACGCGGCGACACTCTCCAAGACCCTCGTTGCCGAGTGGCTTGAGAGTTACATGTTCGCTGGTCGTGACGATGCCCATGAAGCAGCAGAGCGGGTCGCGGACTGGCTTGCCGACGACTCCAAGCACCTGTCCCACAGTCGCGCCCTGACCCGTGAGGACCTGTCCGCGCAGGGCGTTGCAGTTGTGGCGCTGGAAGATGACCAAGACCTGCAGGATGCCGTGCTCAGCGTGCATCACGCCTACACACATACGTTCTCGGGGTCTGCCGGAAAGATCATTGAGAACCACCTCGGGCGACGTTTCGTCCAGCACGCGGCGATGATGCAGGTCGGTCCGCCGCCTCCCGCGCAGGCTCTCCAAGCCCTGCCGATGTGAGGCCGTGGCGCGCCGGGTCAGTCGAATCGGTCAAACCAATCGGGGTCAACCCTCGTGACGGTTCGAACCCCGAGCCTCTGCTCTCGTACGAGGTCTGCAAGCCGCTCACCGTCGATCAGGTCCACGGTCGGGGACGTGACGATGGCAGCCCTCCGGGCGGGCTCAGAGAACTTCCCCAGCGTGACGAGGATTGCCCGCTCTGCGCCCTTGGTCTGGGCATCGCGTTGGAAGAGCGCGACCACCTCCCGGCCGACGGACTTCCCGTTGGGGTCGAAACGCTTGACCTGTACGGCGACGCGCGACGAGAGCACCGGGCTAATCGGCGCGGTGCCGATACCGTCGATCCCCTCGTCCCCAGAGCCGCCAACGCGCTCTAGTTCCAGCCCATAGAGCCTCAACAGGTAGAGGACGAACTCCTCGAATGCGTCAGGGCTGAGGCGGTGGAGACGAGCGAGGAGAACGTCTTGCCACCGTTCTGCCGAGGAAGTGGCTGGGGCCGTACCGAAGAGAGTCTCCTCTTCCTCGGCCTCGGCAGCCTCCGCCTCCGCCTGCTCGGGATCAGCGGGAACAGGCTCCGCGCGGCGCTCCTTGGCTCGCCTCGGCCTGTTGCGCCGATACTCGCGATCGAGTTCCAGCGTTCGCCGTTGGCCCTCGTCTGGCGGGAGTCCGATCAACTCCTTGCCTAGCGGCGTCACGAGGAAGACGCCGCGCTTGGGGCTCTCAAGGGCACCGATCAACTTGGCGTAAGAGCGCGCCCACTGGACCCGCTCCATGAGAACGGAGTCGTCGGGGCGGTGGGGGTGGGCAACAGCAAGCATCTCGTCTGTGGGCGCAAGGTCCGCCACGACCTGGCTCGTAATCTCGCGCGCGGTGGCCGACCCGCCAAGCGTCGTCACGGCACGCACAGTCGGCAGAATCAGGTCTGAGTACGCTGGGAGGTCCTCGGGCTTCACGCTTCGGATGCTCGCACAGTCGGCGACCGTGCTTGGTCACAACGCTGGTCACAAAGGGCGGCAGATGACCTCGGATGAGAACGGATAGGGTCGGCCGACAGAGGTAATCCCCGCCGGAGGAACGGGCGAGACTGGTCAAGGTCGGTCACTATGTGGCGACTTTGAATCAGGATTAGCGACGTAGGTTCGACTCCTACCCGGGGAGCAGCTCGAAGGACTGGAGACAGCATGGCGCGCAACCTCACGGTCGTCGTCCTCGCCGCCGGCGAGGGCACCCGGATGAAGTCCAAGACGATGAAGGTGCTCCACCAGGTGGGCGGCCGCAGCATGATCGGTCACGTCCTTACCGCCGTCCGGTCGGTCGAGCCGGAGCGGGTGGTCGTGGTGGTCGGCTCGCAGCGCGAGGAGGTCGTCGCCCGCGTCCTCGAGTACGTCCCCGACTGCGTCTTCGCGGTGCAGGAGCGGCTCGACGGCACGGGTGGTGCGGTCCGGGTGGCGATGGAGGCGCTGGACCAGGTGGAAGGAGCGGTGCTGGTCGCGTACGGCGACACCCCGCTGCTGGAGGGCGAGAGCCTGCGTGCGTTCATCGCGGAGCACGAGGCGGCCGAGCGCGCGGTCAGCATCCTGACCGGGGTCGTCGACGACCCGTTCGGCTACGGCCGCATCGTCCGCACCGCCGAGGGCGATGTGGTGGCCATCGTGGAGGAGAAGGACGCCACCCCGGAGCAGCGCGAGCTGCACGAGATCAACAGCGGGATCCTGGCCGCGGACGCCGACTTCCTTCGCGAGGCGCTGCCGCGGATCAGCAACGACAACGCCAAGGGCGAGTTCTACCTCACCGACCTGGTCGGTCTGGCCCGGGAGAGCGGGCTCGCCGTCGGGGCGCACGTCATCGGCGACGTGAAGCAGACCTATGGGGCCAACGACCGGGCCCAGCTCGCCGAACTGGGTCGGGAGCTGAACTCCCGGATCGTCAACCGCTGGATGCGCGACGGGGTCACGGTGATGGATCCCGCCACCACGTGGATCGATGCGGACGTCGTACTCGCCCCCGACGTGACCCTGCTCCCGGGGATCCAGCTGCTCGGCGCCACCGTCGTGGCGGAGGACGCGGTGATCGGCCCGGACTGCTCGCTCAAGGACTGCGAGGTGGGCGCCGGGGCGCGGGTCGTGCGCACCCACGCCGAGCTGGCCGTGGTGGGGGAGCGGGCGAACGTCGGGCCCTTCTCCTACCTCCGTCCGGGCACCACCATCGGTACGGCGGGCAAGGTCGGCGCCTTCGTCGAGACCAAGAACGCGCAGATCGGCGAGGGCGCGAAGGTGCCGCACCTCTCCTACGTGGGTGACGCCGACATCGGCGAGGGCACCAACATCGGCGCCGGGACGGTGTTCGCCAACTTCGACGGCCTCACCAAGCACCGCACCACCGTGGGTCGGCACGCCCGCACGGCGTCGAACAACACCTTCGTCGCCCCGGTGCACATCGGGGACGGCGCGGCTACCGGCGCCGGGTCGGTGATCCGCCGAGACGTGCCGCCCGGAGCCCTCGCTGTGTCGAGCGGCCCGCAGCGCAACCTGGAGGGCTGGACGCAGCGCAAGCGAGCGGGAACCGCGCAGGCCGACGCCGCGGACGCCGCGGCGGCCGTGGACTGAACCGCACCGAGGTGTTGTCCGTCGGGCTCGGTGAGGGACAATCAAGAGACCGCACAGGCCGGCCGACCGAGGAGCCCATCGCGTGAGCGGAATGAAGAAGACCACCAAGAAGCACCTGATGCTGTTCAGTGGCCGGGCGCACCCGGAGCTGGCGCTCGAGGTCTCGGCGACGCTGGGGTCGGACCTGGTTCCGACGGAGGCCTACCAGTTCGCCAACTCCGAGACCTACATCCGCTATGAGGAGTCGGTGCGCGGCTGCGACGCGTTCGTCATCCAGAGCCACACGGCGCCAGTCAACGAGTGGATCGTCGAGCACCTGATCATGGTCGACGCACTGAAGCGCGCCTCGGCCAAGCGGATCACCGTCGTGATGCCGTTCTATGGCTACGCGCGTCAGGACAAGAAGCACCGCGGACGGGAGCCGATCTCGGCCCGGCTGATGGCCGACCTGTTCAAGACCGCCGGCGCCAACCGGCTGATCTGCGTCGACCTGCACGCCGACCAGATCCAGGGCTTCTTCAACGGGCCGGTCGACCACCTCATGGCGTTGCCGATCCTCAGCGAGCACGTGCTGGCCAAGTACGGCGACCAGCGGCTGGCCGTGGTGTCGCCGGACGCGGGTCGGATCAAGGTCGCGGAGCGTTGGTCGGCGCGGCTCGGCGGGGTCCCGCTGGCCTTCATCCACAAGACCCGCCGTACCGACCGTCCCAACGAGACGGTCGCCAACCGGGTGGTGGGAGACGTCCGGGGCCGCGTGTGCGTACTCGTCGACGACATGATCGACACCGGCGGCACGGTGGTGAAGGCGGCCGAGGCGATCATGGCCGACGGTGCCGCCGGCGTGGTCATCGCCGCCACCCACCCGATCCTGTCCGAGCCGGCCGTGGACCTGTTGAAGAACTGCCCCGCCACCGAGGTGGTGGTGACCAACACCCTCCCGATCGGCGACGACAAGCGGTTCGACAAGCTCACCTGCCTCTCGATCGCGCCGCTGCTCTCGCGAGCGATCCAGGAGGTCTTCCAGGACGGCTCGGTGACCTCGATGTTCGACGGGCAGGCCTGACCCCACCGACTGCCCTCACCCCCCAACTACCGCGGGGTTGTGGTCGCTTTCGCGACCCTCACTGCCCCATTTGGCGACGGTAACCCCGCGGGAGTTGGGGGGTACGGCGGGAGTGAGGGGTCGCGCGGGAGTTGGGGGGTACGGCGACCACCGGGTAGGCTCCTCTGGTTGCCTCGGCGAGGGAGCCCCGAACGGGAGCTCCGTGATCGACAGGGCAGGCCAGCACCCGCCGCGCCCGCCATCTCGGTCGCGGCGTTCGTCGTGTCGGGACCCGCGCGGGGCAGCCACCGACTTCGCACCGACCACCCTGACGGAGATGAGCATGGCCGCCGAGAAGATCACCGCCGACCTGCGTACCGAGTTCGGCAAGGGCGCCGCCCGCCGGATCCGCCGCGAGGACAAGATCCCCGCCGTTGTGTACGGCCACGGCAACGACCCGATCCACCTGACCCTGCCGGGCCACGACACGATGCTGGCGCTCAAGCACGGCGGCGCGAACGCGCTCCTGGAGCTCGAGATCGACGGCGGGACTCAGCTGGCCCTCACCAAGGCGGTGCAGATCGACCCGATCCGCCGGCTGATCGAGCACATCGACTTCGTCTCGGTGAAGAAGGGCGAGAAGGTCACCGTGGACGTGCCCATCCACCTGGTCGGCGAGGCCGTCCGTGACTCGCTCGTGGTGACCGAGCAGGCCACGATCCAGCTGGAGGCCGAGGCCACACACATCCCCGAGTTCATCGAGGTCGACATCAACGGCGCCGAGGTCGGCACCCAGATCCACGCCTCCGACCTCGTGCTGCCCTCGGGCACCACGCTGCTCGCGGACGGCGAAATGCTGGTCGTCAACGTGACCAACGCGCCCACCGAGGAGCCGGCCGAGGTCGCCGAGGGCGAAGAGGTCGAGGGCGAGGAGGCCGAGGCGGCCGTCGAGGCGCCCGCGGCCGACGCGGAGCCGGGCGACTCCGAGTGATCCGCGCCCGGCTCAGGCAGCTCCTGGGCCGGTCGGAGCAGCGTGCGATGACGACTCCCTCGCAGGGTGCGGGTGCCGTCTGGCTGGTGGTCGGGCTGGGCAACCCCGGACCGTCGTACGCCGGTCACCGGCACAACGTCGGCTACCAGGTGGCCGACGTGCTGGCCGATCGGATGGGCGCCAAGTTCCGCGCGCACAAGACCGGTCGGGCGGACGTCGTCGAAGGCCGCCTGGCGCCCCCCGGAGCCCCGGCGCCCCGGGTGGTGCTGGGGCGGCCGCGCTGCTACATGAACCAGAGCGGCGGCCCGGTCTCGGCGCTGCTCGCCTTCTACAAGGTGTCTCCGGAGCGGTTGATCGTGGTCCATGACGAGATCGACCTGCCCTTCGGAGGGCTGCGCGTCAAGCTCGGGGGCGGGGATAACGGCCACAACGGGCTCCGGTCCTTGCGCGCGGCCCTCGGCACGGGCGACTTTCTGAGGGTTCGAGTCGGGGTCGGTCGGCCACCGGGGCGGCAGCAGGTGGCCGACTTCGTGCTGTCGGACTTCACCGCTGCGGAGCGCAAGGAGGTGCCGCTCTCGGTGGTCGAGGCCGCCGACGCCGTGGAGTCGCTGGTGGCCGAGGGGCTGGACCGCACCCAGCAGATCTTCAACCGCTGACCCCCCGGTCGACGCCCAGCGACGCGAGGGTAAAATCCCCCGTGATGGGGATGTCCTGGCTAGTCCGCTGAAATCGTGGCTTGACATGGTTTGGCGGGGTGCAGAGGATGGAGTTACCGCGAGGCATGGGGGCCTCGGAGGGACGTGGGGGTGGTCGTCTTGACCGTTGGTGTTGTGGGTGCCGTTGTCTTCATCTGCGCCGTTGCCTTGAGAGTGCTCGAACACTCTCCGCCTTGCCCAGCCTCCGTGAGAGGCAGGTACTCGTAGTCCGATACGTCGCTCCTTCTTGAGCAGGCGTCCCACGGGACGCGTTCTGACGTCTCGGGCTTCAAGTCCCTCCTCGGTGAGGGCGCTTTACATGGGGGTAAGGCAACGATGGAAAAGGCTTCCGAGCCGGACCTGATGGTTCCGGCTCAGCGGAGGTCGGACGTGGTAGTCCCGCGTCCGGCCCCTGGTTTGAACGATGTCGCAGACCTGGTGGGTCTGTCCGACGCGGTGGCGCTGTCCGACGCCCGGGTGGCGCCGCTGACGCACACCTCGGACGTGGATCTGGCCCGGGTGCCGCGGTCGGTGCTGCTGGTGGCGGAGATCGTCGCCGCGGTGGCGGTCGGCGTCCTGGCGGGGGTGTTGATGGTCCTCCCGCTCGTCGCCGTGGCGCTGGTGATCGGGCTGACCCTCATCGTCCACTACTACTCCGGTGTGGAGGCGATCCGGCCGGGGATGCCTCGGCTGACGCGGCTGCTGCGCGACACCGCGATCCCGTTCGCCGCTGTGGCCGTGGCCGTGGGCTTCCTCGGAGCGGACCCGGCCCTGCTGCAGGGTTCCGGCGTCGTCGTCGTCGCGGTCACCTCGGCGGCCGCGGTCGCGTCGGTCGTACGCCGGCGCTACGTTGGCCCGGTCCGGCTGGTGGTCATGGGGGACGCGCCTGACATCGTGCGGACCGCCACGCAGTACGCAGGCGATCGTCGGGCCAAGGTGGTCGGCGGCGTGGTCGTGGGGGAGCACGCCGAGATCCCGGCCGGCGCGGAGTCGATCCTCAGTGCCCCGCTCGTCAGGGACGGGGCCGACGTGCCGGGCTGGATCGGCGAGCGGGACGCGGACGTCGTCGTGGTGGTCCCGGGCCCGCGGGTGAGCAACGAGCGGGTCCAGGAGCTCGGCTGGCAGCTGGAGGGTGGGCCGGCCGCGATCAGCATGCTGTCCCCGCTGGCCCACGTGGCCCCGCATCGGGTCGAGGCGGTGTCGTTCGCCGACACCACCCTGATCCACGTCGGGTCGACCCGACCCTCGGCGTTCGTGCGCGGCCTGAAGTCGCTCTTCGACCGCGTGGTCGGCACCCTGCTCCTGGCCCTGGCCACCCCGCTGCTGCTGGCACTGGTGGTCGCCATCCGTCTGGACTCCCGGGGTCCCGGGTTGTTCCGGCAGACCCGCGTCGGCAAGGACGGGGCCGAGTTCACGATGTACAAGCTGCGCACGATGCGCCGGGACGCCGAGCAGATCAAGGCCAGCCTCGCTGAGCACAACGAGGGAGCCGGGCTGCTGTTCAAGCTCAAGGACGACCCCAGGATCACTCGGGTCGGGAGCTTCCTCCGCCGCTCGTCACTGGACGAGCTGCCGCAGCTGATCAACGTGGTGAAGGGCCAGATGTCGCTGGTCGGACCCCGCCCCGCGCTTCCCGAGGAGGTCGCCGAGTACGACGCGCGCGAGCGTCGGCGCCTCGCCGTACCCCCGGGAATGACGGGTCTGTGGCAGGTCAGCGGCCGCTCGAACCTGTCGTGGGAGAAGTCGATCGAGCTCGACCTGCACTACACCGACAACTGGCGTCTGGTCGACGACCTCGGCATCGGGTCGAAGACCGCCGGCGCGGTAGTGAAGTCGAAGGGCGCGTACTGAGATTCGCCGGTCAAGGCGCTTGCCCACTCGCTAGCATGTGGCGGTGGCATGGCGGAGGCGACGGGGGACCAGCACGCCCTCGCCTGCCCGGCCGCTCCTGGTCGGCTCCAGCGGCGGCCACCTCAAGCAGCTCCTGGCGCTGGAGCACTGGTGGCGAGACCTTGACCGGGGCTGGGTCAGCTTCGACACCCCCGACGCGCTGTTCGCCCTCGAGGACGAGCAGCGCGTCTGGTGGGCGCACCACCCGACGACGCGCAACATCCCCAACCTGATCCGCAACGCCGGGGTGGCCTGGCGGGTGGTGCGCGACTTCCGACCGACGGTGGTGGTGTCGACCGGTGCCGCGGTGGCGCTGCCGTTCTTCATCATCGGGAAGGTGTTCGGCGCCCGCACCGTGTTCATCGAGGTGTACGACCGGGTGGACTCGGCCACGCTCACCGGTCGGCTCTGCTGGCCGTTCGTGGACCAGATGATGGTCCAGTGGCCGGAGCAGGCGGACCTGTACGACGACGCGCTGGTGATCGGGCCGCTCCTGTGAGCGGGCGGCGGATCCTGGTGCTTGTGGGGACCGACCACCACCGGTTCGACCGGGCGGTGGCCTGGGCCGACGACTGGGTGCGTGACCACCCAGGTGACGAGGTGCTGGTGCAGCACGGTCGCACCGCGCCCCCGCGGCACGCCCGGGGCCGGGAGTTTCTGCCGCCCGACGAGCTGTCCGAAGAGATCGGAGCCGCGGACGTCGTGGTCACCCACGGGGGTCCCGGCACCGTCTGCGACGCCCGCGTCGGCGGGCACCGGCCCATCATGTTCCCGCGCGATCCGGCGTTCGGCGAGCACGTCGACGACCACCAGCTGCGGTTCGCCCGCTGGTACGCCAACCGCGACATGGTGGGACTCGCGCTCAATGAGGGCACGCTGAACCAGCTGGTGGAGGAGCTGCCGCCCGAGGGCACCCGACTGGCCGAGGCGGACCTCCAGGAGGGTGTCGACGCGGTCGCGGTGTTCGCCGCCACCGTGGCCGCTCCGCTTCCGCAGCGAGGACCGACGGCGGCCGTCGACGCGACTCGCGTCCTGCTGCTGTGCGGGGACCGGGACCCCGGGCCGACCGAGGAGGCACTCCGCTCCCGAACCGCCACGCTCCTGATCGGTGACCTGCACGTCTGGCCGCGCGCGGGAGCATCGGCTCGCTGCGACTGCGGACGCAAGGTGGTCGACTGCCCCGTCTGGGCGTCCGCCGGACAGCAGCTGGGCGGGTGGGGCTCACCGGAGTTCGAGGAGCGGGCCGCACCGGCGCTGGGCTTCGGCATCGACGACGTGGCGTCGTGGCGCCGCCACCCCGGTCGTGAGGTGCGGCGACAGCTGCTGCCCTATGCCCGGTTGCACCGGCAGGTGCTGGCCGCCGTCGCCGAGGCCGCAGAGGTGGAGCTGGTGACGGCGCGCTGCAGCGTCAGCGAGGCCCTGGCACTCAGCCACGATCGGCAGCTCGACCTGGGGGTGGTCGATCTGGGGCTGACGCCGCGGCAGCGGTGGCTGCTGCGGCACCGCCGCGTTCAGGTGGCCGCGTTCGAGGAGCTCGATGGCCTGCTGTCGTCGGGGGCCAGGACCGGCTCGCGACACGGTGGGGATCCGGGCGCCGTCCATGATCCGGAGGCTGCGCTCGATCTGTCGCTTGGCGGTGATTGATCACCACGGCTCGATGTGTGAAAGTGCCCCTCGGGGGAACTGACCGGATCGGTCGACGAGGGGGCAGCTCATGAAGCATGGGTGGGGAATCGTTGCTGTGGTCGCCGGGCTGGCGCTGGCCGCCGCGGCGCTGCCGTTCACAGGGCTGCCCGCGGGAGCGGCTCCCGACGACCCCCTGTTCCGCCCGCTCACCGCCTTTGAGCCGGCCGGTGACCAGGTCCGCGTCGAGCCGCGCCACTACTCGGCCGTGGCCGTCGACGTCGATGCCGTGCGCGCCCAGCTGGCGGCCGCTCCGCGGCTCGGCGCCGCGACGGCGCGGGTCTTCGAGCTGCCCACGCCTGCGGGCGGCACCGAGCAGGTGAGCGTGCAGCGCACCCAGGTCATGGAGCACCGCCTGGCCGCCGCCCACCCGGAGATCCAGACCTGGTCCGGGGTCTCCCTCGACCACCCGGGCACCACGGTGGCGCTCGACGTCACGCCGATGGGCTTCCACGCCTCGGTCCGGGGACCGAACGGCCAGAACGCCTGGTACGTCGACCCGGCCTACAACAAGCGCGGCACCACCCAGCACCTGAGCTATTTCGGCCACAGCCTGCCCCAGCCGACCGACTCTCTGGTGGAGCGCCGACTCCCGCAGCTGGACCGCGCGGTCGAGCAGCACCGGGCCGCATCGCGCACGGCCCCGGGCGCCGCGGTGGTCCAGCGGGTCTACCGGCTCGCCCTGCTCAGTGACCCGACGTACGCCGACTACTTCGGCAGCCAGAACGTCCTGGCGGAGAAGGTCACACTGATGAACCGGGTCAACCAGCTCTACAACGACGACCTGGCGATCCGGATGGTCCTGGTCAACGACACCGAGAAGCTCAACCTCGACACGGTCCAGAAGGCCACCGGGCCGAACGGTCCGTGCGGCGCGCACCCCTGCTACACCCTCGACCCCGAGTCCCCCGACTACATCGAAGGACAGCTCTCCTACTGCGACGTCGGCACCCTGCAGCGCAACCAGACAGTGCTCGGCCAGCTGATCGGCGCATCCAACTACGACCTTGGGCACATCGCGCTGGGCACCAACGGGGGCGGCATCGCCGGCCTCGGAGTGGTCGGCAGCATCGAGAAGGCGATGGGGTGTACGGGCATCCCAGACCCGGTGGGGGACTTCTACGCCATCGACTACGTCGCCCACGAGGTGGGGCACCAGTTCGCCGGCGACCATACGTTCAACGGGACCCGCTGGAACTGTTCGGGCGCCAACCGCGAGCGGGGCGCCTCGGTGGAACCCGGCTCGGGGTCGTCGATCATGGCGTACGCCGGTATCTGTCGACAGGACAACCTCCAGCCGCACAGCGACCCCTACTTCTCCCAGCGCTCCATCCAGGAGATCAACGGCTACACGCGTGGCTCCGCCCCGCGTCCGGTCGAGGTGCAGGACGTCTCGCTCACCGCGTTCAACGGCACCGACTCCATCACGCTCGACTATCCGGGAGCCACGGCCGACCCGGTGACGCTGACCCGGGGCTCGACGTACACCGCGGCTGGGATCGAGAGCGCGGTCGAGGAGCTCACCGGGGTGAACGTCACGATCGGGAAGTGGGGCTACGACCCGTATGCCGGCATCTACTCCGACCCCTTCGTCTACCCGGCCCCCCTCGGGGCGCCCAACGACACGGGCTTCCAGGTGATGTTCGCCGGTGACCCCGACCCGTACACCGGAGCCAGCAACCGCCGAGACATGCGGGCGCTGGTCGTCACCACGACCGGTGGGGCGACCGCCCACGTGGGGGAGACCGCGAAGGGCGGGACGCCCAACAACCGGGGCCGGGCCCACCGCACCGGCAACCGTGCCCCGGTGGTCAAGGCCCCGCCCGGTCGGACCCTGCCGCTGCGAACGCCGTTCACGCTGCGCGGGTCCGCCACCGACGCGGACGGCGACCGGCTCACCTACCTGTGGGAGCAGAACGACGTCGGTGGCGCCCGGGGAACCGCACTGGTCGACAACACCAAGCGGAACGGGCCGCTCTTCCGGGTCTTCGGCCGGTACGCCGACGTGTCCGACGATGACGCCCTCCAGAGCCCGGCGCCGGGGCAGAACCGAGCCGGGCAGAGTCCGTCGCGTACCTTCCCCGACCTGGCGCAGGTGATGGCGGGCAACACCAACGCCAGGACCGGGCGGTGCCCCGCGGCCCCGCCGAACGACCCCGACGTGTACGTCGTGGTGCCCCTCCCGATCGTGAACTGCTACTCGGAGTTCCTGCCCGTGAAGGGGTACGTCGGCCGGGCAGGCTCGAAGCGGCCGGCGATGCACTTCCGGCTGACCGCACGAGACGCCACCCCCGGTGGTGGCGGGGTTGGTCACGCCAACGTCACGCTGCGGATCGACCGGTCGGCCGGACCTTTCCTGGTCAGCTCCTTCGAGAACGGAGGGTCGGTGAAGGGCGGCACGAAGCGGACGGTGACCTGGAAGGTCAACGGCACCCGCAAGCTCGCCTCGAAGGTCCGCATCGTCCTGTCGACCAACAACGGCCGGACCTGGTCGCGCGTGCTGGCCACTACGGCCAACGACGGCCGGGCCTCAGTCCGGTTCCCTCGAGCCAGCACCGGCAGGGCCTGGATCATGATCAAGGCGGTCGACAACTACTTCTTCGACGTGAACGGGCAGGCGTTTCGCATCAGGTAGCTCGACGCGAGCAGTCTCGGACCCGGCAGAAGTGCGCGCCAGCTGCAGGGATCCCGTAGACTGGGCCCAGTCCGCGGCCGTCGGCCGGCGTAGACCGGCTCCGAGCGGCGGCGAGACGCGAGCGCACACGGTGCGGCGACGCTGCCTCAGTCCATCGTTCTGGTGGGACGGGGCCCGTGGTGAAGCACGCACCGGCTCGTCTGGGTCGGTGGATCGGAAGGGATTTGCCCGCTTGGCGACACGAGACAGGCGTCGGACCGGCGACCGACGGTCGGCTCAGCGCCCCCGCGACCGGGGCCGCGACAACGAGGGCCTCCTGCCGGTGCTGGCGAAGGCGGTCCGGGAGGTTGAGAACGCGGTCAAGCGTGGTCAGCTGTCCACCGGACAGCACTCCCGGTTCCAGGCCGTCGCCCTGCTCGCACGCGAGGAGCGGGCGCGGATCCGCTCGTCTTCCGAGCTCACCGAGGGGCAGCGCGAGGCCGAGCTCAAGCGGGTGGACGGCATCGCCACGATCCTGGCCCAGATCGCGGCCCACCAACCCTCCCTGTTCTCGCTGCTCGGGGAGGACGCCGAGGTGGGCGAGGCGACGCGCCGGATGCAGCGTGAGATGCAGCTCGCCGCCGGCCAGGAGCCGACCCCGGTCGACGCGGACGAGGACCCTGTCGGCGGACGCACCGCGCGCACGGTGATCCCGCAGTCGGTGATCTCGGCTCAGCTGGCCAACCCGTTCCTGGTCCCCGACTTCTCCCAGGTCGCCCCGAAGCCGCAGGGCCGCCTGGTCGGCTGGGAGCTGATCGGACCGCTGCTCAACGCCTTCGAGCACCCGACACCCGGTGCCCCGGCCTGCATGGAGCTCCCCGAGCCGCGCCCCACTATGACCCCGAAGGGCCTGCAGCTGATGCCGCACCAGGCGCGGGTCCTGTCGGCCGTGGCCGAGGGCCACCGCACCTTCCTGCTGGCCGACGAGCCCGGGTTGGGCAAGACCGCCCAGGCACTCCTGGCTGCGGACGTCGCCAGCGCCTACCCACTCCTGGCGGTCGTTCCCAACGTGGTCAAGACCAACTGGGCCCGTGAGGCACAGCTGTGGACCCCGGGACGCTCGGTCACCGTGATCCAGGGGGATGGGGCCACCATCGACGGCTTCGCCGACATCGTGGTCGTCAACTACGAGGTCCTGGACCGGCACGTTGCCTGGATCGGCGAGCACGGGTTCCGTGGAATGGTGGTCGACGAGGCGCACTACATCAAGAACAAGAAGTCGCAGCGGTCCCAGCACGTCCTCGAGATCTCCGAGCGGGTCCGCCGTCGCATCGCGCGGCCATTGCTGATGGCCCTGACGGGGACGCCGCTGATCAACGACATCGAGGACTTCCGGACCATCTGGCAGTTCCTGGGGTGGATCGAGGCCCGCAAGCCCGGTGACGCCCTGATGTCGGCGCTGGAGGAGACCGGGTTGACGCCGGCTGACCACGCGTTCTACCCGGCCGCGCGGAACGCCGTTGTCGACCTCGGGATCGTACGACGGCGCAAGGTCGAGGTCGCCGCGGACATCCCGGCCCGTCGGATCGCCGACCTTCCCGTCGAGCTCGAGGGCGCTATGGGCCGCTCGATTCAGGACGCGGAGAGCCGGCTGGCCAAGCGGCTAGTCGGCCGGTACCTCGCCGCGCTGGAGCACCGTCGGGCTGCCGGCACCCTCGCCGACGAGGGCATCGACCAGGTCCTGGTCCGGCGGGTTGCCGAGCGTGAGATCGCCGAGGGCTCCGAGGGCGGCGGCGAGGACAACGTCTTCGCGATGGTGCGCAAGATCGGTCAGGCGAAGGCGGAGCTGGCCGCCGACTATGCCGCGCAGCTGGCCCGGAGCACCGGCAAGGTCGTGTTCTTCGCCAAGCACCTGGACGTGATGGACTCCGCGGGTGAGCTCTTCGACCGTCGGGGCGTTCGGTTCACCACGATCCGCGGGGACCAGACGTCCACGGTCCGTCAGAAGGAGATCGACGCGTTCGTGAACGACCCCGACGTCGCCGTCATCGTCTGCTCGTTGACCGCAGCGGGCGTCGGGATCAACCTCCAGGTCGCGTCCAACGTCGTGCTCGCCGAGCTCTCCTGGACCAACGCCGAACAGACGCAAGCGATCGACCGGGTGCACCGCATCGGACAGACCGAACCGGTCACCGCCTGGCGGATCATCGCCGCGCAGACCCTGGACGCCCGGATCGCCGAGCTGATCGACACCAAGGCCGGTCTGGCCGCGCGAGCCCTGGACGGCGCGGACGAGGAGGCCGCGGACTCCGTCGACGTCCAGGTGGAGGCCCTGGTGTCGCTGCTCACCACCGCCCTGGCCGAGCTTCCCGCCCCCGACCACTCGATGCCGGCGTCCTAGCAGCCGGGCAACGATCGCCGACCGATCCCTAGGTCCGGGAGCCGCGACGACGACGCAGGGCCCCGAACAGCTCCACCAGGCGCAGCCGCCGGCGGAACCGGAACAGTGCGCCCGCATAGACGACACAGCCCAGCGCCACCTGAGCGATCTGGGCGGGAGTGGAGTCCCAGCCCGTGGCCCGGCCGACCAGCGGCAGGATGCCGAAGCTGGCCAGGGCCAGCGCGCCGGCCAGCAGGGTGCGCCGGTCGCCGGCGTTGCCGAGCACCGGCCGGATCTGCCAGGTGGGCAAGGCGTTCGACACCACGATCGACGCCGACCAGGCCATCGCGGCGCCCGAGATGCCGAGGACCGGCACGAGGGCGAGGTTGAGCACCAGGTTCGTCACCAGGGCGGCCAGGTTGTTGCGGAGGCTCTGGACGCTCCGTCCCAGCATCAACAGTGCGATGTCCACCGGGCCGGCAGCGGTCCCGACCAGCATGCCGAGGGCGAGGATGACCACGACCGGGGTGCCCGACTCATACCCCGTCCCGAACAGCAGCAGCACCAGGCCGGGCAGCACCGCGCACACCACGTAGAGCGGCCAGGAGATGACCACATTCCAGGTGGTGGCCGTCCGTAGCGCGAGCCCGGCGCCCGAGTAGGAGCCGGCACCGACCA
Organism: uncultured Nocardioides sp.; assembly: GCA_964551905.1. Taxonomy (GTDB): domain Bacteria; phylum Actinomycetota; class Actinomycetes; order Propionibacteriales; family Nocardioidaceae; genus Nocardioides. The sequence continues at coordinate 49,789 of CAZKEZ010000001.1, read as the reverse complement.
GGCGCGCGATCTGGGGGCCCACCATCTGCTGGACTCCCTTGATGCCCTGGAGACCGGCGGCGACGAACCGGGACGCGGCGGTGTACACCGCCGCGGCCGCCGGCCCCGCCAGCGCCGCGACGATCGGGATGTCCGCGCGCCGGATGCCGATCTGGGCGATCTGAGTCAGCGCCCGAGGTGCGTTGAATGCCCACAGCTCGCGTCGCACCGCGCGGACGGAGGGGGACCGGGGACCCACCCAGGGGGTGATCTGCTGCCGTCGGCAGATGCGGTGGTAGGAGACTAGGCCGGCCAAGCACGAGACGGCGTACGGCGCCACCCAGGCCAGGCCGAGCCATTCGATGGCGTCGGTCCGGACGGCCACCACGATGGCGAGCACCGGCTGCAGCCCCTGACGGAGCAGACTCTCCACGAGCACGGTGGGGCGGATGAGTCCGAGGCCGCGGGTGGTGGCCAGGATCAGGTTGGAGACGGCGGCGAAGGGCAGGAACAGGGCGAAGATCCGGGCCACGTCGGTGATCCGTTCGGAGAGCCCGACGAGCGGCAGCAGGAACCAGATCAGCGTCGCCGCGATCACCGCCAGCACGATGACCGGCACCAGCGTGGCGACCACGACGCCCGCGACGTCGGGTCGCCGTACGTCGGTCGCACCGTGATCCTCGGCCGCGTCGCCACCCATCCTCATCGCGACGAACCGGATCAGGCCGATGTCCGAGCCCAGGGTGACCACCGCGAGGGCGATCAGGAACAGCGAGGTCAGCGTGAAGACGACGCCGACGTCGGTCTTGTCGAAGGCCCGGGCGGCGATCGTGATGAACGCCAGGCCGCCGAGTCCGGTGATGACCGAGGCAAGGAGTCCACCGAGTCCCCCGCGAGCGAGCTGGCGCAGCTCCTGGCTGTCGCTCACCGAGCCCTACTCGTCGTCGGAGTCCGGCGCGGAACGGTTGCGTTCCCGCCGGGAAGGTCGGTCCACGGCTACGACGCCGAGGGCCTGCGTGCCGGTGGTGCGAGCCCAGACCAGGCCACGCTCGACGTCGTCTCGAGAGGTCGACCCGAGCATCACCAGCGGGATCCAGTACCGGCAGGTGCCCACCAGGGCCCGACCCACGGTCTGGTCGGTGGTGCCGCTGCGCACGATCACCCACTCGAACTGCGTGGTCATCTTCTCCAGCAGCGCGTCCATGCGAGCGGTGCCGTAGAGCCGTTCTGCGGTGTCCGGTTTCTTGCCGACAGCCATCCGGGCGTAGCCGCCGGAGACCCGCTTGGTGAGGGTGCTGAGGACCCCGTTGCCGGCGAGCGCCTCGCTCAGCCCCGGCTGCTGTGAGGGACCGGGGCCGACCGCGTCAACCAACAGCACCCCTTGCTGTCCCTGGGCGAGGGCCTGCGCCAGGTCGACCGAGAACCGCTCATGCCCGGGGCTGCTGGTCAGCAGGCCCACTGCGATCGTGGCGGGTTTCTGCACCCGCTGGTTGAGCACCGCGCCCACCATCAGGGCCGCGTCACTCGGGGAGCCCTCCGCCGCTCCTCGCAGCTTCGCCGGACCGACGTGGCCGAGCACGGGGAGGCCGAGGCGCTCGACGTCGTCCACGGTCCGCAGCAGGTTCTGCCGACGGTCGCGCAGCACCGCCCAGGTGCAGCCGACGAACAGGCCGATCAGCAGGCTGGCGATCAGCGCGGGGAGCAATGGCAGGACGACGCCGGAGATCCGGGCGACCGGCGTCACGATCACCTCACCGCTCGGACTGGCGTCGCCGGTCTCCAGGGCCGCCAGCTGCAGCCGCAGGTTGAGCAGCTGTCCGCCGACCGACCGCACCTCGGGGTCGTCGTTGTCGAGGTTCCGCTGACGCAACTCCCGCAGCCGATCGGTCAGCTCAGAGATCCGGTCGCTCAGCGATGTCCGGCGGTTGTCCAGGAAGGTGTCACGTCGCTCGCTGCGGTAGTCCAGGAAGCTCTCCGCGAACTGTTGGGAGGCGGCCTCGGCAAGATCCGGGTCGGAGCTGCGATAGGTGACCTGCACGATCTGGGTGTTCGGGGCGATCCCGACGGTGAGTCCCTTCGACAGGTCGGTGTCGTCGAACTCCGGCGGCAGCTCGTCGGCCACCTGCTGGGCGATCACGTCGGAGGAGATCACCTGGGCCTCGGTCTCCAGGTTGGTCAGGTCGCTGCCCTGCGCGGTCGGACTGTACGGGTTGCCGTCCAGCGGCTGGAGGAGCACGCTGGTGGTCGCTGCGTACTGCTGCGGCAGCAGGATGGAGGCAGCGGCGCCCGCTGCGCCGAAGAGCAGCGTGATGCACAAGACCCCCACCCAGTGGGCCCGGATCGCACCCCAGAGGTTCAGACGTCCCGGCGCTGCATCGTTTGCGTCCACGGCGAAGCGCACCCCCTCCCGGTCCCTGGCATCGGCTTGTGCATCCCGAGGGATCCCGGGGGTCGCGCCGGACGCTCCACATGTCCGTGGGAGGCAGCATACAGGCGGGACCCGGCCGCGCGGCCCGGTTCGGCGGTCTTCACCCTGCTCATCGGCGCCGCCGATGGATCAGGGTGCTCAGCAGGCCCGCAAGCAGGCCCAGCATCAGTCCGCTCACCACGAACACCTCGACCTGGCCGGGCCGGAACTCGTAGACGTCGGCCCGGACGATCACCGCGGAGTCGGTGTTGTTGGTGTCGACGGCATGGTCGAGTCGACGCTGCAGGGTGTCCACGGTGTCGAACAGCGACTGGGCCGGCACACCCTGGGAGATCTGCTGCTGGGCCTGACCCTGGAGCACGTTGACCCGGTTCTTGAGCAGCCGGACTCGCTCGCGGCTCAACGCGAAGGTCTCCGACTGCAGCTCGAGCAGGCTCTCCGTGGCCGCATTGGCGCCGGCGACAGCCTTGCGGCGCGTGTCGGCGGTCACCTGGACGACGAGGACCCGCGAACCCGGCTTCGCCGAGATGGTCATGGCCTGATCGGCCTCCGAAGGCGACACGTCCATCGCCCTGGCGATGTCGCGGATCGCTGCGTCCGAGCGCAGCAGCCCGGCCGTGGTGTCGAGGGTCACCACGGTGGTCGGCTCGGAGTCCGTCGACATCGAGAGGTAGGTGAGCTGGGGCGACAGTGCCACCCGCGACGTGGCCGTGTAGCGGTGCGGCAGCGCGAGGAAGATCAATCCGCCGATGACTGCTCCCACCAGTGCCATCACGATGAGACGCACGGCGTGCGTCCGGACGTGGCGCACGTACTGGCTCAGCTCGGGGAGCGGCTGCGTGTCAGTCACGGTCGACCACCGGCACTCGCCAGAAGGGAGGGTGGCCCAGCAGCTCGGCCAGCGCCGAGTCGTGCGGCTCGAAGTGCGCCCGCAGCCGCTCCGCCACGTCGGGATCGAGTCCCTTGCCGGGGCGGGCGTTGTACTGGTCGAAACGGTCCGGGGTGTAGGCGGGCAGACCCAGGAACTCAAGAATGCGCGTGTACTCGACCTCGGGCCGGGCGAAGAACGACTCGCTCTCCACGACGTGCACGCGGTCCGCCCCCAGCCCGTCCAGGAAGGGACGCAGCAGCCGGGCGTACTCCCCGCGCCGACGGTAGGCGTGGTGCCGGTGGTTGAAGCTCTGGTAGCCGGGGTCGACGACCATCTGCTCGATCTCGCCCTCCAGCCGGGGGTCCTCCAGCTCCAGCGCCCGCGAGAAGGGGCGCTCCCACTCGAACCCGCGCGCCAGCTCGTGCTTGTACGCCGAGTACGCGCGCTCCACCGGGTCGCGGACCATGGCGATGACCCGTACGTCGGGGAGGTCGCTCACGATGCGTTCGGGGGCGAGCGGATGGAACATGTAGTAGCCGCTGGAGTCGAAGACCCGGGTCTCCGGGTCGGCGCCGCGAACCGGGAAGTGGCCGCGGTACCAGCTCTCACCACGGTCGTAGTTGAGGTCGAAGTAGTTGACGCCCTTGTGCAGCTGGGGTCGCAGGACCTGCGGGTGGGCCATCAGCGCCCGGAACAGGGACGTGGTCCCACAGCGTTGGCCGCCGATGACCAGGAAGTCCGGCAGCGGTCGGCGGGAGGCGGTCCGGGTGCCCCACCAGACACTGGCCCGGCGACCTCCGGCACGGACCGAGGCCGGAGCCATCTTGCGCAGGTTCACCGGGCTGCCCTCCGTTCGGCGGGCGCCACCCGGTCCGTCTCGGCCCGGAGCAGGCGCACCACCCAGTCCAGGCGGGTGGACACCGAGGCCGCAGGCTGCCGGGTGAGGTCGGCGGCGTACCGGCGTCCGATCACGAGGAGGTACAGCGCCAGGAGCTCATGGGTGAGGCCGGGGTCGAGGCCGCACTCCGCCAACCGGTCCGGCAGCTCGGTCAGCAGCCGCTGCTCGCCGGCCGACGGGTCGGCCGCCTGCACCCGGGACGCCTCGAAGTGGATGACGTCGTGTCCCGCGGGGAGGTCGGTGGCGAACCGCTCCCAGTCCCAGACCTCCAGCACGCCATCGGTCCAGGCCATGTTCCAGGGGGTCCAGTCGCCGTGGGCCGCGCCGAGTGGCAGCAACCGGTCGCCGAGCGCGGCCTCCAGGCGCCCAGCGAGCCGATGCAGCTCGGTGGCAGCGGGGCCGGTCAGCTCCGACCCAGCCCCGACCGTGAACACCGACGAGGCGCCGAGCGGCCGGTCCTGGGTGGCGTGCAGTCCGAAGAGGGTCCGGGTCGCCGCGACCGGAAGCCGCGACGGCTGTCGTTCGACCGCGGCCAGCGGGCTGGTCAGCAGCAGGTCGCGGCCACGCCAGCTGCCGCTGCGGACGACCCGCGGCACCCGGAGGGTGGCCAGGTCGGCCTCCGCCAGGTCGGCGAGCGCTCGCGCCTCGTGCCGGACCAGCTCGGCCGCCAGCGCCGTGGCCCCCACCTTGGCGTAGCCGATGGTCGTGCCGTCCGAGGTGAAGACCCGCAGCACCGGCTTGCGGTTCGCCCGCGGTGGCCCGGTGAGCACGCCCACGACGGCCCCGGGCGAGTCGGTCAGCCAGGTCGCCAGCTCGTCCAGGCGCGGGTCGTCGACGACCAGTCGCCGCACGGGGAGCCGCCCCAGTATCCCCGTGCCGAGGGCGCGGGCCAGCCCCTGCTTGGCCAACCGGCCCCGCGTTCCACGGGCCCGCCGGTCGACGAGCATCGGCCCGGCCCACCGGCGCTCGGGGACCAGCAGCTGGGGTCGGTCCGGCGCGGGCAGGCAGAGGTACGCCGCCGCGCCCCGGGCGGGTCGGCGGGTGAGTCGGCAGCGGTGCGGGTCCAGTCCGAGCTCGTCGAGCAGTCCGGCGAGCTGGCCGGGCAGCCGGTCCGCAGCGACGGACCCCGATGAGTGGCTCATGGCACCCGCTCCCAGAGGTCCCGGGACCACTCGTCGACGGGCACCTCGACGGCGGCGGTGTCCGGAGCGTGGTCGCGAGCCGCCAGCCCCACAGTCATCATCGTCACGAGCATGGGCAGCTCGAGCGCGTCGTAGAACAGGAAGTAGAAGACGCTGGACAGGAGCACGGTCGACGCCACGAGTCCCAGGGTCGATCGTCGTCGGGCGTTCAGAACGAACTGCCACAGCAGGAAGCCCATCAGGAGCAGGGCACCGACGAAGCCGGTCATGAAGACCAGGCCCCACAGGAAGCCCTGCGTGCCGAGGGGCGGCGCGGCGCACTGGTGGCAGCCCGGCGCCCCGGTCCCGGCCAGCGACGTGAAGTTGCCGACCATCTGCCGGGTGCCGCCGAATCCCAGCACCGGCGAGGACTCCCAGGTCGTTCGGAAGACCTCCGCCACCGTGTCCTGCCGGCGCTCGTCGCTGTGCGGTGTCGCGAGCCGGGTGACGATGGTGCCGCCCAGTGGCGTGGCGACCAGGCTGACCACCACCACCAGGGTGGCCAGGGTGCCGGCCAGCAGCGCTCGGACGTCGCCGGCCACCAGCCGGCGCAGGATGAGCCAGGTCGCGGACACGGCGAGACCGAGCCACAGCCCGCGGTTGAGCGAGTACACGACCGGGATGAACGAGGCGAGCAGGACCAGCGGCGCGACGTACCGACGCCAGCCAGCCGCCCTGCCGAACCAGGTGAACAGGAAGAACGGGAGGAGCAACCCATAGGCGTTGCCCCAGGTGTTGGGGTAGGAGTACGGCGCGGTGACCCGGGGCTGGGTGTAGCCGAGGAACTCCGATGCCAGCGCGATGCGCGGGTGGAACAGGGCGTTCATGAACTCCTGCCGGTTGGCCGACTGAGGCAGGAACAGCTCGACCAGCGACGGGAAGTCGAGCGAGGAGAAGAACACCCCGACCAGCCCACCGACGGTGGTGACCACGAACTGGAAGGCCAGCATCCGACCGATCCGCTGGGCGGTCAGGCGGGTCCGGTCCGCGTTGAGAACGTACAGGCAGGCGATGGTGACCGCGGCGTACCAGAGCGAGCGGTACCCGAAGCCGACCAGCGGCCCGAACCCGGTCTTGTCCTCGGTGCCGGGCGCGCGCACCCAGAGCATCGTGATGCCCAGGGCAACCCACACGAGGAACAGCAGGTAGAGACCGAAGCCACGCGGCACCCGGATCGTGCGCCGCCGGATCAGCGTCGCCAGCATGGGGAGGGCCAGGATGAAGATCATCACCTTCGACAGGCCCAGCACCCACCACACCGGGTACAGGTAGAAGTACGCCGCGAGCGGCCAGTACTCGTCGATGGTGAGTCCCAGGAACCGGTGCGTCCGGGGACGAGGTGGGATGGCGAGGTCGGACCGATCCGCCCCCATGATCCGTCCCGCCCAGGTGTCCGGCGCGGGGCCGAGGTCGACGCCGCGACCAGGCGTCATACCCAGCCCCACCGCTGGCGCAGCGAGACGCCGTACTGCTGCTCGATCCGCACCACCTCATCCTCAAGCTCGGCCCGGATGTAGGCAACCGCCTCGGGGGAGGGCCGGACGCTGGAGCTGTCCAGGGGGCGGTAGAGGATCCGGTGCACCAGGGGTGATCGCTTCACCGCTCCGACCAGCCGGGCGCCATCGTGGCTGCGGACCCAGTCGGCGGTGCGGCGCACCGCACGCGCCACCGCCGTCGACCGGGCCGCGGCCGCGGGAAGTCGGGCGGCGCGGTCCTCGTCGGTCAGCGGCATGCGGTCGATGCCCAGGAAGTCAGTGGTCGCGTCGAGGTAGGACTGCGGGTCGCGGGCCAGGTCGTCGAACACGGCCAGGTGCACGGCCTCACGCGGGAAGTGCTCGGCGAACCTGGCGAGCCCGCTGGCGTAGCGGCCGTGCTCCAGCAGCTCGGGAACCGTGCGCAGGGCCGTCATGAAGTCGTCGGGCCAGACGCCGTGCTTGCGGGCGTAGAGGTACGACGACCAGGCCCGCTCCACCGGGTCCCGGAGGCTCACCATGAACCGGGGCTTCTCACCGAGGACCTCGGCGATCCGGGACGGGGCCTGCGGGTGGAACAGGTAGTCCTGGCAGACCTCGCCGACCACGGCCTGTCCGTTGGCGTCGCGGAACTGCTCGGCGTACCAGTCCTTGCCGCGGTCGTAGTACCGGTCGAAGAAGTACAGGTCCTTCGCCGGGGTGAGATACACCTCGGGGTGCCGGATCAGGGTCTCGTGCAGCCAGGAGGACCCGGCCTTGTCGGGACCGATGTAGAGGAAGTTGGGCAGTCGGTTCACGAGAGCCCCCGTCCGAAGGAGCGGGCGACCTTGAGCATCCGCTGCGGGTCGACGCCCGTGGTGCTGGCCAGGCCGAGCCACCCATGCGGAGCCAGGGGATAGGCGCGCAGGGACCGTCCGGCGTAGCGCAGTGCGGCCCTGCGGTCGCCGGCCGTCCCGCGGGCGTAGGCGATCTGGCCCAGGACCCGGGCGTGTCCCCGGGGGTGCCGGGCGAAGTCCTGGTGCTTGGCGAGCAGGTACTCCAGGGCGTCGGCGGTGTTCAGGGCCCGACCCCGGAACCACGAGGGGACGTCCTTGCGGATGTCGGCCAGCACCTCGGTGATCACTCCGACGCCGCCGACGCGGGACGCCCGCAGCAGCCAGTCGTAGTCCTCGCCGTACCCGTGGGGCAGCTCTTCGTCGTACTCGCCCGCCTTGGCGAAGGCGATCCGCCGGATCGCGAGCGTGGAGCTGTGCAGCTCCTTGACCCGGTTGTGCAGCAGCCGCTCATGGGTGACCGTCTCCCGCTGCCCCGGCCAGTCGACGTCGCGGTCGCCCATCAGCAGCCGGATGCCGGTGCCGACGGCGAGGAGCCGCGGGTCGGACTCGAGCCGCTCGACCTGGCGACGGATCTTGGCGGGGTGCCACAGGTCATCGTCGTCGCAGCTGGCCACGATCGGTCCGGAGGTGTTGCGGACCCCGGTGTTGCGGGCCCCGGCCAGGCCGGGCTTGCCGTCGTTGCTCATCGACCGGACCACCCGGTCGGGCGTGCCCAGCTCACTCAGAGTGCGGTCGGCGTCCTCCTGGTCGTGCACCACGAGGATCTCCATCGGACCGGCGTAGTCCTGGGCGACGATGCTGGCGAGGGTCTCGCGGAGCAGCTCGGGTCGGCCCCGGGTGGGGATCACCACGGACACCAGTGGCGCGCCGGCGGCAGGCTTCCCGGTCACGCTCATGACGCCTCCGCCCTGGGCAGCGAGGTGGGATAGCCGTAGCCGAGGAGCCACGGGAGCGTGGTCGCGGTCACCAGCCGACGCTCGCGGACCGGCAGCTCGCGGCGCCACTCCTCGTCGGGGCTCAGGACGATGCGACCGTTCCGGAACCTGCTGGGATTGCCCGACAGTCCGTGACTGGGCCCCAGGGTGACCGCGTGTGCCTCGACGTGGTCGAGCCCGTCGGTGGGCAGCGGGAGGCCGAGGCCGGCCGCGAGCTCCGCGACCGCCGCCCGGGGGTCGGCCACGAGGTCCTCGTAGCGGAGCCGCACCTGCGGGATCCCGGCGACCGGTCCGACCAGGCTCATCTCGGTCTGCAGGGCCGCCCACTGGGCCGCGGAGCGGGGCGAGCCGATCGACCACATCTGGCGGGGACCCGACCCTGCCTGGGGACGTGCGGAGCTGCGGCGGGACCAGGAGTAGGCGACCCCGCGCGGGTCGCGAACCAGGTTGACCATGCTGAGGGAGTACGGCGCCGGGTCACCGCCCAGTTGCAGGCCCAGGGCCAGGCCGTGCGCAGGTCCCTTGCTGGCGTCCACGACGACGGGGCAGCCGCTGACCTCCGCCACGGCCCGGTAGAGCCGACCGTAGCCGCGTTGGTACTCGGCGACGTCGTCGGCGAGCGTCGTCCGGGATCCGACCCCGCGGGCCAACGCCAGCAGCGACGGGACGTGCCGCTGCCGGGCGACCACGAGTCGAAGCTCCGCGAGCCGACGCAGCAGTAGGGGAGACCAGCCGCCGAACGCACGCTCCCCGACCTCGGACCAGAACGGACAGCGGGCGAACCGTTCACCGCAGCCGCAGCGCTCCTGGTGCGGAAACACCGAGCGCGGCAGGTCGACCAGCTCGCCCACGTTGACCCAGCCGGGCACCGCGCCCAGCACGCGCTCCAGCAGTGTGCTGCCCGACCTCCCGAATCCGCCCAGGTAGACCACCTGAGGGCAGGACGTGGCAGGAGCTCCGCCCATGCTCGAATCTCCGTTTCTTGTTCCCCCGCGCCGGGGCGCACAGGCCCCATGCCAAGCGTCCATGATAGAGCCAGAGGCATCTCAGCACCCCTATGGGCTAGACCTGTATAGCCCGAACGAGCCATGGTTCGCCCGGTCGTCATGGGTGTCGTATGCTGGCGGACGGCCACCTTGGGGGGCGGCCCGCAGCGCCATGGGGGGTGCTGGCGAAACACGGGGGTGGGACGTTGGTCCGCGCAGTGAAGTGTGCCGTGATGCTGGTCGCGATGACGCTGGCATCGCTCGCGGTCGGACCGTTGGCAGTCCCGGCCCAGGCCGACCCGGTGGTCTCGCCCGTGCCCGGTAAGACGCCGGCGGTCCTCAACGGTCAGGTGTACGCGCTCACCAAGATCGGCAACACCGTCGTCGCCGGCGGCAACTTCTCGTCGGCCCGGTCCTGGGGCAGCGGCGCCACCGCGCAGGACCGCAGCAACATCCTGGCCTTCGATGCCACGACCGGAGCACTGGTCAGTGGCTTCGCCCCCACGCTGGACGGCCCGGTCCAAACTCTGATCCCGGGACCGACCCCGGGCACCGTGCTGGTCGCCGGCGGGTTCAAGAAGCTCAACGGCAAGAGCGTGCAACGCGTGGTGCTGATCAACCTGGCCAACGGTGCCCGCGTCACCTCCTTCAAGGCCGCGGCACCGAACGGCAAGGTCTGGTCGATGGCGGCCCACGACAACCGGCTCTACATCGGTGGGAACTTCACGACCGTCGGCGGTGTGGCCCACTCCGGCTTCGCCTCCCTCGACTTCACCACCGGAGCGCTGGACCCCTTCGTCAACGTCCAGCTCACCCAACGGCACAACGACAGCGGATCGGGCGCCAAGAGCGCGGTCGGCATCACCAAGCTCGATGTCACTCCCGACGGGTCCCGGGTGGTGGCCATCGGCAACTTCAAGCGCGCGGACGGACTGCTCCGCGACCAGGTGGTCATGGTCGACACCGACGGTGCGAGCGCGGTCGTGGCGCCCGACTGGGCGACGGCACGCTACTCGCCGTACTGCGGGAAGAACTCGTTCGACTCGTGGGTGCGCGACGTGAGCTTCTCACCGGACGGCAGCTTCTTCGTGATCGCCGCGAGCGGCGGACCCTACTCGGGGACCCTCTGCGACGCCGCGGCCCGGTGGGAGACCGGCGCGGTCGGGACCGATCTCCAGCCGACCTGGGTGAACTGGTCCGGCGGGGACACCCTGTGGGGCGTCGAGGTCACCGACAGTGCGGTGTACGTCGGCGGGCACATGCGCTGGATGAACAACATCAACGGCCGGGACTCCGCCGGTCAGGGGGCGGTGCCACGGCCGGGCATCGCGGCCTTGAGCGTGCACTCCGGGATCCCGCTCGACTGGAACCCGGGACGGCACCCTCGAGGTGAGGCGGCCTACACGTTCCTGGCGACCGACAACGGTCTCTACTTCGGCAGCAACAGCGCCTGGATCGGCAACTTCACCTACCAGCGGCCGCGGCTCGGGTTCTTCCCGCTGGCGGGTGGACACGAGGTCGCCGACGACTCGCTCGCGAGCCTGCCCGCCGAGGTGCTGGTCGGTTCGCCGAACAACTCCGGCGACTCCCTGTCGACACAGTCGTTCAACGGCGGCGCGTTCGGACCGCGGACCAGTGTGGACAACGGCGGCATCACCTGGAGCAAGGTCCGGGGCGCGTTCTGGGCCGGGGGCAAGCTCTTCTACGGGTACGACGACGGGTTCCTGTACAGCCGCACCTACCGGAAGGGCACCTTCGGCCCCGCTGTGAAGCTGGACCCCTACCGCAGCGACCCCACCTGGACCGGCGTCGCGACCGGCTCGGGCTCCTCGGTCTACACCGGCAACCTGCCGAGCATGTTCGCCAGCCTGAACAGCTCCGTCACTGGCCTCGCGTACCACGACCACCGGCTCTACTACACCCAGTCCAACTCGAGCTCCCTGCAGTGGCGCTACTTCGACACCGACTCCGGGATCGTGGGCAGCGAGGTCTTCTCGGCCGCGAACGGCATCGCGTGGAACGATGCGGCGCTGGCGTTCGCGTCCGACGACCAGCTGTTCTACGTGCAGCGTTCGACCGGGCAGCTGCGCAAGGTCTCCCTGGTCAACCACGCGCCGAGCGGCTCCGCGACCACTGTCGACACCTCGCGCGACTGGCGGGGCCGGGCCGTGTTCCTGGCACCTGCCAACGTCAATGAGCCGCCGGTGGCGGACTTCACGGCCACCTGTGTCGAGCTCTCCTGCGATCTCGATGGTTCGGTGTCCACCGACCCGGACGGCTCGGTGGCGACGTACCAGTGGAGCATCGGGGGCACCGGAGCGACCGCTCACCAGGACTTCGCCGCGGCGGGCGGCCACCAGGTCACGCTGACCGTGACGGACAACGAGGGCGCCTCGGACTCGGTCACCAAGACCGTGACCGCGGTCGCTCCGGCCGCCTCCGACATCTCCTTCGTGGGTGCCGGCACCTACGCGGGCACGGCGGCGTCGGCGGCGCCGTCGGTGACGGTCCCGTCGGGCGTCCAGGCCGGCGACACCCTGGTGCTCTACGGCAGCTTCGGGCTGGAGGGCGCGGCGCCCGCGACGCCGAGCGGCTGGACCGAGGTCGGCTCTCGCACGCACACCGGCATGTCGTCGAAGGTCTGGGTGACCACCGCGACCGCCGGCTCCTCCGGCAGCACGGTGACTGTGTCGTTGGGCAGCTCGACCAAGTCGGCGCTGACCCTGGCGGCCTACCGCGGGGCGAGCGCGGCCGTCCCGGCCCCGGCGATCGCCTCGTCGGTCGACTCCTCCGCCACCGCCCACGTGGCACCCACCGTGACCGCGAGCTCCGGGGCCTGGCTGCTGAGCTACTGGTCGGACAAGTCCTCGTGGACCACGGCCTGGAGCACGCCGGCTGGCACCACCGAGCGCGGTACGGCGCTGGGCACCGGAAGCGGTCGGATCACCTCCGTCCTCGTCGACTCCGGTCAGAAGGTGCCGACGCCCGGCACCTGGGGCGGTGAGCGGGCGACCGTGGCGCGGGCCAGCAACCGCGGGATCAACTGGACCGTGGCGCTGAGCCCGGCCCCCTGACCACGGACACCCCCCATCTACCGCGCGCCTACCGTCGCAAATGAGCCCCCATTCGGCGCCGCGGGCGCCGGTAGGGGAGCGGTAGTCGGGGTAGGGGCGCCGCTGCCGTCAGCCGCGAGTGGTGAACGAGTAGGGGACCGATCGCGGGTCTGCGAGGCAGTCGGCAAAGACGGGAGCCCGCTCGGCGTCGAGGGTGAACGGCTCCGCGATGCCACGGGGTGCGTAGTTGAAGTAGTTGAGCGCGACCACGTTGTGCTTCACCGCGTAGGAGTAGGCGTCTCGCATCCACTGGGCGGCTCGTCCCGGCCGTTCGGGGTCGCTGCGGGTGCCGTACTCCGCCACCACGATGGGCCGACCGGCGGCGTAGGGCCGGGCCCGGTCGACGAGCTCCGAGAGCTCGCGCCAGCGTCCACCGCGCACCGGGCTCCACCAGTTGTAGGCGTCCATGCCGAACAGCTCGACCGACGGGGCCAGCCAGCGCTCGGGATGGCGCTTGGACCGGCGGCTGAACGTCCAGGCCATCAAGATCTGGATCACGTGGACCCGGGGAGCTCGCCGTTTGGCCTCCCGGTAGACCAGCTCCGTCATCTCCCGGTGCCAGCGCGCCCGGTTGCCCGCCCGCCCGCTGTCGCTCTCGGGCTCGTGATGAACGGTGAAGCACAACGGGGCGTCGAGAGCGCCGAGGCCGTCGAGGATCCGGGCGAGCCAGGCGTCGTGCCGGCCGCGCGCGACCGATCGCCAGGTCCCGGGCGGCTTGATCGACAGCACCGGGAAGCGGCCGGCGGCCAGGTCCTCTGCCGCGCGTCGGAGCAGGCCGGAGACGTTGTCGGGCTGGAAGTAGGTCCTCCGGCTGCCCAGCCGATGACCCAGCTGTGCCTCCCAGGCGCCGACAGACGTCGTGTGCGGCACGATGCCGCCGTAGTAGAGGTGGCCGCGCGGGGGGAGTCCGGGGGGTCGACGCGGCGCGGCCGCGGCGACGGCGGTGCCCGGGACCAGCAGGCCGCTCGCGCCGGACAGGCCAGCGGCGGCTCCGGTTCCGAGCAGGATTCCGCGGCGGGTGAGGGACGGGTCGGTGGTCACGGGGCGGCTCCTCATCGGACGGCCAGCCGGGTCCCGGAAGGGGACGCGGCCGGTAGTTCGATCGGGGGAAGGGATACGGCCGGACCGGCACAGCACACCACACCGTGTCGGCGTCGTGGAAGATCGACGCGCGGACGAGGGACTCTCGGTCAGTGCTCGATGACCAGCACGACCCGATCCAGGGAGCCGCTGAACTGGTCCGGCGCCTCGACCACCAGGGTCCGCCGCGCGTTCAGCTTGGCGCCGACCGACAGCGTGGCCGGAGGCTTGCCGACTCGGATCTCGCCCGTGGGCCCGCGGGCGGACCACGCCTCCCAGACCACGTCGCCGGAGTCGTCGAAGGTGCCGACGAAGAGGTCCACCCGATCCCCGATGCGTTCGCAGCGCAGGCGGTACCACTCGTCGAGCGGCACAGCCTCGGTCGCCTCGACCAGCACCGCACCGTCCGCGCCGGCCACGCGGCAGGACGGCAGGCCGCCGTCGATCTGCAGCTTGAACTGCCCCGCCCCACCGAACAGCCCGCGCTGCATGAGGTTGTCCCCGTCGTCGATGTCGGTTCGCGACACGCTCGCCGGCAGCACGTCCAAGCCGAAAGCGAAGTCCCGGGCTCCGGGTGAGAGGGTGTCGGAGCCGGAGGGGGTGACCGCGAGAGCGGCGAGGTCTCCCTGCTCCACGGCCTCGTGGGCGGGGAAGCCGGCAGCGGTCCCGCCCTCGGGGTCGGGCACCGGCACCAGGCTCCCGTTGCCCGCGGCCACCAGCCCCACGGTCACCGAGGCACTGCCGTCGGCCGGGACACCGACGATCTCGCCGGCGCGGACGGCCACGTCCTCGAAGTCGATCAGGAGCACCGGACTCGAGTCCGACAGGACCGGCTCCAGCGGGTCCTCGTCGGGAGGTGGGCGGCGGGTCACGCCGTTCTGGCAGGCGGTCAATCCGGCTCCGACGAGCATCAGGGCGAGGGCGAGGAACAGCCAGCGCGACCAGCGGCTGGCACCCTGTCCTCGCTGGCCCATGAGCACGCCTCCAAGCGGACGAGACCGGGCCTGGTGCCCGATGGGAGAATCCCAGCATGCATGACGGACGGGGGTTGCCCCCACGGGGGGCGGTGACGCGCCGCGCGACGCTGCGTGCCGCCGTGGGAGGCGGGACGCTCTCGGCCCTGGGCCTGACCGGCTGCACCGGGGAACCCGCGGCGCCGAGCCCCAGCGAGGCCCCGATGGCCGCACGGTTCCCCGGCGACCCGGGCCCCGGACGGCTGTACTTCGGTGCCAGCCTGGCCATCGACGAGCCCGCGGCTTCCCGCACCGACCTGGGCGGCACGGCGATGTCGATGGTTCGGCGCTTCTACCGCCCGCACCAGACCGAGCTCATGCTGGCCCTCACCCGCACCGACGTCGCGTCCGGCATCGTCCCGTTCGTCTCGTTCAAGGTGCCCGGCACCTGGGCGGAGGCGGCGGCTGGTCACTCCGACGCGTGGCTGGACACGGTGATCGAAGCGGTCGACTCGCTGGGCGCCCCGGTGTTCTTGGCGCTCCACCATGAGCCGGAGAACGACGTCACCGCGAATGACTTCGCCCGGGACGACTGGCTGCGGATGCAGCAGCGGGCGCTGGCCCGCAGCCAAGAGGTCGCACGGGTGACGCTGGTGCCGGTGCTCATGAGCTGGAGCTTCCAGCACCGTTCTCGACGTAAGCCCCAGGAGTGGATCGTGCCGGACGCACCGCTGATCGGGGTCGACGTGTACAACCCCTGGCGTCCCGACGGCCCGGAGCAGTGGGTCGAGTTCGCCGACCTGATCGGTGCCATCCGCCGAGTGGTCCCTGATCGGCCCCTGATCGTCCCCGAGACGGCGGCTACGGCCGACCCGTTCGACCCCCTGCGCGCGGCCCTCTGGCTGCGCGGGGCCTTCGACACTGCGGTCCGTGAGGACGTCGTGGGGCTGGCGTGGTTCGACGCCGAGACCGAGGAGGGTCGCGACCGCCGGCTCGACGATGCCGGACGTGAGGAGTTCCGGGCGCTGCTCGAGCGGGACGAGGTGGTCCGGTTCGACGAGGTCGGGTGACCTCACCCCAGGGGCAGTCGCGCGGCGCTGAGCCGGGCCAGCACCGGGCCCGCGATGTCCTCGAGCCGCTGCACCTCGGCGGCGTCCACCGTCCGGCGCCAGGAGGCAGCCACCTCGGCCGGATCCCGGTCGAGTCGGTGCAGCGCGGCGTCGGACCCGGCGGCCTGACGTGAGTGGCCGCGCATCTCCGCGCGGGTCTCGGCGCTGGGTCGTAGTCCCAGCGCCTCGAACAGGGCCCCGGCCGCCGGCTCGCCGCCCGCCGCCAGCTCGTGGTGGGACACCACCACGGTGCCGGGGGCGCGGTCCAGGTCGGCCAGGACCAGGCCGTTGAGCACGGTCCAGAAGACGCCCATCGCCTCCGCATCGCTCAGCGACTGGGGGCCGGACCGCCACAGCGAGCGCACGGGCTCGTCCAGCTCGACGTCCGTGGTGTCGATCAGGGTCGCCAGCTCCGACAGGTCAGCGCGCCACCCCATCCGGCGGTAGCTAGCGAGCACCGCCCCCGGGTGGCGGAAGACCTGCACCACCCGGGCCCCGGTCAGGTCGACCACGACCGGCGCCGAGAGCATCGCGAACGGGTCCTTGACCACGACCCGGGTGCCGGGCAGGGGTGCCCGCCACTGGTGCCGCCCGAAGCGGCCGAACGTGCGTGGGTTCCAGCCCCGGTAGGCCGCCCGCAGGGCCCGACGCTGCCGCGGCGACGGGTCGGTCAGCCGGGTCCACCCGGTCAGCGTGCCGGCCAGGGCATACTGCCGCCCGCGCGGGTTCATCGGCTCCCGCCCCGTCAGTGCCGTGCCGGGCGCGGTGGCCAGCAGCCGGGCCAGCCAGGTGGTGCCCGACCGGGGCACCCCGGTCACCAGGATCGGTCGGCGCTCGCGGTCCATCGGCCCACTCTCGCACGCGTCCGTGGTGGGCCCGGACCGGGGAGCAGGTTCCCGCTCCTCGGTCCGGACCACGTTCACGGTCCGACCGTCACCTGCCGCGTGGCGATGCTGGAGTTGCCCCACCCGTCGGTCACGGTGAGCGTCACGGTGTAGACCCCGGCTGCGGCGTACGTCCTCGTCGGTGACGAGGAGGTGCTCGTGCCACCATCCCCGAACTCCCAGAGGCGGGTGATCGTGTCACCGACGTCCGGGTCGCCGGTCCCGGTGCTGCTGAAGCTGCAGACCAGGGCACAGGTCGCCGCGGGACCGGCCGGCGCCGCGATGACGGCCGTCGGTGCCCGGTTGCCCGGCGGCTCGGTGATCGTGACCGTCTGGGTGGCGGTGGCCGTGGCGTTGTACTCGTCGCGCACGGTCAGCGTCACCGTGTAGGTGTTGGCGCTGGTGTAGGTGCGGCTCACGAACGCGCCGCTCCCCGTTCCGTTGCCGTAGTTCCACGAGTAGGTCAGCGCGGTCGGGTTCTCATCGGTCGAGCCCCGGGCGTCGAAGGCACAGATGTTCTCGTTGCAGCTGACCGTGAAGTTCGCCACCGGCGGGTTGTTCGGCGGGTGCGTGACCGTCACCTGCGCGTCCAGCGACGGGTTGGTGACGAAGTCGTGGTGGTCCACGCCTCGCACTCGCACGGTGTACTCACCGGGCGGTACCACCGGTGTGGTGTAGGAGTAGTTCGAGCCGGGCGAGCCGGGCGAGTTGAGGAACGCGGTCCGCCAGCTCTCGTTGGTGCTGGTGAACGCACCCGAGCTGTTCATGTACTGCCCGGCGCTGTTGCGGATGGCCACCTGCACCGCCGCGATCTGCCGGTCGTCCTCGACCCGGCCGGTGACCGGGATCCGTCCCTCGGTGTAGGTCTCCCCACCCGTGGGCACCCGCAGCGTCTCCACGAAGGTCGGCGGCTGGTCACCGGGGTAGAGGATGTAGCGAGCAGTCGCCCCGCTGGTCGACGTGTCCTGCTGGCCGGCGGTGTCCCGGGCCAGCGCGGTCACCGACCAGTCACCCTCGGTCGGGAGGGTGATCGCCCGCGACCAGGTGGTGCTGGTGGCGTTGGGCGCCGCCAGGGTCGTGGTGATCTCGGCGTACGCCGCAGACATCGTGCCGTTGGGCTGGAGGTAGCGGTTGGTGTCGTTGTCGCGCAGCGTGAGCCGCACCTCCGCGACGCCCAGGTCGTCGGACGCCGTCCCGGTGAGGTTCAGGTCCAGGCTCTGACCGCCGGTCTGCGTGCCGGTGACGTCGAGCAGCCCGTCCGGTGGGTTGTCACCGGGGATCTGGGCGGCCAGCGTCAACCGGCCCTGGTTGCTCGACGACGTCGTCAGGGTGAGGTCATCCATGGCGCGGACCGAGAACGAGTAGCTGCCCGGCGTGAGGTTGAACGGCGTCGTCCACGACCAGTTGTAGCTGTCGCCCGGCAGGTTCACCGGCGAGATGCGGTACCACCCCTGGTTCAGGCCCACACCCCAGGACCCGTCGGAGGCGAGCGTCTCGCGGGTCGTGGTGTTGCGGAGCTGGATCTCGACCAGGTTGAGGTTCTCGTCGTCGGTCGCCGTGCCCGCGAAGGTGAGCGGCTGGCCCGGGGTGACCGGGACGGCCGGTACGGCGGTCGGCGGTGTCATCGCCGCCGGTGCGGTGATCGTCACCGACGGGGCGATGCCTGTCGAGCTCACGATCCAGTCGCGGGTGAACTCATCGAGCGAGGACTGCCCCGACGTGTCCCGCGGAGTGACCGCGATCCGCCACTCGCCCTCGTAGGGCACGGTCACCTCGGTCGACCAGGTGGTGTTGGTGGCGTCGACCACGTCCGGCTGGATGGTGAAGGAGTTGTACTGCGTCGCCACGGTCCCGTTGTCCTGGAGGAACAGGGCCGGACCACTCTTGATCACATAGCTGATCGAGCGGACCCCGACGTCGTCGGTGGCCGTCCCGGTGACCGTGAACGTGGTCGACGGGACGATCCCGGACGGGCCGGTGATCGACACCCGCGGCGCCGCGTCCGTGACGCTGAAGGTCTCGAACTTCTTGGTCGCCTTCGAGGCGTCGTTGGTGCCGTTGGTCGCGTAGGTGCGAGCCCACACCTTCAGCACGCGGTTCTCGGCGATGGTCAACGGCAGCGACCAGTTGGTTTCGGTCGCGCCCGGGTTGGCCAGGTTGACGTTGATCGTGTTCGCCGCACCCCAGCTGGTCAGGTTGTCCTGGAGGTACTGCCCGGTGCTGCGGTCCTGCAGCTCGAGCTGGACCCGCTGGACGCCGCTGGTGGCGCGGGCGGTGCCGTCGATGACGAACTCGACGCCACCCTCCTCCACGCGACCCTCGATCGGGTTGGTGATCGTGGTCTCGTTGGCACCCGACACCGGCTCGCTGGAGAACTGGTACACCGCGACCCGGCCGACGTTCTGGCCGCCCTGCGTGGTGGCGTCACCGCCGGTGATCACCCCGCGCGGGTGGACGAGCATCGCCTTGTTGCCCTCGAAGGAGTTTGACATCGGGCTCCACTCGAGCGCCTTGCCGTCCGACGGGCTCACCACGCCGATGTGGTCCCGGCGGACCACGTCGTCGCCCAGCCCGTAGCCAGACAGGCCCTGCCCGGTGCCGTAGCCCTGGTTGTCGAGACCGGGCCACGGGTCGCGCGCGGTGGGGGACTCCATCCAGGAGAAGTGCCCGCCGAGGTACACGCCGCGCTCGGAGATCGCCACGGAGTAGACGCTGTCGAACGCCCGGGAGATCCACAGCGGCTCCACGAAGTCGTTCCCGGCGAGGGGGAGCGCGACCGCGGTGTCGTTGATCGGCGGCCGGTCGCCGCCGGACCCGCTGGACACCACGAGGAACTCACCGTCGGGCGAGATGTCGCCAGCGTAGGCGCGCTGGATGCCGCCGACGTACTGAAGGTTGTCCTCCCACAGCCGGGTGCGCCACGGCCGCAGCTGGCCGGTAGCGGTGTTGATCAGACCCACGCCGTAGCGGTCCTGACCGGCGATCTGTCGGCCGGTGTGAACCACCATCAGCGTGGAGAGGTCGGGGCTGAGCTTCAGCTCCTGCACGTTGAGCGCACCGTCGGGCCCGATCCCGCCGGTGATGTCGTTGTTCCAGGTGCCGGCCGGGTTGCCGCCGGTGCGTCCGATCAGGGCGCCGGTGGTGGCGTCCACCGCGGCCAGGCCGCGGTGGAACGCGCCGTTGATGCGCGTGAACTTGCCACCCAGGTACACCGTGGTGTTGGTGGCCTCGAGCTCCGTGCCGACGGCGTCGCCGGTGGCGGTCCAGCCGGTGACGGTGGCACCCGTGGTCGGGTTGATCGAGGCGAACTTGCGCTTCGCCACGCCGTTGACGTTGTTGAAGCTGCCGGCCACGAACAGCTTGGTGCCGTCGGGGCTGGCCTCGATGTCGTTGACGCCGCGGTCGAACGTGGGACGGAAGTTGGCGTCGACCAGACCCGTCGTGAGGTTGAACGCCGCGAGGTAGCGCTGGTTGTAGCTGGTGGTGTTGCCGCTGGCGTTGTTGCGGATCGTCGTGAAGCCACCGGCCACGTAGACGCGGTTGCCGATGTACTCCAGGTCCCAGATCTCCCCGGAGGTGATCCGCGGCATGTTGGTCGACACGATCTCAGGGACGATCGCGGTGTGACCCGGCCCGCCGACCGGTGCGGTGGGGGTGACCTGTCGGGTGGTCTGGTTGCTCAGCTCCCCGTCGCTGACGGTCAGCGTGACCGTGCGGGGGCCAGCGGAGGCGTAGGTGTGGTTGGGCGAGACGCCGGTGCCGGTCTCGGTGTCACCGAAATTCCAGCTGTACGTCAGCGCGTCGCCGTCGGGGTCGCTGGAGGCGGAGGCGTCGAACGCACAGGCCAGGGTGGGGCAGCTCGAGGTGAAGCTCGCCGTGGGTGCCGCGTTGGGCGGGGTGCCGCCGTCCTCGCCTGGGCTGACGGCGACGGAGTAGAGCACCGTGCGGCTGGCGTTCCCGTTCGTGGTCGCGGTGCGACCCGGCGCGGTCCCGGTGGCGACGACCGCGTTGGAGTCGCCCAGCACCGCACTGATCTTCCCCGAGCCCGTGGCCGCCCCGGTCGCTCGCTGCGTGACGTTGCCGGGCAACGTCCACGTCTTGGCGGGCGCCGACTTCTCGCTCCAGACGTTGACCAGCCAGGAGTTGGCCTGCGCCACGGCGACGGTCGGCGTGGTGTGGCTGGCGACGGGGGAGTTGGAGCCGCCGATCGCGGCGGCGGTCACCTGGGCGACACCGCCGGAGCTGCGGTAGGCCGCGACACTCATGACCGACTTCACCGCCTTGCTGCTCGTGACGGTGATCCTGGCTCCACGGTCGGCCGACGTGGCGGTCTTGGTCCACGCCCGGCCGCGGATGCCGGTGCCGTCACGCGACTGGAGCAGGGTCCAGCCGGCCGGGTTGTTGAGGGTGGCAGTCGAGGAGTTCGTGGTCAGGAACAGCACCAACGCATCGCCGGCCTGCACGGTGTTGGGCACCACGACCCGGTGGTTGGACCGCGCTCCGGCGGTGGTCGCCTGGGTCACGTAGGAGAGGTTCGCGGGGGCTGCTGCCGCCGGTGGGCTCGTCACCACCGCGATGCCTACAGCCGGGAGCGCCGCCGCCGTGAGGACGAGCGCGACCTTCTTCAAGGTTCGCCGAGCTAGCTGCATGAAACCGAGCCCCCATCTGCCACGGACAGAAACGTCCACGTGGCCCCCATGGCCAACACAGAGACCTTACTTCCCGAGGATCACTGCGACTACCCGCAGGGTGCCAAATTTCGCAGTGGGCTAGGCCATTGGACAGTAGTCACTTCGGGGGGTTGCGGACGGCCCGACAGCGGCTTCGGCGCACCTGTCAGAATCGGCTGGTGACCACCGCCGATCCCGCTGCCCTCGACGACCACCGGCTGGCCGCCTGGCTGGCGACCACTGCCGGCGAACGCCTGCTCGAGGTGCGCGGGGAGGGACTGACGGGCCGTGAGCTGAAGGACGCCGGCGACCTGGCCGCGCACCGGCTGCTCGTCGCGTTGCTGGCCGAGCACCGACCCGACGACGTGGTGTTGTCGGAGGAGGGCAAGGACGACCCCGCTCGCCTGTCTGCCGAGCGGGTGTGGATCGTCGACCCGCTCGACGGGACGCGTGAGTTCTCCGAGATCCCGCGGCAGGACTGGGCCGTGCACGTCGCCCTGTGGGAGCGCGGCGCGCTCGTCGCAGGCGCGGTGGCCCAGCCGGCTCTCGGCGAGACGTTCAGCACGGCCACCCCTCCTGTGGTCCCACCGCCCACCGCCTCCCGGCCCCGGATCGCGGTGTCGCGAACCCGGCCTCCGGCGTTCGTCGAGGCGCTGGCCGTCGAGCTGGGCGCCGAGCTGGTGCCGATGGGGTCGGCCGGGGTCAAGGTGATCTCGGTGGTCCGGGACCTGACCGACGCCTACGTGCACGCCGGAGGTCAGTACGAGTGGGACAACGCCGCGCCGGTGGCGGTCGCCCGCGCTGCGGGACTCTTCTGCTCGCGGGTCGACGGCAGCGACCTCGTGTACAACCAGGAGAACGTGAGCCTGCCGGACCTGATCGTGTGCCGTCCCGAGCTGGCCGATCCGATCCTCGAGTTCGTCCGGCGGCACGGAACCGGCTAGTCGAGCCACCGGGTCAGCCCAGCGGGACGCCGGCTGACTAGCGAGCCTGACCCGATCGGGTCACCCGACGTGGTACGTCAGGTCCGTATCCAGCGAACTCGCGCCCGCTCCTCCATCCCATCGACCACGATCGCGTCATAGGGGCCGCTCCCCAGCGTCCCCCCGGTGACGGATCGAGTGGGAGCAAGGCCCGACGAAGGAGGTGGAGCGGATGTGGGACGAGGCCCAGGAGTGCCGCGGCCACCTGTCGCACGACCTGCCCTGCCTGGAGTGCGGCCACGCCATGCACACCTTTCTGCCCTGCTCCGACGAGTGCCAGTGCCGACCCCAGTGGGTCCCCGGGATCCCCGGTCGGCTCAACCTCGTCGGGTGAGCGCCCCCGCGTAGACTGAACCGCGAACCCCCTGTCCGGCCCCCGGGTCGTCCCGACAGGGGGCTGTCGTGCTGTCCGCCGCCCGTCGAAAGGCCCCCTTGGCTGCCCTCGGAACCGTCGCCCCCGCCCTGGACGGCCTGGCGCGGCTGGTGCTGTCCCAGCCCCTGCTCGCCGACGCTCTGGAGGACGTCCGCGTCCCCGCGCTCGACCTGGCCGGCCCCGCCGCGCTGCGCCCCTTCGTCGTGCGGGGGCTGGTGGACGCCGGGCGCACCGTGCTGGCGGTCACCGCCACCGCTCGGGAGGCTGAGGACCTGGTCGCGGACCTCACCGACCTGCTCGACCCGGCCCTGGTGGCGTACTACCCGAGTTGGGAGACGCTGCCGCACGAGCGGTTGAGCCCGCGCAGTGACACCGTCGGCCGCCGGCTCGCCGTCCTGCGCCGGCTGCGCCACCCCGGTGACGACCGCGCGACCGGACCGCTCCGGGTGGTCGTCGCACCCGTGCGCTCCCTGCTCCAGCCGCAGGTGCGCGGACTCGGGGACCTGAAGCCGGTGGAGCTCACCGTGGGAGCGTCGGCGCCTCTCGAGGAGCTCGTGGCCGGCCTCGCCGCCGCGGCGTACTCGCGGGTGGACCTGGTGGAGCGCCGGGGAGAGTTCGCGGTGCGTGGGGGCATCGTCGACGTGTTCCCACCCACCGAGGAGCACCCGCTGCGGGTGGAGCTGTGGGGCGACGACGTGGAGGAGATCCGCAGTTTTGCGGTGGCCGACCAGCGCACCCTGGAGCACGTCGACCGGCTCTGGGCGCCACCCTGCCGGGAGCTGTTGCTCACCGACGACGTGCGCCGCCGGGCGGCCGAGCTCGGGCGGTCCCACCCCCAGCTGGTCGAGCTCACCGACCGGATCGCTGCCGGCATCGCCGTCGAGGGCATGGAGTCGTTGGCGCCGGTGCTCGTCGACGACATGGAGCTGCTGGTCGACGTACTGCCCGCCGAAGCCCAGGTGGTGCTGCTCGACCCGGAGCGGGTGCGCACGCGCGCCCACGATCTGGTGGCCACGAGCGAGGAGTTCCTCGGCGCCAGCTGGGCGGCGGCCGCCGGCGGGGGGACGGCTCCGATCGATCTGGGCGCGGCGTCGTACCGGACGCTCTCCGACGTCCGGACGCACGCGCTCGACCTGGGCCTGCCCTGGTGGTCGGTGAGCCCGTTCGGCATCGACCACGAAGGCGTCCCCGGCATCGAGGCCACGGACGAGGGGCCACCGACGCGGATCCTGCCGGCCCGCCCGGGGCACCACTACCGCGGCGACCTGGAGCGCGCAGTCGTCGATACTCGGGGCTGGCTCGCAGACGGCTTCCGGGTCGTGGTCGTCCAGCCCGGGCCCGGCCTGGCCGAGCGCACGGTGGAGGTGCTCGCGGAGCATGACGTGCCCGCCCGGCTCCACGACGGCGCCCCGATCGACGACGACGGGGTCGTGGTCGTCATGACCGGGCTCCTCCAGCACGGGTTCGTCGACGACACCCTGTCCCTGGCCCTGGTGACTGGCGACGACCTCACCGGACAGGCCGGTGGCTCGACGCGCGACATGCGGGCGATGCCGGCCCGACGCAAGCGGCAGATCGACCCCCTCGAGCTGTCGCCCGGTGACTATGTCGTGCACGAGCAGCACGGGGTGGGCCGGTTCGTGGAGATGCGGCAGCGCGAGGTGGCCGGAGCCACGCGGGAGTACCTCGTGCTCGAGTACGGCGCCTCCCGGCGCGGCGGACCCCCCGACCGGCTCTACGTCCCCGCCGACGCGCTGGACCAGGTGACCCGCTATGTCGGCGGGGAGCAGCCGTCGCTCGACCGACTGGGCGGGTCGGACTGGGCCCGGCGGAAGGGTCGGGCCCGACGAGCGGTCCGCGAGATCGCTGCGGAACTGATCAAGCTGTATGCCGCACGGCAGGCCACTCAGGGCTACGCGTTCGGCCCCGACACCCCCTGGCAGCGCGAGCTCGAGGACGCCTTCCCGTTCGTGGAGACGCCGGACCAGCTCACCACCGTGGACGAGGTCAAGGCGGACATGCGCCGGACCGTGCCGATGGACCGGCTCGTGTGCGGCGATGTGGGCTACGGGAAGACCGAGATCGCCGTCCGCGCCGCCTTCAAGGCCGTGCAGGACGGCAAGCAGGTGGCGGTCCTGGTGCCCACCACACTGCTGGTGCAGCAGCACCTCTCCACGTTCTCCGAGCGCATGAACGCGTTCCCGGTCGAGCTGCGAGCCCTGTCACGCTTCCAGACCGACGCCGAGGCCGCGGCGGTGGTCGCCGGCCTCGCCGACGGCAGCGTGGACGTCGTCATCGGCACCCACCGGCTCCTTAACCCAGACATCCGGCTCAAGAACCTGGGTCTCATCGTCGTCGACGAGGAGCAGCGGTTCGGGGTCGAGCACAAGGAACAGATGAAGCGGCTGCGCACGAGTGTCGACGTGCTGTCGATGTCGGCCACGCCGATTCCGCGCACCCTGGAGATGGCGATCACCGGGATCCGGGAGATGTCCACGATCACCACCCCGCCCGAGGAACGACACCCGGTGCTCACCTACGTCGGTGCCTACGAGGACCGCCAGGTGGTCGCGGCGATCCGCAGAGAGCTGCTGCGCGACGGGCAGGTGTTCTACATCCACAACCGGGTGAACTCGATCGAGAAGGCGGCCGCCCGGATCCGGGAGCTGGTCCCCGAGGCCCGGGTCGGGGTGGGGCACGGGCAGATGGGGGAGCACCAGCTCGAGCAGGTGATGCTGGACTTCTGGGAGAAGCGCTTCGACGTCCTCGTCTGCACCACGATCGTCGAGTCGGGGCTGGACGTGTCGAACGCGAACACGATGGTCATCGAGCGGGCCGACCTCCTCGGGCTCTCCCAGCTGCATCAGCTGCGCGGGCGGGTGGGGCGCTCCCGCGAGCGGGCCTATGCCTACTTCCTCTACCCCGGCGAGAAGCCGCTGACCGAGACCGCCCACGAGCGGCTGGCCACTCTGGCCCAGCACTCGGACCTCGGCGGCGGCATGGCCATCGCCATGAAGGACCTGGAGATCCGGGGCGCCGGCAACCTGCTGGGCGCCGAGCAGTCCGGACACATCGCCGACGTGGGCTTCGACCTCTATGTGCGCCTGGTGGGGGAGGCGGTGCAGGAGTTCAAGGGTGACTCGGATGCCGCAGACCTGGGCGAGGTGCGCATCGAGCTGCCGGTCGACGCCCACCTCCCGCACGACTACATCCCGTCCGAGCGGCTTCGCCTCGAGATGTACAAGCGGCTTGCCGAGGTGCGCACGGACGAGGACGTGGACCAGCTGCGCGATGAGCTGGAGGACCGGTACGGCACCCCGCCGGAGGAGGTGGCGTCCCTGCTGCTGGTCGCTCGGTTCCGGGGACGGGCCCGGCGGGCCGGAGTCGCCGAGGTCACGATCGCCGGCAAGTTCGTCCGGTTCGCCCCCGTGGAGCTCCCCGAGTCCCGGGTCGTGCGGCTGCAGCGGATGTTCCCCAAGAGCGTGGTCAAGGCCGCCGTCGGCTCGGTCCTGGTGCCGCGGCCGCAGACGGCGGTGATCGGTGGACGTCCACTCGACGGGGTGGCCCTGCTTGAATGGGCCCGGACGGTCATCGACGCGGTGATCGACCCACCGCAGCCGCAGGACCAGAAGGAGCAGTCGTGACCACGCCCCCGTTCCGCGCGCCGGGCTCGCGCCGCCGCGCCGGCCTGGCCGTCGTACCCCTGCTCCTCGTCGGGCTGCTGACCGCCTGTTCCGGACTGCAGCCCGGGATCGCAGCGGAGGTGGGCGAGGACCGGATCACGGTGGCCGACGTCGACGCGGACAGCGCCCTGCTGTGCACCGCGGTCGAGGACACGCTGGAGCAGCCGCTGCCGATGAGCCTGGCTCGCCAGCAGGTGCTGGACGGGCTGGTGAGGCGATCGATCGCCGACCAGATCGCCGACGAGTACGACGTCGAGCCGGGCGGCGACTACGCGAGCGCCGTGTCCCAGGCCACGACCCAAGCCGCCAGCTACCCGGCTGAGACCCGCGACACCATCGTCACGGTCGCCACCAGCACCGCCTACGTGCAGTCGATCCTGGACGCCGCCGCCCGCCGGTCGCTGGCCGACGAGGGGCTCGACGACCCGCAGCTGAGCCAGGTCGACGAGCGCGGCCAGGACCTCCTGGCGAGCTGGCCGGACTCCCACACCCTGGAGATCGACCCCCGGTTCGGCCTGGAGTTCGTCGAGGGTGCCTTCGCCTCGGCCGAGACGGGCGTGTCCTTCCCGATCAGCGAGACTGCCCGGGCCGGGACGGCGGAGAACTCTGACCAGGCCGCGGCCCAGACGGCGGCGCTGCCGGCCTCGCAGCGGTGCGGCTGAGCGGTGGCCGCGGCAGGCGACGAGACGGCTGACCGTCCAGGGCCGGCCGACCTCGCCACGCAGGCCCACCTGCTCGAGCTGCTGGCGCTCATGCGCCGGCTGCGGGCGGAGTGCGCGTGGAAGGGTGCGCAGACGCACCGGTCGCTGGTCCGGTACCTCCTCGAGGAGGCTCACGAGACCGTCGAGGCCATCGAGTCCGGGGACTCCGGCCACCTGCAGGAGGAGCTGGGAGACCTGCTGCTCCAGGTCTGGTTCCACGCGGTGGTCGCCGAGGAGGCGGGCGAGTTCACTCTCGACGACGTCGTGACCGGCCTGGCGACCAAGCTCCGGAGCCGCAACCCGCACGTCTTCGGGTCCGTCGTCCGCACCCGCTCGCTCGGACCTCGTGAGGTGAACGAGCTGTGGGAGTCGGTCAAGGCCCAGGAGAAGGGCCGTCGGCACCCCACCGAGGGCATCCCGGCGGCACTGCCGGCGCTGCTGTACGCCGACAAGGTGGTCGACCGGCTCGCCCGAGCCGGCACACCCGTCGCTCCGATCGCGGACGGAGACCTCGGCGAGCGGCTGCTGGCCCTGGTCGTGGAGGCCCGCGCGGCGGGCGAGGATCCGGAGCAGCTGCTGCGCGAGGCGGTCCGCCGCCGGGTGCCGTAGCGCGAGGTGCTCGCCCGCCGGGGCGCCGCCGCCGTGGTCGGCGTTCGCGCGGATAGTCTGGACGGGCCGGAACTCCCCGACCCCACTCCAGGAGCACCATCGTGGCATCCATCGCAGCCGTCGGAGCCCGCGAGATCCTCGACTCGCGCGGCAACCCCACCGTCGAGGTCGAGGTCGCGCTGGATGACGGCGCGTTCGGTCGGGCGGCGGTGCCGAGCGGGGCGTCGACGGGTGCGTTCGAGGCGGTCGAGCTGCGCGACGGGGGCAAGCGCTACCTCGGCAAGGGAGTGACTCACGCCGTCAGCGGCGTCATGGAACAGATCGCGCCCGCCATCATCGGTCTCGACGCTGACGACCAGCGGCTGGTCGACCAGGCGATGATCCGGCTGGACGCCACACCGAACAAGGCCAACCTCGGCGCGAACGCCATCCTGGGTGCCTCGCTGGCCGTGTCCCGCGCGGCGGCCGAGTCCGCCGGTCTCCCGCTCTACCGCTACCTCGGCGGCCCGAACGCGCACCTGCTGCCGGTGCCGATGATGAACATCCTCAACGGCGGTTCCCACGCCGACTCCAACGTCGACGTCCAGGAGTTCATGATCGCCCCGATCGGGGCGGCCTCGTTCGCGGAGGCACTGCGGGTCGGCGCCGAGGTCTACCACGCGCTCAAGTCGGTGCTGATGAAGAAGGGCCTGGCCACCGGCCTCGGCGACGAGGGCGGCTTCGCCCCCAACCTCGAGAGCAACCGGGCGGCGCTCGACCTGATCGCCGACGCCGTCAAGGCGGCCGGCTTCAAGCTCGGCAAGGACATCGTGCTCGCCCTGGACGTGGCGGCCTCGGAGTTCCACTCCCGCGGCAAGTACACGTTCGAGGGCAAGAAGAAGTCCAGCGACGAGATGATCGGCTACTACGCCGACCTGGTGTCGGCGTACCCGATCGTCTCCATCGAGGACCCGCTCAACGAGGAGGACTGGAAGGGCTGGAAGTCGATGACCGACGAGCTCGGCTCCCGCACCCAGCTGGTGGGCGACGACCTGTTCGTCACCAACGTCGAGCGGCTTCGCCGCGGCATCACGGGGGGCCAGGCGAACGCGCTGCTGGTGAAGGTCAACCAGATCGGGTCGCTCACCGAGACGCTGGACTCGGTGGAGCTGGCCCACCGCAGCGGGTTCCGCTGCATGATGAGCCACCGCTCCGGTGAGACCGAGGACACCACCATCGCCGACCTGGCCGTCGCCACCAACTGCGGCCAGATCAAGACCGGTGCGCCCGCGCGTTCGGAGCGGGTGGCGAAGTACAACCAGCTGCTGCGCATCGAGGGCGAGCTCGGGGACGCCGCCCGGTACGCCGGTCGCGGCGCCTTCCCGCGCTACCAGGGCTGACCTGGACTGATGACCAAGCGACGTCCCCGTGCGGCCGGGCCCGGCGGCTCCCGCGGCCCCGGCGCTGCCGGCGCTGCTGGCTCTCGGGGTGGCCGGGGTGCGTCCGCTCGAGGGAGCCTCGGGCGGCAGCCCGCGGCGGAGCGTGGCCCCGGCGACACCGACACCTCCGCACCGGCCGGTGCGGACACCGGCTCCGTTCGCGAGCACACGGAGGGAAGTGGCAGTCTGCGAGCGGTCCAGCCGGTCCGCAAGCGGGCGCAGCCCGAGCGACGGCGACCGCGGCTCACGGGCCGCGCGGCGGTGCTGGTGCTCGTGCTGGCGGTGCTGACCGTGTCGTACGCCTCCTCGCTCAAGGCGTACCTGCAGCAGCGCTCCCACATCGAGGGCCTCAAGGTGCAGATCGCGCAGCGGCGCGCGGCCATCGAGGACCTGGAGGCCGAGAAGCAGCGGTGGAAGGACCCGCAGTACGTCAAGCAGCAGGCCCGAGCCCGGTTCGGCTACATCATGCCGGGGGAGAAGTCCTTCGTCGTCCTGGACGAGAACGGTCAGCCACTCGCGGACTCCAGCCAGCTCGACGACCCTGACGACGTGGTCCGGGAGGAGCCGACGGCGTGGTGGACGACGGCCTGGGCATCGGTGGAGCTGGCCGGGGACCCGCCTCGGGAGACGCCGCCACCTGCGGACAAGATCCGGTCGCCGGCGACGAAGATCGAACCGGGGTCGGAGTGATCTCGGGTGCCGACCTGGCCGCGGTGGAGGCCCAGCTCGGACGCCCGCCCCGCGCCGTCCATGCCGTCGGCCACCGGTGCGGGTGTGGCCTTCCCGACGTGGTGACCACCGAGCCGCGGCTGCCCGACGGCACGCCGTTCCCCACCACCTTCTATCTCACCTGCCCACGTGCGGTCTCCGCGATCGGCACCCTCGAGGGCTCGGGGCTGATGCGTGAGATGAGCGAGCGGCTGGCCGCTGACCCCGGGCTGGCGGCGGCCTACGCGCGCGCCCACGATCGGTACCTCCAGGCTCGTGCCGAGCTCGGCGAGGTGCCCGAGATCGCGGGGATCTCCGCCGGCGGGATGCCGGACCGGGTCAAGTGCCTCCATGTCCTCGCCGGCCAGGCCCTCGCCCAGGGGCCCGGCGTGAACCCGCTGGGAGACGAGATCCTGGAGCGGCTGGGGTCGTGGTGGGAGGCCGGTCCCTGCGTGGAGGTGGGGGATGGGTGAGATCGCGGCGGTGGACTGTGGGACGAACACCATCAAGCTGCTGATCGGGGACCTGCCCGACGTGTCGGTGCGGGAGAGCCGCCTGGTGCGGCTCGGGCAGGGTGTCGACGTCTCGGGGCGGCTGGCCCCCGAGGCGCTGGAGCGGGCCTTCGCGGCGTTGGACGAGTACGCCGTCCTGGTGCGCGCCCATGACGTGGAGCGGATCCGGTTCTGTGCCACCTCCGCCACTCGCGACGCCTCGAACGCGGCGGAGTTCGCGACCGGGGTCCGAGCCCGCCTCGGCGTCGACCCGGAGGTGCTCTCCGGTGACGAGGAGGCGCGGCTCTCCTTCTCTGGGGCCATTCGGCACCTGCGGGTCCCGGTGCCCGATCCGGTGCTGCTGATCGACATCGGGGGCGGCTCCACCGAGCTGGTGCTGGGCCGGGTCGACCACGACGGTCCCGGTCACGCGATCCTCGGTGCGGTCTCGCTCGACATCGGGTCGGTCCGGCTCCTCGAGCGGCACCTGCACTCGGACCCGCCGACGGCCGCAGAGGTAGCCTCCTGCGTGGCCGACATCGAGGCCCAGCTCGACGGCAGCCCGGTTGATCCCGCCGCGGCGAGCTCCGTGGTGGGAACCGCCGGGAGCATCATCACGGTGGCGGCCGGCGTCCTCGACCTTCCGCAGTTCGACGCCGCGCTCACCGACCAGGCGGTACTCCCGCTTCCGGCGGTGCACGCCCACGTCGAGCGGTTGCTGACCCTGACGGTCGCGCAAAGGCGGGCGCTGCCCTACATGCTCGCCGGACGGGCCGACGTGATCGCTGCCGGTGCCCTGATCCTCGACAACGTGCTGCGTCGTACCCGCGTCGACTCGCTCGTCGTCTCGGAGGCCGACATCCTCGACGGCATCGCCTGGTCGCTGGTGCCCGAGTAGCCGAAGATGGGCTTATGACCCAGTTGCCGCACCCGGTGACCGGCCAGCTGTTCCCCAGCCCGGTGCCACCCGGCACCGGCTGGCCGGATGATCCCGCCACTCCCGCGACGCCGATGGCCGAGAGCCCCGCGGAGGTCCGGCGCCTGACCCGGGACGCGACGTTGGCGGAGCTGGACGCGCGGGTGTCGGTCTGCCGTGCCTGCCCTCGGCTCGTGGAGTGGCGGGAGCAGGTCGCGCACGGGAAGCGGGCGTCCTTCGCCGACCAGCCGTACTGGGGGAGACCGATCGCGGGCTGGGGCGATCCCGAGCCGCGGGTGCTCATCGTCGGCCTGGCCCCTGCCGCCAACGGCGGCAACCGGACCGGCCGGGTGTTCACCGGGGACTCCTCCGGCGACTGGCTGTTCGCGAGTCTGCACCGGGTGGGACTGGCCGCCGCGCCGACCAGTGTTCACGCCGGCGACGGTCAGCGGCTCCTGGGCGCCCGGATGGTGGCGCCGGTGCGCTGTGCCCCGCCCGCCAACCGCCCCACCATCGCCGAACGCGACACGTGCGCAGGGTGGATCGAGGCGGAGCTGGCCCTCCTGGCGCCGTCACTGCGGGTGATCGTCGCCCTCGGCGGCTACGGCTGGGACGCGGTCCTGCGGACGGCGCGGGCGATCGGGTACGCCGTACCCCGGCCCAAGCCCCGCTTCGGCCACGGTGCCGAGGTGCCACTGGTCCAGGGAGACCACACGATGACGCTGATCGGGTGCTACCACCCCAGCCAGCACAACACGTTCACCGGGCGGTTGACGCCGGCCATGCTGGACGAGGTGCTCGGTCGCGCCGCCGCCGCCCGCTGACCCCGGTAACGTCGGCGCGGGCCCCCGTATCCCAATCGGCAGAGGAAGTCGCCTTAAAAGCGATTCAGTCTGGGTTCGACCCCCAGCGGGGGCACCACGCGCGGGACGTCATACGGATGGTGCAGACGGCTGCACCGTCCGTATGACGTCCCGGGGCCCGTGGGAACAGTGGGGGCTGCTTGAACGTTGGAAAGCACGAGTCCCCGGTAGGATCGGGGGCTCATGGTGCGGCGTCACGGTGACGTGCCACCACCGGCCTCCAAGGAGAGACCAGACATGCGCAGCAACAACCCGGTGTTCAACCGGTCCGCCGAGTTCAATGGCACCGCAGAGCAGCCCTATACCGACCCCTCGACCTGGGGCACCGGAACGCCCGGCGGTGAGGTCGTCGACACGGGACGGATGACGATCGACTCGGTGGTCCAGAAGACCGGACTGACCCTGCTCATCGTCATCGCCACCGCGATCGCCACCTGGCTCTACATCGGTGACATCCAGACCACCGGCAGCATCGCGAACCAGGCGAACCTGGCCCAGCTCAGCGCGGCCCTGATCATCGGCTCCGGCGGCGCGTTCATCCTGTCGATGGTCAACTCGTTCAAGCGGGTGATCAGCCCGGCCCTGGTGCTCGCGTTCGCCGCCCTGGAGGGGATCGCGCTCGGCGCGTTCAGCAAGATGTTCGAGGCCTGGTTCGAAGGCATCGTGATGGAGGCGGTCGTGGGCACGTTCGCCGCGTTCGCCGGCACGCTGGTCGCGTACAAGTTCTTCAACATCCAGGTGAGCACCAGGTTCCGCACGTTCGTGATCGCCGCCATGTTCGGCATGGTGGCTCTCGGCCTGCTGGAGATGGTGCTTACCATGTTCGGCGCCGGCCTGGGGCTGTTCGGGTTCGGGGGCGCCGGCCTGCTCTTCGCGGTCATCGGCCTGGTGCTCGGCGTGTTCATGCTGATCCTGGACTTCGACTTCATCGAGAACGGCATCCGGGCTGGGCTCCCGGAGCGTGAGTCCTGGCGGGCCGCCTTCGGTCTGACCGTCAGCCTGGTCTGGATCTACACCAACCTGCTGCGGATCCTGGCCATCATGCGCGAGTGATCTCAGCGCTGAAGCTCGAGATCGGGATCCCCGGCGTCCTCGGACTCCGGGGATTCCGTCGCTTCGGGCGCCTGGGCGTCGGTCCGGGGCCGACGTACCCGGTGCCTCAGTTGCACCCAGCGGCCGCGCAGCCCGCGCTGCGCCCCGCCGACCTCGGTGCCGTCGAGCTCGGTGCCGGGGCTGCGCACCGCCTGGACCGCCGCGGTCGCCACCGGGAGCACGGCCTCGCCCCGCCTGGTGGCCAGCTCGAGCTCCTCGTCCGGCAGCACCCCCAAGGCGGCGAGCACGGACGGCACCAGCACCTCCGAGAGCGAGCGGTAGCCGTCGGCGGAGGGGTGGAATCGGTCGGGGCCGAACAGCACATGCGGCTCGGCGGCGAACTCGGGACCGAGGATGGAGCTCAGTGACACTGACCGCCCACCGGCCTCCACCGTCGCGATGGTCTGCGCGGCCGCCAGTCGGCGGGACCAGGAGCGGGCGACCTGCCGGAGCGGCGGCACGATCGGCTTGACCGTGCCGAGGTCCGGACAGGTGCCGACGACCACCTCGGCGCCCTCGGCGCGCAGCCGGCGGACGCCTTCACCCAGGTAGCGAACCGAGTGCGAGGGCAAGACGGTGTGCGTGACGTCGTTGGCGCCGATCAGGATCACCACGACGTCCGGCTGGATCGGCAGCGCCTGGTCGACCTGGACGGCCAGGTCTGCGGACTGGGCGCCGACTTTCGCGAACTCACGGAGGTGGACCCGGCGATCCGCGGCCTCGGCCACGCCGGAGGCGATATGGGCGCCGGGGGTCTCCTCCACCCGATCCACGCCATAGCCCGCGGCGCTGGAGTCGCCGAGCAGGGCGATCTTGATCGCGGGTCCGGGGCGGCGTCGCCCGTACCAGCCGCTGGCGTCGGGGGGCTCGCCCGTCACGTTCCCGATCAGTCGCCGGGCCCACGACGCCTCGACGCGAAGCACGCCGTACAGGGCTCCGCCGAGCAGCGAGAGCCCGCCTCCGCCGTACGCCGCGGCGGAGGCCAGCCTGCGAGCGGCGGCCGCCTTCCCCATGCCGTCAATGCTACGGACGCGTGGGCAAGCCGGTGCCGGGTTCCGGAGATGCCGTGCGAACGGCGTTCGTGCCCTAGGTTGAAGCGGTGGAGTACGTCGACTCGCTGTTGGAGCTGATCGGTCACACCCCGCTGCTGCGCCTGCGTCGGGTCGTGGGCTCACCCCCGGCGGGGCGGGAGGGGCCGCTCGTGCTGGCCAAGGTGGAGTACCTCAACCCGGGCGGCTCGGTGAAGGACCGGATCGCGGTCCGCATGGTCGATGCGGCGGAGGCGTCGGGGGAGCTGGTCCCCGGGGGCACCATCGTCGAGCCGACCTCCGGGAACACCGGGGTGGGCCTGGCCCTGGTCGCCCAGGAGCGGGGCTACGGGTGCATCTTCGTCTGCCCGGACAAGGTCAGCGAGGACAAGCGCAACGTGCTGAAGGCCTACGGTGCCGAGGTGGTCGTCTGCCCGACGGCTGTGGCACCCGAGCATCCCGACTCCTACTACAACGTCAGTGACCGGATGGTGCGCGAGACCCCGAACGCGTGGAAGCCCGACCAGTACGCCAACCCCAACAACCCCCGTGCCCACTACGAGACCACCGGGCCGGAGCTCTGGGAGCAGACCGAGGGCCGG
Source organism: uncultured Nocardioides sp. (assembly GCA_964551905.1). Taxonomy (GTDB): domain Bacteria; phylum Actinomycetota; class Actinomycetes; order Propionibacteriales; family Nocardioidaceae; genus Nocardioides. The sequence goes on along the minus strand of CAZKEZ010000001.1, from coordinate 14,927 downwards.
ATCACGCACTTCGTGTGCGGCGTCGGCACGGGCGGCACCATCTCGGGCACCGGGCGGTACCTGAAGGAGCGGAACCCCGCGGTCCAGGTGGTGGGGGCCGACCCAGCCGGGTCGGTGTACTCCGGTGGGAGCGGTCGTCCCTACCTCGTCGAGGGCGTGGGCGAGGACTTCTGGCCCGAGGCCTACGACGCCGCGGTCGCGGATCGCATCATCGAGGTCTCCGACGCCGACTCGTTCGCGATGACGCGGCGACTCGCTCGCGAGGAGGGGTTGCTCGTCGGCGGCTCGTCCGGCATGGCCGCAGTGGCGGCGGTCCAGCTCGCTGAGGAGCTGGCCGGCACTCCCGAGGGCGACGACGCGGTGATCGTGGTGCTGCTGCCCGACTCGGGACGCGGCTACCTGTCCAAGGTGTTCAGCGACGAGTGGCTCGCGCAGTACGGCTTTGTCGTCGGCGACGGAGCGCGGGACCAGCAGACCGTCGGCGAGGTGCTGCGCGGCAAGTCCGGGATGCTTCCCGACCTCGTGCACACCCACCCCGCGGAGACGATCGCCGAGGCGGTGCAGATCCTCCAGGAGTACGGCGTCTCGCAGATGCCGGTGGTGCGCGCCGAGCCACCGATCGTGGCCGCCGAGGTCGCCGGCTCGGTGTCGGAGCGCACCCTCCTGGACGCGCTGTTCACCGGGAGCGCCCGGCTCACCGACCGGGTGGAGGACCACATGTCGGCGCCGCTGCCCACGATCGGCAGCACTGAGCCCGCCCGGGCGGCCGTGGCCGTCTTGGAGTCCGCCGACGCGGTCCTGGTCCACGAGGACGGCAAACCGGTCGGCGTACTCACCCGGCAGGACCTGCTGGCCTTCCTCGCCGGAGCCTGAGCCCGGACGTCATCCGGACGGTGCACCCGTCTCCACGGTTCGCATGACGTCCGCCAGGGTCAGGGTGCGGTGATCCGCAGGCGCACCGGCTCGCCGCCGATCCGCCCGCGGGCCGTGGCCTGACCCCGGCGGTCGAGGGTGTTCCAGGTCAGGGTGAGGTGCCCCCGGGCGGCACCCCGGAAGGTCACCTCGGCCGTGGCCGCACCACTGGCGCGCACCCAGCGCACCCGCCCGGACACGGCCAGGTCGTTGACGAACCGGAGGCGGTGCAGGGTGAAGCCGACCCGGTTCAGGCCGGTCGTCGTGAACCGGCCGCCGCGCAGGCCGCGACCCTCCCCGCCGTACATCGCAAACCAGCGCGGGAACAGGTCACCCACGGTGGTGGCGACGGCGGCGCTCACGCGGCGCACGCGCCGGGGTTCGGGGCCCGGGTCGGGGGTGACTCCTCGGAGCCGCTGGGGGAAGGCGTCCACCGTGCGGACCGACGGGTAGCCACGGATGCAGGAGGTGTCGCCGACCTCCCCAGCACGCACGAAGCCCACCACGATGTCTGAGGCGCAGAACGAGTGGTCGGTCAGTGCGGTCACGTGGCCGAGGTTCGGGACCTGCACGAAGCGGGCCTCGGGGAAGCGCCTGCTGACCCTGCGCGCCCCCTCCGGGGAGGTGATGGAGTCCAGCTCGCCCACCAGGACCAACGTGGGAGTGTCAGGGTAGGTCACCGGCTCGGCCACCGGTGGTGTCCAGTCGCTCGGCCGGGGCCAGGGCAGGCACAGCGACGTCTCGGACCAGGGCGAGGTCGTCCACTCCCGCACCGTGAACGGCGCGAACACGTTCGGCCGGTCGCGGTGGAGTCTGCGGACGGCGCGCTCGTACTGGCGGCGGCGCTCGGCCTCGCTCGCGGAGCGGTCCCACAGCTGGGGGTAGTCGTTGCAGGTGACGGCCACGTAGGCGGCCTCGGAGTAGTCGCGGACCGGTCCGCCGCCCCCGTAGTGGTTCTGCTCCGCCGCGATCCGCAGCAGTGGGCGGTCGTCGCCGGTGCGCAGGAAGGTCCGGGCCGCCCCGTCGAGTTCCTGGTAGACAGTGGTGCCGTAGGTCGCCGTCCCCATCAGGTAGGCGAGCATCCCGGGGTCGATCCGCACCTGACGCCGGGTGCCGTCCGCGTCGTAGGCCCGGCCGCGCAGCGGCTCGCGCTTGACCCGGTCGGCCACCTTCCCGAGGCGCCGGATCGGGTCGCCGGGCAGCCGCCGGCACTCCCGGTCCCGCCGGCACACGACCCGGAACGCGTGCCGCATCGCCCGGTTGGTGTCCGGGTACCAGGGGTTCAGCCCGGCCACCGGGTACGCCGCGTCGAGCGTGAGCGTGCGAACCCGGTCGGGATGGCGAACCGCGAGCGTCTGTCCCAGGAAGGTGCCGTAGGAGTCGCCGTACACGTCCACCCGGTCGATGTCGAGGTGGTCGAGCACGGCCGCCATGTCGTCGGCGGCGAAGGCGCTCCCGTAAAGGTCGCTGGCGGGACCCAGCTGGCGACCGCACTGCCGCATCGCCCGTTCGTAGCTCCCTTGGTAGGACTGCAGCCGGCGGCAGTTGAGGGCGTCCGAGAGGCCGGTGCCGCGGGCGTCGATCAGGAGCACGTCGTGGGTGCGGGCCAGCGGGCGGAACAGGTCGAGGTAGTAGTCGCGACTCGAGGTGGTGGCATAGCCGGGGCCGCCCTCGATCGCCAGCACCGTGCCCTGCGCGGGGGTGGCTCGCGCCGGGTAGAGCTCATAGCCCACCGTGATCGTCGTCCCGAACGGGTCCGTCGGGTCGAGGGGCCGCTCGATGCTGCCGGTCGTGTGCGGTCGGGCCACAGTTGTGGCCCGGCGGGTCGGGTCGGGCTCGGCGGTGGGGGTGGCGGCCGCCGACGGCGCCACCATCGTGCCGGCGGCCACGGCGCCGGCCAGCAGCGAGGCGGTCACCCACCTGGCCATCGAGGTCCCCACCCGCATGGGCGACGAGGCTACGCCAGCTGCTGGGCGAACGGAATCCGGCCGGGACGCGACCGGAGCCCGGGACGCGGCTGCGCCCCGGGCTCCGACGGTCGGCTGGGCCGACGTACTTCGTGTCGGTGTCAGTTCTGCTGACCGCCCGCTGGCTTGAGGGCGGGCGAGACCATGGCGCCGCCGAACGGCGAGTACTGCGCCACCAGCGACTCCTGGTGGATGTACGCCGCACCCGGGCCGCACTCCTTGGCCTGGACCACGATCGTGTGCTGGCCCTTGCCCACCTTGCGGGCACCGAGAGCCGTGCTGGTCGCGTCCTGGACGCCGTCGTTCTCGAGGTTCACCGACGCCGGCAGGCTCGCGATCTCACCGTCGATGAGGATGCGCGTGGTCAGGATGCCCTCGGGAGCGAAGTTGGTGTCCCGGGCGGCGCCGACGTTGCTCACCACGGAGACGACTCCGGAGTGCGTCGTCTTGAACTTCTTGGTGATGACCGGTGTGTACGTGCAGGCGTTGAAGTTGTCGAACACCGTCGTGTGCTGCCAGTACTGGGTCTTGGTCAGGTCCTGCGCGTGGTAGCCGTCGACCTTGTGGGCGTTGCTGGCGTCGAACAGGCCCTTGGCCACGCCGGGCGAGGCGAAGGCGACCGCGCCGACAGCCGCGACGGCGGCGACAGCGATGGTGTTGCGGCGGAAGGTGGTGCGCATGATGGTTCCTCTCGTCGGACACCTGCGGGGCGGTGGCTCGTGTGTTTGGCCAGGGAGGAGGGCGGACGTGGTGGCCTGATACGCCAGTGGTTGATGTCGGACCTAGCATCGACGGGTGCCCGGATCACGAACCGCCTACCGAACGGTGGGCGCCGGTGTGGCCGAGATCGAGGTTCGCAGGTCCCGGTTCCGGTGCACGGTCGAGCGGGTGGCGGACGAGGCCTCGGCGCGGGCGGTCGTGGACCTGGCCCGCAGTGAGCACTGGGACGCCCGGCACCACTGCTCGGCCTTCGTCCTGGGTCCGGAGGGCCGGGTCCAGCGCTCGAACGACGACGGTGAGCCGGCCGGCACCGCGGGTGCTCCGATGCTGCGGGCGTTGAACGCGGCCGGGGTGAGCGATGTCGTAGCGGTGGTGACCCGGTGGTTCGGTGGCGTCCTGCTCGGCACCGGAGGGCTGACCCGCGCGTACGGCGACGCGGTCCGGGCCGGCCTTCAGGCGGCGGGGACCGTGGAGCGAGTGCTGGTCGAGGAGTTCGAGCTGTCGCTGGAGCATGCCGATGCCGGCCGTGTGGAGGGCGAGCTGCGGACCCGCGGGGTGAGCGTGCTGTCGAGGCGGTACGCCGAGCTGGCCACGCTGCGGATCGGCGTACCGCACGAGCATGCGGACGGGCTGCCAGCCCTGGTGGCGGGGCTGACGGCGGGCGCCGGCGTGCCGGTCTCGGTGGGTCAGGGCTGGGTCGACTCCCCACCACCGGAGCCGGACGCACCGGCGTAGGCTCGTGGTCATGAGCATCGTGGTGGATCCGACCCAGTTGGCCGGAGCGCTGCAGGACTTCGGCTCCGGCTACCTGCTGACCGTCTCGAGTGAGGGCGTCGTCAAGGCGGTCACCGTCGACCCGGTCGCGGAGGACGGCGTGCTGCGGATCGCGGGGCCCAGCCGCGGGTCGGCGAAGAACCTGGCGGACAACCCCTCCGCGACCGTGATCTTCCCACCGGCTGAGCGGCACGGCTACACGCTGATCGTCGATGGATCGGCGCGGGTGGTGGGCGACGGCTTCGAGGTCGCCCCGTCGGCGGCGGTGCTCCACCGGCCGTCCTCCCACGCCGACGGTCCCCTGCCCCCCGAGGGCTGCGGCCACGACTGCCGTCCCGTCGGCTGAGCGGGCCGACGTCAGAGCAGGTAGACCAGGCCGGGGCCCTCGTCGCGGTAGGGGAGGCCGAGCGCGTCCAGCGCGGGCCGCCACGAGCCCGTGCACGAGGGGTCCGAGCCCTCGAACCCGTGGTCGGCGGTGAGCAGGAAGGTGACGTCGTCCAGGGCGCCGAGCCGCTCGAGGTGGTCGAGGAAGACCGTCAGCCGGGCGTCGGCCTGACGCAACGAGTCCCGGGCCATGTCCGAACGCGGACCGCCCCCGTGGTGGCCGCCGTCGGTCACCACGTTCGCCCACCAGGTGAGCACCGGTGCCTGGTCCGGCTCCGCCCACAGGTCGAGCATCTGCTGGAGGCCGAGGTCGTCGACGCGCACGCCCCAGCGGAAGTACCCGTCCTCGAGGTAGGCCGGGTCGCCCAGGAAGGGCGAGGTGGCCGCGTCGGGAAGCGCGTCGTCGAGGGCGTCGGCGCCGCTCTCGCCGCTGGCGCGGATCAGCGCCATGGTGGAGTAGTCGGCGCCGCGGTCGATCGCCTCGTCGACGCTTGCGGTCCGCAGTCGATCGCCGGGGCCGAGGTGCTGGTTCACCATCTCGAAGATCGTGCGCACGCTGGGGAGCAGCCAGTCCGACGAGCGGTGCCAGGTGCTCTCGTCGTTGGGGACCACCTGCTCGCCGGTGGCCCGGTCGTAGTAGACGTTGCCCATCACCCCGTGCCGCCCCGGTCCGACGCCGGTCAGGATCGCCGTGTGGTTGGTGAGGGTGATGCTCGGGAACTCCGCCACCCCGCCGCCGCACAGCGCCACGCCGCGCTCGATCAGCCGCGCCACCCCGGGCAGCTCACCGGTCTCGGCAAGGTGCAGGACGTCCCCGCACGACGCCCCGTCCCAGAGGATCCCGACCACGTGGGTCCGGTGCGCGCCACTCTCCAGGTAGTCGCGCAGCGGCCGCCCCTCCAGATCTGTTCCGTCGGCGTCGCGCAGGGCATCGTCGGGGACGCCCGCGAGGTGGGCCAGGGTCGGTCCGACGTCGACCAGGCGGGCGTACTCCTCGACGTACCCCAATCGGCGGACGCCAGCACCCGACAGCACCAGGGGAGCCCGCGACTGGATCGCGTCCAGGGATCCGTGCTCGCCGACATGCCCGCCCTCATCGGGGAAGTAGTGGCGGGGAGTGTGGACGATCGCCAGGTCCGGGCTGCGGTCGGGGTTGGCGAAGAACGAGAGCAGTCGCGTCGCCGCCAAGGGGTAGGAGTTGTCGGTGGACCGCGCCGGTGAGGGGTTCTCCACCTCGCGCTCGTAGGGGAGGAACGCCAGCGGGTCCTCGCTGCCGATGGGATTGGCCCCCGCGACGACCTCGGCCGGCCGGTCCTCGTGGAAGCGGACCCGCCCGAGGCTGTTGGCGGCGTACGCCGTCCGGCCGGACTCGTCCTGCTCCACCCAGCAGACCAGGTCCACGATGTCGGCGAGCTCGGGGGTGCACAGCGCGGCGATGAACCGCTCGCGGGGGGCGTGGGACATGGGCACACGGTAGTGGCCTCTACAGTGACCCGGCATGACCCCCTCGCGACCCGGACTCCTGTGGTTGAGTGCATTCCTCGACCTGGCACCCGAGGTCCACGACCGCGGGACTGCGTTCTGGCGGGACGTGACGGGGTTCTCCGTGTCGTCACTCCGCGGCGATCTCGGCGAGTTCGCCACGCTCGTGCCGGACACCGGTGACGACTACCTGCGCGTCCAGCGGCTCGGCGCCGGCCCGTCCCGGATTCACCTCGACCTGAGCGTCGACGATCCGCGCGCGGTCGCCGACGAGGCGGTCGCCCTCGGTGCCCGGGAGGTCGCTGACGGGGAGTACGTCGTGCTCCGTTCTCCGGGCGGCCTCACGTTCTGCCTGGTGTCGCACCGAGGGGCGGTGCGCCCGAGACCGGTCGCGTGGCCGGCGGGCCACACCTCGATGGTCTACCAGGTGTGCCTCGACCTGCCGGCCGCCGGCTATGACGTCGAGTCCGCGTTCTGGGCCCGCCTGGTCGGCGCCACCCCGGAGCTGCTGGTCCGGCGGCCCGAGTTCTCCTGGCTACGGCTCGGACGACAGCTCGCCCTCGACGTGCTGCTGCAGCGCCTGGACCGGACGGACGGGGAGGTGTCGGCCCACCTCGACCTCGGGACCACCGACCGGGCCGCCGAGGTGGCGCGGCACGTCGCGCTGGGCGCGGAGCTGCTTGTCGTGGAGGAGTTCTGGTCGGTGCTGCGTGACCCCGCGGGGCTGTCCTACTGCATCACCGACCGCGACGCCGACACCGGCCGTCTCACCGGTGAGTAGCGTCGCGGACCTGACGACCGCCCTGTAGGGAGCCAGTCGGCGCTGGATCCGGTCAGCGCGGCGTGAAGATGCCGGCGAGCTCCGGCTGCCAGGGGAGTCGGCGCGCCTCGGCGACGTGCACGTCGAGCGCCGACGCACCCGCCTCGGGGAAGGCGGAGAGCCGCCGGGCGTCGAAGTCGACGTACCCGTAGAGCCCCTCGAGGCTGCCGGCCACCTCGCGCAGGGTGTCGTTGGTCAGGTAGCTGACCAGATGCAGCATCCGGTCGGTCCGCTCGAGCAGCCGCAAGCGCACGGTCACCTGCTGGTCCAGCAGCACCTCACGACGGTAGGTGACGTGCTGCTCCAGGGCGAAGATGCCGCCGTGCCCGAGTGCGGCGTGCTCGTCGCCGAGCCCGGCGGACCCGAACACCGTCCACTCTCCGTCGTCATAGATGCCCAGGTAGTGCCGCACGTTGAGATGGCCGTTCTCGTCGCACAGGTCGGCGGTCACGGTGGTGGGGTTCCCTGTGGGCAGGCTCAGGGTCTCGTCGTACGACGGAAGCTGTCGCATGGGCGACATTGTGGCCGATGACCCGACCATCCGCGTTTGCCAGGCGGGCTAGCGTGAGTGGGTGACCACCGCACCCTCGATCGCCACCGTCGGTGAGCTCCGTGCCTCCGGCCACGTCCAGAAGCACCTGCGCGAGGAGGTGCGCGACAACCTCCTGGCGTTGCTGCGTCAGGGCGACGACCCGTGGCCCGGGCTGCACGGGTTCGACGCGACCGTGATCCCGCAGCTCGAGCGAGCCCTGATCGCCGGCCACGACGTGGTGCTGCTCGGTGAGCGCGGCCAGGGCAAGACCCGGCTGCTGCGGACCCTGGTCGGCCTGCTGGACGAGTGGACGCCGGTGGTCGCCGGGTCGGAGCTGGCCGAGCACCCCTACGAGCCGATAACACCGGAATCACGCCGGCGCGCCGACGAGCTGGGCGAGGCGCTCCCCGTGAGCTGGCGGCACCGCAGCGAGCGGTATGCGGAGAAGCTGGCGACACCCGACACCTCCGTCGCCGACCTGATCGGGGACGTCGACCCGATGAAGGTGGCCGAGGGGCGGACCCTGGGTGACCCGGAGACGATCCACTTCGGGCTGATCCCGCGCAGCCACCGGGGCATCGTGGCCATCAACGAGCTGCCCGACCTGGCCGAGCGGATCCAGGTGGCGATGCTGAACGTGATGGAGGAGCGCGACATCCAGATCCGTGGGTACGTCCTGCGCCTGCCGCTCGACGTGCTCGTGGTCGCCAGCGCGAACCCGGAGGACTACACCAACCGAGGTCGCATCATCACCCCGCTCAAGGACCGGTTCGGGGCCGAGATCCGCACCCACTACCCGGTCGAGCTGCCCGACGAGGTCGCGGTGGTCCGGCAGGAGGCACACCTGGTGGCCGAGGTCCCCGACCATCTCGTCGAGATCCTGGCCCGCTTCACCCGCGCGCTGCGCGACGCCAGCTCGGTCGACCAGCGCTCCGGGGTGTCGGCGCGGTTCGCGATCGCCGGCGCGGAGACGGTGGCGGCCTCCGCGCTGCACCGGGCGACCTCACAGGGTGAGGAGGAGGCGGTCGCCCGGATCGTCGACCTCACGGCCGCCGTGGACGTGCTGGGCGGCAAGGTCGAGTTCGAGGTCGGCGAGGAGGGGCGCGAGCGCGAGATCCTCCTCCACCTGCTGCGGCAGGCGACCGCGGACACCGTGCGCGAGCACCTGCGCGGCATCGACTTCGCGCTGCTGGTCGAGGCGATGGAGGACGGCGCACTGGTGACCACCGGCGAGCAGGTGGGCGCCCGCGACTTCCTGCACGGTCTGCCGGTCCTGGGGGAGTCCGACCTGTACGACCAGGTCATGGACCGGCTCGACGCGCGGACCGACGGTCAGCGCGCGGCCGCGGTCGAGCTGGCGCTCGAGGGTCTCTTCCTGGCCCGCAAGATCGGCAAGGACACGGTGGCCGGGGAGACGGTGTATGGCTGAAGCCCGCGACCGGTCCACGTTCCGCTACCACCGGTACGACGGAGGCGACCCGCTCGCCGCGCCCGTCGACCTGGCGGAGGCCTTGGACGCGATCGGCCAGGACGTGATGGCCGGCTACAGCCCGGAGCGGGCGATGCGGGAGTTCCTGCGCCGCGGCGGGACCAGCCAGACCGGCCTCGACGAGCTCGCCGCCCGCATCGCCGAGAAGCGCCGCGAGCTGCTCGACCGGCACCGGATGGACGGCATGCTCCAGGAGGTGCGGGAGCTGCTCGACAAGGCGGTGCTGGCCGAGCGCGGACAGCTCGCCCGCGACGTCGACCTGGACGACGCCGACCGGGCGTTCCGTGAGGTGCGGCTCGACAACCTCCCCCCGTCGACGGCGGCGGCGGTCAGCGAGCTCGCGTCGTACGACTGGCAGAGCGCCGAGGCGCGCGAGGCCTACGAGCAGATCAAGGACCTGCTCGGCCGTGAGCTGCTGGACCAGCGGTTCGCAGGGATGAAGCAGGCGCTCGAGAACGCCACCGACGAGGACCGGGCCCGCGTCAACGAGATGCTCGACGACCTCAACCAGCTGCTGGAGAAGCATCGCGCGGGGGAGGACACCCAGCAGGACTTCGACGACTTCATGGCCCGGCACGGCGAGTTCTTCCCCGAGAACCCGCGCACCGTCGGCGAGCTGCTCGACGCACTCGCCGCGCGCGCCGCGGCGGCGCAGCGGATGCTCAACTCGATGACCGCGGAGCAGCGGGCCGAGCTGATGGAGCTCTCCGCGCAGGCGTTCGGCTCACCCCAGCTGATGGAGGCGCTGGCCCGCATGGACCAGAACCTCCAGGCGCTCCGCCCCGGCGAGGACTGGGGCGGATCCGAGCGCTTCGACGGCGAGGACGGTCTCGGGCTCGGCGACGGCACCGGCGTGCTCCAGGACCTGGCCGACCTGGACGAGCTCGCCGATCAGCTGTCCCAGTCGTACGCCGGAGCGCGGCTCGACGACGTCGATCTCGACAAGCTGGCCCGTCAGCTGGGCCAGGACGCCGCCGTGGACGCGCGGACCCTGGCGGAGTTCGAGCGGGCGCTGCGGGACTCCGGCTACCTCAAGCGCGGGTCGGACGGTCAGCTCCGTCTCTCGCCGAAGGCGATGCGACAGCTGGGCAAGGCCCTGCTGCGCGACGTCGCCAACCGGATCTCCGCACGACAGGGCCAACGAGATGTCCGACTGTCCGGCGCAGCGGGCGAGCTCTCCGGCGCCACCCGCGAGTGGGTGTTCGGGGACACCGAGCCCTGGGACGTCACCCGGACGGTGGGCAACGCGGTGCGTCGTACCGTCGCGGAGTCCGGAGGCCTGGCCGCGACCGGGGGCCGGCCGACGGTGTCGCTGGACCTGCGCGACGTCGAGGTGGTCGAGACCGAGGCGCGGACGCAGGCCTGCGTGGCACTGCTGGTGGACACGTCCTTCTCGATGGCGATGGACGGTCGGTGGGTCCCGATGAAGCGGACCTCGTTGGCGCTGCACACGCTGATCCGGTCGCGGTTCCGCGGTGACCATCTGCAGCTGATCGGCTTCGGCCGACACGCGCAGGTCATGGACATCGAGGAGCTCACCGGACTGGACGCCCGCTGGGACAAGGGCACCAACCTGCACCATGCGCTGCTGCTGGCCAACCGGCACTTCCGCAAGCACCCGAACGCCCAACCTGTGCTGCTCGTGGTCACCGATGGCGAGCCGACCTCGCACCTCGAGCCGAACGGCGAGGTCTACTTCGCCTACCCCCCGCACCCGCTGACGATCGCCTACGCCGTGCGCGAGCTCGACGGGGCCGGGCGGCTGGGCGCCCAGGTCACCTTCTTCCGGCTCGGCGAGGATCCCGGCCTGGCCCGGTTCGTCGACTCGATGGCCAAGCGGGTGGAGGGCCGGGTCGTCGCACCCGAGCTGGACGACCTCGGTGCCGCCGTCGTGGGCTCCTACCTCGGGTCGCGCTCGCCGTCGTCGTACGGCGACCACTTCGGCGGCTGGCTCGGGTCGCGAGGCTTCTGGGTCGACTGACCCTTCCCGGGACGTCATGCGCTGCGTGGAGGCGTCTGCTCCGTCCGTATGACGTCCCGCGCGATCAGGCCTCGGCGAACCCCGGCAGCGACTCGGCGAGGATCTGGCGGAAGGGGGCCTCCGCCTCGAGCTGGCTGAGCAGCCCGATCCCGCCGAGCCAGGTGCGGTGGATCAGCAGGTAGCCCGGGGGCAGGTTGAGCTTCGTCGCGATGGTGTACGTCGGCTCGCGCGGGTCGTTGAGCCGGCGGAACTGCTCGCGCATCCACTCCCGGTTGAACCGGAAGCGCTCCGTCCGGGTGGGCTCGACGAACGGGGCGAGATAGGCCAGCAGCAGCTCCGGGTCGACCTTCACGTTCTCCCGGATGAAGCCCTCGCGGCGCAGCCCCTCGAGCAGCTCGGCGTGGTCCTCGAGGGTGGCGATCCGGATCAGCGTCCCCATCGCCCGGGGCAGCGAGCGCTCGGGGAGCCGGGCCACGGCGCCGAAGTCGAGCACCCCGAGCCGGCCGGGGCTCCCGTCGGCATGGGGGAGGATCCGGAAGTTGCCGGGGTGCGGGTCCGCGTGCAGCATCCCGGTCCGGGCCGGTCCGGCGAACAGGAACCGCACCAGCAGCTCCCCATAGTGATCGCGCTCCTCCGGCGTGCCACCGGCGATCACCGAGGCGAGCGAGGCGGGGCTCTCCAGCCACTCGGTGACCAGGACGGTGTCTCCCGTCTCCACCACGTCGGGCACCACGATGTCGGGGTCGTCGCGGAAGCCTTCCGCAAAGGCGTGTTGAGCCTCCGCCTCGAGGTGGTAGTCGAGCTCCTCGGCGGCGCGGGCCTGGATCTCCTCGATGAGCGGCTTGACGGCCACCCCCGGCAGCAGCGGCGCGATCCCGCGGGCCAGCCGGGACAGTTGTTTCAGGTCACTCATCAGGGCGTCCCCCGCGCCGGGGTACTGGACCTTCACCGCGACGTCCCGCCCGTCGTGCCACCGGCCGCGGTGCACCTGACCGATCGAGGCGGCCGCCGTCGGTCCGCCGTCCAGCCACACCAGCCGCTCGCGCCAGTCCGCCCCCAGATCCTGCTCGATGGCGTCCCGGACGGTCTGCGTCGGCATCGGGGGCGCGGAGTCCTGGAGCCGGGTCAGGTGCTCGCGGTACGGCGCCGCGACATCCTCCGGCAGTGCGGACTCCAGCACCGACAGCGCCTGGCCGAACTTCATCGCGCCGCCCTTGAGCTCCCCGAGCGTTCGGAAGAGCTGGTCGGCGGTGCGCTGCTGGATGTCGCTCATCACCGCCTCGGCCGGACGGCCGCCCAGCCGCTTCCCGAGGCCGACGGCGCTCCGGCCGGCGTACCCCAGCGGCAGCGCGGCCAGCCGCGCGGTGCGCGCGGCGGCCTTCCGGGGCAGCTCGGTCATGTACCTATTGTGGGGTGCGGCACCAGCCCCCGGCCGAGTAGACGTCGAACGGCTTCCCGTCGATCAGCAGCCGCCCCTCCTCCCACGAGGCCAGCTCCCCGGGCTCGCAGGCGATCTGGGCACCGTGGATGTTGAACCGCACCTGCTGGCCGGGCCCGACCGTGGTGGACGCCGCCGTCCAGGACACCCGGTCGTCGGAGTAGGCAGGGACCGCCACCGAGATGACCTCCGGCCCCGGGTTGGTCACCGCGACGTCCACGACGGCGTAGCCGTCGGCGGCGAGGTAGACCAGCTCCGCGCTGACGTCCGGCCCCTGGGCGCACCACTTCTCCATGGCCGCCGCCAGCGCATCGGGCTGGTGAGGGGTGTACTGGTGGCGCTCCGTCGAACCGCCCGACCCGCGGGTCGTCACCGAGAACGAGACGTCGATCTCCGACCAGTCGCCGTCGCAGTGGGGGCGGGAGCTGCCCTCGAGGACCGCCGGCGTCCCGGCCGGCAGGCGCACCTTCAGACCTACGTCCTCGGGGTCGCGCCCGTCGAGCGGCCACAGCCGCGCTATCCCGGTGAACTCCCCGACGCTGAGGGTCGCCCCCGTCACCATCACCTGCTCCGGGAACGTCACCACGGTGCCGAAGTCGATGGCCGTGTCGTTCACGCGCACCTTGATCTCGGTCGGCACCGTGGTCGTCTCGTCCGGGCGTGGTCCGCCGCCGCCCGATTGCACCTGGAGACCCAGCACCTCGCCCAGGGTCACGATCGCCACCACCGCGACGCTGCTCGCCAGCACCGCGAACCGGTTCTGGCCGGCCTGCCGCATGCCCCCAGTCTGCGCCCCCTGCGGTCGGCCGACCAGGTCGTGCGTCGTCGGACGTGAGTCAGGCGAGGCCGCCGGAACCGGCGATGTCGACCAGTAGGCCGCCCATCACGGCCAGCACCGCCGCCAAGGCTCCGAGGATCACGCCCGCTCGGGTGCCGGTGGTTCGCCAGAACACACCAGCCGCGAGGCAGGTGAGCGCTGCGGCGCAGGCGATGACGAGCAGCCACGTGGAGAACTGGGATCGGAGGAGCGTGTCGCGGTCGCCTTCGATGGTCTGCCACGAGACCCAGGCGACGAGAGCGATCGGCACGAACACCGATGCGCCCGCTGCCCACGGGGCATGCGGGATGCGGCCGTCTCGGACGTCGGCGGTGCCCATGGCCGCATCGTCCCAGACGGCCGCTCGATCGTTGGGTGTCCCCGCCCAGTGCCAGACTGGCGAGCATGGACCTCAAGGCTCGGCTGAAGAAGTACCTCGATCACGAGCGTGAGTCGCTGTTCAACAAGCTCGACGGCGTCTCCGAGCGCGATCTGCGGCTCCCCCGCACGCCGACGGGCACCAGTCTGCTCGGCATCCTCAAGCACTGTGCGAACGTCGAGTTCGGCTATTTCGGGCCGACGTTCGGGCGGATGATCGCCGATCCGGCCGGACTGTTGGAGCCGAGCGACTACGAGGCCGACCCACAGGCCGACTGGTACGCCTGGGAGTCGGAGACCTCCGATGGCCTCCGCGGTCTCTACCGACGGGTGATCAGCTTCGCCAACGAGACCATCGACACCCTCGACCTCGATGCCCCGGGCCGGGTGGCCTGGTGGGGAGAGGGCGGCGCCGACGTCACACTGGGCCACATCATGATCCACGTGCATGCCGACATCGCCCGGCATGCCGGGCAGGCCGACATCCTGCGAGAGGGCATCGACGGCGCTGTGGGGTGGTTCTCACCCGGCGACAACGTGCCCGAGAACTACGACTTCCCGGCGTACGTCGCCAAGCTGACGGCGTTGGCGAACCGCTTCTGACCCGACCTGCTCGTGCGCGGTCAGGACGGGACCGGCACCCCGGTGGCGGAGTGGCAGCGGTAGCCGTGGGGCACCTTCACGAGGTACTGCTGGTGGTAGTCCTCGGCGTAGTAGTAGGTCGGCGCGGGCGCGACCTCGGTGGTGATCTCGCCGTAGCCGCGGGCCGTGAGCACCGGCTGGTAGCGGTCGAGCAGCTCGCGGGCGACCTGCTCCTGCTCGGGGGTGGTCCAATAGATGGCCGAGCGGTACTGCGTCCCGACGTCGTTGCCCTGGCGCATGCCCTGCGTCGGGTCGTGCACCTCCAAGAAGGTCTTCACCAGGTCCGCGTAGGACACCTTCGCCGGGTCGTAGACCACGCGCACCGCCTCGGTGTGTCCGGTCCGGCCGGAGCAGACCTCCTCGTACGTCGGGTGCGGCGTCTGCCCGCCGGCGTACCCGACAGAGGTCGACCACACGCCCGGCACCTGCCAGAAGATCTCCTCGGCGCCCCAGAAGCAGCCGAGACCGAAGACCGCCGCCTCGAGACCGTCCGGCACCTCGTCGGTCACCAGTGGCGCGTCGAGGACCAAGTGCCGGTCCGCCAGTGCGAACGGCCGGTTCTCCCGTCCCGGGAGGGCCTCGTCGGCCGGG